>JAUXSA010000143.1 GCA_030681615.1 Bacteroidota bacterium
CCGCAAGAACATACAGTGCAGGAGTTGACAATAATATTACTATTAAATATCAATACAGAAATATCTCACAACCTACTGCAACTCTTTCAGGAGGTGTAAAATACGTGGGAAATGAAGTTATTGTAAAATTTGATAAACAATCTTTAAGATTAGACACTATAAATGATAAAAAATTCACTTTTGGCATTTTAAGTGATTTCGTTCATGATAGTACAGTTACAAAACTTTCTAGCGCCCTTAGTGGTGGTGGTGGTTTAGTAAATGCAGCTTTGTTAGAAACTCGCAAAATTTTTGATTTTACTCAAGCAGATTCACTTTCATTATCAAGAACAGGTAATTATATTAAAGTACCTGATTTTTATACTGAGTTATTAGTGACTTTGCCTTCAACTATGAGCGCTGTTTCATCATCGACATTAATTCAAACAATAAAACCTGATGTATATTGGTCTGATATAAATGGAATTTTAGAAACCGCATCAACTCCAAAACCATTGGTATTAAAATCAACTTCTTCATCAGTTCTTGCTGCAAATGACCCTTACTATACTTTACAAGGTTCATTACATACAGTACCGGGATATACAAACGTGAATATAAATTGTGATTCCGCTTGGGCAATAACTACTGGAGAACCAAATATTAAAGTTGGTATTTTTGACACAGGCGTATATGACCAACATCCTGATTTTTCTGGAGTTCCTTTTACCTCTTGGGATTTTTATATAAACCAAGGGGTTCCAGTTTCAAGTAATTGGGATAGTCAAGATCACGGCACAGCAGTTGCCGGAATTATTGGAGCTGTCAGAAATAATAATACAGGGATTGCTGGGATTGCAGGAGGTGATAAGTCTATTAATAAGCAAGGCGTAACTATGTACGATATGTACTGCGTTAATTCAAGCGTTACAGGAATTCAAACCAATATTGCAAATGCAATTGCGAAAGGAGCAATGGGCACAAATTCGGGAGGATTAGGTCTTGATGTTATGAATTTAAGTATCATTTTACAATCATCATATATAAATACTGTAACAATAGGTGCTCATGTAATAGTGCCTCAAATGAATTTTGCAAACCGTAATGGTGTCGCAATGATATCATCAAAAGGTAATATCAATCTTGGTTATAATGCATATCCAGCTGATTATTCTGAAGAAACAACAATGAGCGTAGGTTCAACAGGTGAAGATGGACACCATTCTATACAAACCGTTAATTCAGTTTTATCGTCTGGCACTTGGGGTAATATTGATTTTTTAGCACCAGGTACGGATAGCTTAGTTAAAACACTGAGTCCAAGCGGTTATTACGATTTTAGACACGGTACGTCCTTTGCAGCGCCTCATGTAGCAGGAGCGGTAGCATTAATGATGAGTTATGTAAATACGGTGACACCAACATGGGATAATTTGGTTCATGAAGACTGCGAAAACATATTGGAAAAAACTTGTGTAGATTTAATATCAAGTACCTATTCTGAAATAACGGGATATGATACTGTTTCTGGTTGGGGAAGAATAAATGTTAATCAAGCTCTTGATAAAATAAAGAAGAATTTCTACAAAATTCGTCATATTGATGAAACACATTTCTCAACTTCCAACTCTAGAACTAGTGTATTAGTTCACAGTGGTCTAATGATGGCATGGCCATCTTATAATGCTATTCCGGCAGGAACTTACACTACTGATGTATATGAATTAACTACAACTTTAAATTATTCTTTACCGCCAAACGAACAAGTTATTGGTGCATGGCCTTTATTTAAAGAAAGTTATGGTACAAGAGATTCTTCGGATATTGTTACTGATAGACCATATCATTGCAAAATAGTTTCTTATAATGGTACCTCTGCGGTTTTAAAGACATATTATTATCACAACCTTGACTACAATATTTATATGCCTTATCCACAAGTACAATGCAAAAGTGCATTTTCACTTTATACTTATGATCCATCAGGTACAATTGGTGTAAAAGAGGTTGAAAGTATAAGCAAAAATTTCTCTTTATTCCCAAATCCTAATAATGGACAATATGAAGTAAGTTTTAATTCAAAGGAATCTGAAACATTAACTTATAAAGCATTTAATATTATTGGACAACAGGTTAAAACAGGAATATATAAGGCTCAATATGGAGATAACACTATTAAAATAAATATGAGTGATTTAACAAATGGAGTTTATATTTTAAATATCTTTGATACTAAAGGCTTAGTTTACAGACAAAAAGTTATTAAGCAGTAAATTTATGTTAAATGAAATTTCGATTAATCCTCTTTAATGTTTTAATTGTTTCTTTTTTCGGATGTAAAAAAGATAAGGATATATATCCAGGCGGAGGTTTTTCTTCGTCCGGATATATATTTGTTTGTGATAGTTCTTTAACACAGCCTGTAATAGGTTGGCAAGATACGACCGCAGATAAGGATAAGGACGTGCAAAAAATTTTATACAACCCTATAAATTCTGATGAGGTTATTTATATTGTGAAAAGCAAGAATTATTACAATGAAATGTATCTTTATAATCGGCAAACTAAGGTTACCAAATCAATAGATAAAAGCGTTTATACAATGCCGAGCATAAATAAATTTGGTTGGTTAACCTATTGTAAAGCTAACTTTTGTGTATATAAAATAAAAGCCAACGGTGATAGCTTAATTAAGCTAACAAATTCGTTCTGTAATTTTCCGCGATGGGATTATACAGGAGATAGAATATTCTACACACAAGAAGGCTTTGGGAATACACCAAGCAGATTAATGATCGTGAATAAGTTCGGTGTAAAACTTGACAGTATCAATGGTTACGATGGAATTGTTGGCATAAGTTCAAACTCTAATAAAATTGTATTAAAGAAAAGTCCAAACTACCAATTATTTTTAAAAGATTTAAATACAGGCACTGAAACAACTATTAGATATGGAAGTTATAACTATAATAATTTGACTTTTGATAACAACGATGCAAATGTCTTTTGGTGGGATAATAATGGAATATATAGACTAAACATTAATAACTTAAAAGAAGATACTTTAGTAAAAACCTGTCCTCTGAAACATTTTCTAGACACTCCAACGTTTGAATTGTATGCTACAAACGTTTCCCCAAATTCAAATAAATTGACTTTTATTTTAAGAACCAATAAAAAAATTTCAACCCTAAAATTACTACAAGAATATCATGCTTTAGAAATGGATCTTTATACAGAAACATTTGACGAAATTAAATTATTTCAATAATGAAGCGACTATTTATCCTTATTTTATTTATTGTTACAAATGTTGCTTATAGTCAAATCATGGATTGGACGGGCTTATCACAAACAGTTAACAATAACATAAATTCTTTAATCCAATACAATAGTAAACTTATTGTAGGAGGATCTTTTACAATTGCAGGAGGATTGCCAGCGAATAAAATCGCATCTTATGATGGTACTTCTTGGTCTGCATTAGGAAGTGGAATAAAAGGGGCATGGTCGGGAAGTAATGTTTATGAATTAGCAACGTTTAATAATGAATTATATGCAGCAGGGCAATTTGATAGTGCAGGTTCAGTAGGCTGCAAAAATATTGCAAAGTGGAATGGTATATCTTGGTCAGGATTTGGGTCAGGTGCAAATAGTGGAATTTATGCAATTGCTTTTTATAATGGTCAACTCTATGCAGGAGGAACTTTCAATAATATAAGTGGTGTTCCCGTAAAGCAAATAGCAAAATGGAATGGTATTACATGGCAGTCCGTTGGGGCAGGAATAACTTATGGCTATAGTATATCTGATTTATGCGTTTATCAAAATGAGCTTTATGCATTAGGGACATTTGATAGCATAGGTAATTTGGCATGTCGGAATATAGCAAGGTGGAATGGCACTAATTGGAATAACGTTTCATTTGGCGTACCCTACCCTTATGGAGATTTGCATGTATGGCAAAACAAACTACTAATTGGAGCAGGCACTTCTACAAATAGCTCTAACTCAACTCAAATATGGCAATGGAACGGTTCAACTCTAACCTTACTAAGTGAAAATAACGATGCAGGAGGATGTGCATTTCTAAACTCAAATAATCAATTATACAGTTCAGGTATCATAAGCGGTTCGGCAAACAAAAGCAATGTTTCAGTTTGGAATTCTACAAATTCCTTGTGGGATACGGTAGGCACAAAAATTAAACAGGTCAATGCATTATGCGAATTTAATAATGAAATATATTGTGCTGGTGATTTCAAAATAGCAACAGGTGCTCAATCCGATTATATTGCTAAATTAGCAAACACCACCGGAATAAATGGTCAATCTCTTAATAATGAAAATATTAAAATTTATCCGAACCCTGTAAATGATAAATTGATTTTGGATTTTGATAAGGTAACAAATTACGAAATAAAACTAACTATTATTAATTCCTTAGGCCAAATCATTTATTCCTTAAATAATTCTAGTCAAAAACAAAAAATTGACCTATCTTTTTTAGCGACAGGAATATATTATTTAAAAGTTCAAAGCTATTCAGAGCAAAAATTATTTAAGATTATTAAGGAGTAATTTTTTAAAGTGCGATACGACACAAATAGCAGATTGGTAATTAGCAGGGATAAAACAACAATTTCTACAATTTTTTCTATTTATCACATTCTTACTTTACTTGAACGACCTGCCATGTTAGTGTATTCAGAAGAGGAAACGAAATTAATCAAAATCAATAAAAAACCTTCTGAAATTATTTCTGTTGACTTTGATTTTAAAACTCTGGAAAACAAAATTTATACATGGTTTTATCAGTCAAACAAACTATATAAGCCTAGTTACCCTCTTTTGTTTTTAAATGACGAAGAAACGAAAGTGTTTTTAAAATCTTATGCCACCGCTGTACTTTATTTTACTAAACAAAAATATAATTGCATTTCTCAACAACAACAATTAGAATTAAAAGCATTATTTAAAGTGCTTATGTTTGAATTAAATTAAATTGCATTTTTATAACTGATGACTTATAATTTAATCCATTAAATAATTCAAACCATATATAAAAGATTATATCAACCACTTAACAGCTTGAATAATACCAGTTATATGTTTACACCAACCAGTTATTTGAAATTTGCATAATTTTAATATGTGAACAAAACCCAAACCCGAACTGCTAAAATCTTTTTGGATGACAATGGTATTTTGCATTTAGAAATGAATGCAATGGTTGTTATTGATTTAGAAGACTCTATGGATAATTTTTTAGTTATTAAAAACACAACAAATAACCAACCTTGCGCTAGACTTATTGATATTCGCCATAGTTTCAAGATTGATAAAAAGGCGCAAAAATTTATTGACAGCAAACAAACACAAGCAAATACTTTAGCTCGTGCCATATTAATGACAAGTGGTGTTAGAACATCAACAGCTAATTTCTTTACTAAATTCAACTCAAATCTAATTCCAACAAAATTTTTCACTGATTATAATAAAGCAATCTTATGGTTAAAGACCTTTCAATAACTACATCAATTATTAATATCAAAACAGAGGCTTCACTCATTAATAAATCCTAAATCGAATTAATTTATTTCAAACAAATTAAAGAATTAAAAAAAACTTCAAACATACGGGGCAACTGTGTCAAAAACTGTTCAATTGTGTTTAAAAGCGTGGAGAAATGTAACACTAGTGAAACTTTCTTATAATTCCGTCGTTATAGTATTTAAAATCCCCAACATAATAAAAACAAAACAAGAACCGTTATTAGAGAATGTTACTAAAAATTAATTTTTATGGACGGTCAGAACAAAAAAAGGAATGTCATTGTAATAAAACAATACACTCTAACAGAACTAGCAAACATATATTGTGTAACAACATATATTATGCGAAAACAAATAAAAGAGATCAGTAAAAAGATTGGCAAACGAACGGGTTACTATTATCAAACAGAGCAGGTAGAAAAAATATTCAACCTCATTATGTTACCCTCAAACATAGAACTGTTTAAACGAACGGATGCCTAAATAAAAAGTGTTCCCCAACACAAGAACTAATAAAACCCCAACGCAGGCTGTCGCCTGCCCCAGTAAAGCCCCAACTCAGGGCGAATTAACACAAACAGGATTGTACTAGGCTGAATTTTTATTAATTGTTTCCAGTATTATAACGCTGCGAACTTAAAAAATTTCAGTCATGAAACTTTACGCATTGTTGATGTCACAGAACATCAGCGCAACAGTACTTTATCTCATCATCACACTAGCCAACATAGATTATGTAGGCATACTAGACTACGCTATAAAAGCCACACTAGGAAGTTTGATATGGTTTGGATTTAAAGTGTGGGCGGATTATTACGCCAAAAAATTAAATAAAAATAATAATGATAAAACAAAGCAGCCATGAATCCGCTCGTATTGATATTACTATTAGGTATTGGTGGTGCGTTTGCAGCAAAAGCAATCAACGCTTCCAACACAGGCAATAATTCAACCATTAAGCTTTTAAATATTGACAGCTTAAAACCTGTTGGAACAGAGATAGAGATTTCTGCCACCATAGCAATAGACAATCCAACATCGGGCAGAATAACAATTAAAAAACCTTACCTGAAATTATTTTATAATGGTAAGGATATAGGAAACAGTTTACCTGACAATGAATATGTACCCGTTAACGCAAATGCGAGAACCGTTATCAAGAATGTGAACTTACGATTGCCATTAACAAGTGTACCAGCCATTGCCTTAGCTATTTTTAGTTCAAAAGGTTCAGAACAAACAGTAGGCATTGAAGTATCAACGGTTGTAAGTGGTTTTCCGATTAAAGACAAAAAAGATTTTAAAATAGCGGATTTAATAAACGTACTCAAAAAATGAACCAGCTATTAAACATATCAAATTTTTTAGGTTATACAGCCTATAACAATCCAATGAGAGCCATAAGGAGCGGGGAAGAATTTGGGGAAATTATCCCTGCTCCCAACTGGCAAACAAAGATAGTTAAAAGAGATGCGAGCGTTGATGAAACCGTAGCAGAAATGCAAAAGGTTATTCGCAAAAGTGCTTGGCAAACAAAAGAACTATCAAAGCGATTATTAGGCAAAGATTTATATACGACTTGTGGCAACATTTGGAAATTTTTATTCAGCCACATTAAGTACAAAGAAGACGACAAAGGAAAAGAACAATTAAGAGAACCCTCACTTAGTTGGTATTTAAGAAAAATAAGAGGTATAGACTGTGACGACTTTTCAATATTCGCAGGAACGATCCTTTACAACTTAAATATTCCTTTCTATTTAAGAATAGCAAGATACCAAGGCGTAAATCATTTTCAACACGTTTATGTTATCGTGCCAAAAACAAAACAAGAGTATATCACCATAGATGCGGTACTGGATGAATACGATGCAGAAAAAGAAACCGCAGAAACGAAAGATTTTTTAGTCATGAGCAATAACAATTTAAACGGGATAGAAGTTTCCGTGTTAGGCGGCCTCGAAGATGAAGCCCTTAATGAAATAGCAGGCATATTATCAGGCGTTGACTTTGGAGTAGTTGATGAATTGGAGGGATTAGGTAAAGAAGCCAGCGAAGAAGATTTATTGGGTGCTATTTATAACCACATGGTAAGAACCCGTAATGCAGTAAGACGTTACCCGCAAATTGTAAAGACGGTGGAAGATCCTGAAACCTTTGCAGGGATGCTCGAATATGGTATTAAATATTGGAATACCGATAAGCAGGAAATGGCATTAGGCATTTTGGAAGAAAAAGAAGAAGAATTAAACCGTCTTAACGGAACAGATGGTTTTGCCGATGG
>JAUXSA010000179.1 GCA_030681615.1 Bacteroidota bacterium
GTAAAAAACGTTGCCAATACTGTTTTGTAAAGGTTGTATAATCATCTTGCATTTTATTTTCATCATAACCGTTCTCTGTTCCGGAAAATACTAGCGCAGTTTTTAAGTATGACTGGTTGTTGAATAATTTCGTGTTGGTAAGTCCAACGGCCCCGGTATTGGCAGAAAATTTAGAACTGTACCTTAACCATTCATCTTCGGCCCATTTTAAAGAATCAGGTTTGGCATAAGTGGTTTGATCACTAATACCGCCAAAACCAAACACACTAAAAGAACCCACTTTTTTTGTAGGTAAATAAATATTGAACGAAAGATCCTGGAAATTAGTGATCGCATCGCCTAATGGAACGCCTATCTTTCCTAAAACAGACAAAGTAGAATAACGGTAATTTATTAAATACGAACCATCGTAACCCTTTTTAAACGGACCTTCTGCCGCTACATCTGCGCCCAATACACCCAACTGAATGGTATACTCTCTCTTTTGGTTATTGCCTTTACGTAATTTAAGGTCGAACACACCCGAAAGCGCATTGCCATATTCTGCCGCAAAAGCACCAGTAGAAAAATCAGAATTATTTAAAAGCTGTGAGCTTAAAATAGAAATTCCGCCGCCCGATGTACCTACATTTGAAAAATGATTTGGATTTGGAATTTCAACACCTTCCATGCGCCACAATAAACCGTTAGGTGAATTACCGCGAATAGAGATCATGTTGTTTCCATCAGGACCAGAAACAACTCCTGCAAAGGCCAGGGCCATACGGGCAGGGTCATTTGCGGCGGCTGCAAATTTTTGTGTTTCTTCAACAGAAAAAGCGCGTGTGCTTACAGTAGACATTTCATTTAAAGGTTTATTTTTTTCAACCTTTGCTGTTACCTCTACTTCAGTCATTTGTTTTATATCTTCTTCCAGATTAATATTCAACACTAACTCTTTACCCGAGTTTACCGAAAGGTTTTGAAGCGCAGAGGGTTTGTATCCCAGATACGTAATATTTAAGCTTTGTTTACCAACAGGCACATTAATAAATGTAAATTTACCGTTCTCATCAGTAGTAGTAACCATTGCAGGCTCCATATTGATTACCTGTATTACGGCTCCGGGTATGGGTGTTTGCGATATCTTATCCACCACAGTTCCTCTTACAGTTTGAAAAAGAGTTTGCGCATTTAAAGTGCATACGATGCCACTCAGCACGAATGCTAAAATCAATTTTATTTTCATGATGTATTGTGTGTTTTAAATATAGGTTACTTTGCCTGAGCCACTAATGCTTACGGTAACAGTAGGTTTACCCCTGTATTTTATATCACCGCTGCCTGATATGGAGGCATTTAAAGTTTCGCTTACATTTACTGTAATATTTCCTGATCCGCTGATCTTAGCATCCATAGTTGATGATACGGCAAACTCAGAATTTATATTACCCGAACCACTTATACTAAATTTTCCAGCTTGAACAACTCCCCCTGGAATTTTTATATTTCCACTCCCACTAATATGTGCTGTAAGTGTTTGCACATTTAATGCGGCTGTATTAATATCTCCAGAGCCACTTATTTTAAGATCAAACGTATTTGCATTCATTTCATTTTGAATATTAATATTACCACTACCACTAATAAAGACAGATTGAATATTTGCAGTATGAACGATGATCTTTATTTGATTATGACGCCAAACGCGTTTCTTGTAATCGATAATTAAATTCCCGTTCTCAACTTTTGTATCTAATACTTTTAAGATATTCTCTTGTCCGGTGATCTCGATACTAAAAGTAGAATCACGAACCACTTCAACATCCGCATCACAACGCAGATCAACACCTATAAATGCACCAGCGTTCCTGGTTTCAGTAATATCACTTCCTCGTCCCTGAATTCCCCAGATCCTACCTTTGTTACAAGCCTGTAAGCTTAACAGGATAATTATTGCGGGGATAAAAATTTTAATTGTTTTCATTTTGTTTGTTTTTGTTGTTATATTATAGAGACAACTGATCTAAATCTTACCCCTACTTTTTATTGAAAATTAATTATAGCTAAAAATGATATTTAAATTATGTGATAAACGGAATTTAAATTTCATATCCCAGCCAAGTATCTGGGCTACGGCCCTTTGTTTAACATTTTTTTCTTTTAGAAAGGGGTTAAGCTTTATTGAGCCGGGAGCTTTAGGGATCTGTAACAACTCGCGCTTTTTGTTTGAAGCGAGAAGTGCCATATCGGCAGAAGTTTTTAATACCAGCAAGGGATTTTCCTGTGCACGCATATTCATGTGCAGAACAAGAAGAAAGCTTAAGCTTAGAAATATACTTTTTACACTTTTCATATTAAATATAATCCTGGTCTTCAGATATTTCTTTTACAGCCAGGCTGGATACAACATAAACAGTTAGTGCTAAAAGAAAAAAAATGGTGAGTTTCATAATTTATTTGTCTTTATACATCTAAAGACAATCATTTAAAACCCTACCCCTACTCTAATAAAATTTTTTAGAAAAAACGAATGGAAACTTTTCCACCAACCCAGCCTTTTAAATTAAAACCATTATCGGTTGTGTACTCATATATGGAATAAGGCGCAACATTGCTATATTTTGAAAGATAATCGGCAGAATAAGTATCCGAAACATATAAATTAAGAACCGGTCCGGCAGCTATTGAAAATTTCTTTTTGAATTTGTACTCTACGCCCCAATACAATTTATACAATTCACTTTCTGCAGCTTTAAATGCGCCACGGCTTACATGATTTGTTGTTAAAGTAATATCGCTTCGTAATTTATTTTTAATTGGGAAAGAAGTACCTAATCCATAACCAAAAGACCATAAAGGCTCGCCTGCACTGCCATCAATACCTACATTTAAAATATTGTAAAATTCAGGAACGCCTGTTCTGAAGCCAATATTTGCTTTAAATAATTCGTCGCCTGAAATTTCCAGCTGATGAACACCACTTTTCGCAAAACTTAAAAAACCAATTGGAATTCCATCACAGGAATCGGAAATATTTATGATTGCAAGCTGTGAGCCCTTTACATGTTTAGCACGGTTTAAAAAACCACTTACTTGTATCCCATCAACATTTGCAGCTTTATTTAAAAAACCTGCGCCTTGCAAACCTTTTATATTGTTACATACATTCATAAAACCTGCCAGCTGCAGGCCGTTTACATTTTTAGCCTGGTTCATAAAACCCGCACCCTGCAAACCTGTTAAACTATCGTTAGCGCTGTTCATAAAACCTGCCAGTTGTAAACCATTTACCTTAGAGTTATTACTATTTAAAAAACCCGCGCCACTTATTCCTTCTAAACTACCCCTGTTAATATTCATAAAACCTGCTAACTGCACGCCTTCCATACTTTTACCTGTAACGTTAAAGAAACCTGCCGCTTGTATACCTTTCACGCTATCGCCAACAAGGTTAAAAAAACCGGAAAACTGTGCGCCTTTTACATTTTCTTTATCAATATTAAAAAAACCACCTATCTCTAAAATATTTACACCCCTGGCGTAACCACCAAAAATATTAAATGAGTAATTATTGTAAACGTTACCTGATAATTTATGATTAGTACCAATGTATGGTAAAAACGATACCTGGAACTGTCTTGATAAAGTATCTTTTACGTTTAACGTATTTATATATGATGAAAATTTATTTGCGATCCTGGTTGTATAATTCTCAATTTCGCGTAACTTTTGTTTCCATAATACAGAATCTTTTTTTGTTGAATCAACCGGACTAAGATTAATAAAGGTCATGCTGTTTGTTTGGAGATCGGCCACGATAATAGAAGTATCCCTATAATTTTCTTTATTAATAATGATGCTTTGATTTTTAATAGGAATAGACATGGAATAATAACCATAATCATCTGTTGTTACCGATTTCAATGTTGTTTTATCGTATATTGTAACATTAGCCAGTTTTTTATCGGTTGTCTTATCATATACATAACCACTTAGTTCTGTTTTCCTGGGATTTTTCTCTGTGCCTCTTTCTTTAAGAATGATATAATTGTTTTTTGCCTTGTAAGAAATAGAATTTGGAAGTAATAAAGCTAAAGCCTCACGCACAGTTTTATACTTAATGTTTATTGTTACAGCTGGAAGATCGTTAATGATATTTGATGAATACGAAAATACCAAACCAGTTTGCTCGGCCATTTTATTTAAAGCCACGCTCACGCGTTCGTTGCTGAGCGACAAAGTAACTTCTCTTTCCAGTGGTGGAATAACTGAGAAACCACATGCAGAACTCAGCAAAAAACTAAAAAGAAAAATAAACCTTTGCATGAATTTTTTATTGCGCCTTGGTTTTGCTTTTAAGAATTACCGAACTATCCCGCTTCTCGATCTCCAGATCCAGTGTTTCGGCAATGATACTTATTACAACATCAACCGGTTCGTTATTAAATTCAACCGATAGTTCTTTATTACCCAACTGTTCATCATCAAGATCGATATTTACGTCGTACACATTATTAATTTGTTTGATCACTTCACCGAGAGGTGTAGCGCTAAAACTAAAAATTCTTGAACGATAACTTGCTACATTTTCAGCCGGCTCGAGTACACCTTTAACAAATTGTTTAGTTGTAATATTGTAAATAGCTTTTTGTCCTTTTGTTAAATTCAAACCAGAATCTGTAGTGGTATAAAATTGCACTTCACCACTCTCAACAACAACTTCGATGTTATTGCTTCCGGGCAGGGCCTTAACGTTAAAAGCTGTGCCAATATCTTTTATTACTACATCATTAATAACAATTTCGAAAGGTTGTTTTTCGTTATGTACAACCTCAAAAAAAGCTTCGCCTTTCAATTTCACACGTCGCACATTTTTATCAGCTACATAACTTATTTCTGAATTTTTGTTAATGAATACTTTACTGCCATCCGGCAAGGTATCCAAAACAGTTTTATTTAAAGCAGCGTATTGTATAGACTGAACTTCTTTTGGATGAATGATGAATTTTATTAAAAAACCCAAAGCTACCAGTAATAATAGAGAGGCGGCTACACGCATAAATGTTGCGCGTTTAAATAAAGGAATAACTTTTGCTTCCCCCGAAATACGTTCATCTAATTTATTCCAGGCGGCGGCAGTATTTACATTGTATTCAATTTTCACATCGTTAATAACAGAAAACAATTTTTTACTAAGTTCAAAATACTCATTGTTCTCTGCAGTTTCATTTTTCCACGCTTCTACTAAAGCAATCTCCTCCTTTGATGCATCTCCTGAAAGCACTTTTGCAATTAAATCGTCTCTATTTTCCATGTTCACCATATCAACAAATTAATTAATGAATAATAACCAAATTAATAAGTGCAAATGATCTTTCAATCTTTCTCTCATGATCTTCAAGGCCTTGCCCATATGATTCTCTACCGTTTTAACAGAAATGTCCAGTTGTTCAGCTATCTCTGAATATTTTAAATTCTCAAAACGGCTCAATTTAAAAACAATACCACACTGCTCCGGCAAAGAAGCAATAGCTTCATTTATTTGTTTGCCCAATTCTTTTGCCTGAACTATTTTTGAAGCGTCTTCAAAGCTTGCATCTGCTGTTTTTTTATAATCCTCTGCATATACGCTTTTTACCTTGCTATGTTTTATTTTATTTAAACAATCATTATGCACCGCACGGTATAAATAAGATTTAACAGAACTATTTATCTGGATAGTCTCTCTTTTATTCCAAAGATTATAAAACATGTTTTGCACAGCTTCCTCCGATTCGTCAATATCTTTAATTATAGAGCAGGCATAATTGCATAAAGGTTTATAATATGCATTAAACAGCTGTTCAAACGCATTCTTATCGCCTTCGCTTATTAATTGCCAATATTGTTTTTCGCTTTGCTCCACTTTTTCGGAAAAAATTCCCTACAAAGATACATTTTAACCCTAATCACAAAAATGAAAGCTACTAGTTAGCCAAAAGCTTTGTGTTTATGGGGCTTTTACAAAAAACAATATGCCCTAACAACTATAAGACAATTGGAAAAGAAGGTACCCCTAGTGCCAAAAAAATAATTTTTTATTTGAATGTTAAGCCCTGGCTGTTTTAGTGAAAGCCTTTTTGATGTATAAATAATCAATGTAATACAATACTTTTACCGAGATCATATTATTTTGAGCTGTATTAAAGGAACCTTTGAAATTATCATAATAATCATCGTTTATCAAATTCTCCTGTTTTAATACAGAGTTTTTCCAAACAATATTCAACTCGCTTCCCGGTGCAAATTGCCAAAAATAAACCATATCTATATTAAAAGCGTTAAAATTAACATTATGATCATTTTGGTATGCGTATGAATTAAGATAGCCGTCATTTCCTAGCTGGTAGTATTCGCTATACTTTGCTTTTGACCAGTAATGCCTTAAACGAAATGATAAAGACATTTTATTGGTAAATTTATAAACACTGGTAAATGTGTTACTAACGGTTTGCATATTACGTCTGCCAAAAGTTATCGTATCGCTGTAGGGGTCATAATTTACAAAACCTATATCATCCGTCCTCATGTTATTTGCAGCCTCATACACAAAAGAAAGTTGATTACTGGCCCTGTAACGAGGTGTTACGGCCAAATTAAAATAATTCCGGTTATTCTCATTAAATATGCGATAATTGGTAGATATATCTAATGCAAAGGGTTTACGGTAATCACTCGATATAAAACCACCCATATTGTAATTTACCGGAAAAGTATAAAATCTTCCAAAGATACGGGGCTCATAATAATCATATGTAATAATCGGTTCAAGACCGTAATTTAAACCACAGGTAAAGAATTGTTTTGTAAAAGTAGTAACGTGGTTGCCATAGATGCCAAAATTCCAGAAGGCATCGGGCACATACATGCGCTGATAGGTAATATAAACGTTATTAAAAACATTATTCACTTTCCAGAATGGTTTGTAGATATTATAGTTCAGGTCGAGTCCTGTTTCCATATTATTTGTAAGTAATAAAATACCAAGATCATTCGGATCATACTTATCAGTATTAATTGAATTATAAAGATTCCATTTAAAATTACCACCGCTTTTGCCAAAATCAAGCTTCGCACTATAGCCCGTGTAAGGTTTAGCGCTATCAGGAAATAAAAGATTACTTGTTACAGCGCTACCGCCTATTGTATAAATATTTGACCTGTCATTAAATCTAAAACCAGCACCAGTAACATTGGCATCATAAAAATGCCCCTCGCGCGTAACATTTGTATTTATAAAATTTACGAAGGAATTATTCTTTAAAGCCTGGTCTAATACAACAATATTATAATTAGTAAGTGGTGAGGTTAATATTGTACGCGTATTTTCTAGTGTATCGTGCGCTGTAGCATAGGTGCTATTTGCCAGCGAATTAAAAATACCAATCCCCAATTTATTACTGGTGCGACCCGATAATTTTGTAGCATTTAATAGTTGTGTTTGCGAAGGGTTTTTAATTATTTTTTCGCCATCCTGTAATTCTGAATATACAGCACCATAATTAATTGGAGTACCCCCAACACGCCGTGAGTAAAATAAACCGCCTTTATTAAATAATTCAGTACCCTCAGTAAAAAAAGGCCGGCGTTCCTGGAATTGTACTTCAAAAGGCGAGAGATTCAACACCTGGTTATCGGATTGTACCTGACTGAAATCCGGCACGAGTGTCATATCCAAAGTAAAGGCATCAGACAAACCGTATTTCAGATCCATCCCTCCGCTTAAATTATAGGTAAGGTCTTTTACAGCAACATCATTATAAGGATAATGATTGATGATGCTTGCTATATAAGGCGAGAAAGATAAACGCACCGGTGGTTTAATGTTTTTTAAACCTGTGAGATCGCCAAATTGTCTTACCAAAGCACTGATCTTAGGATCAACCGGATTCCAAAAAGAATTTTCGCGTAAGCGCCGCACTTTACGAATGAAATTTAGGCCCCAGGTTTGAATTTCTTTTTCCGCAAAACGCAAAGCAGAATAAGGGATTCGCATTTCTACCGCCCAACCATGATCGTTGATCTTCACCGAACTCATCCAAACAGAATTCCAGTCAAAATCCTGGCTATCGGTGCTGTAACGTGCATCTATCTGCGTACCGGCGGATGTTACAAAAAAACCATAAGCATTGATATCATCATTATAAGTATCAAAAAAAACGCCAAACAATTCCGCATTAGCCTCATTATCCCGCGTACTTAGTTCTCTTAAAATACTATCAGGTGAGGTATCATATAAAGTAGCGCCAATATAGATAGCTACATCATCATACAAGATCTTTACTTCTGTTTTTTGTTCTGTAGGAAGTCCGGGATGAAGATCGCGCTGTATAAAACCATCTGCAATTTCGGCTTTGGTCCAACAGGTATCATCTAATATACCATCGATCTTTGGATTTACAATTGTACGTACAGCGCTTACGGATTTTTGCTGAGCAAAAGCACAGGAAAATGAAACAAAAATTAAAAGTATAAAACTGACCTTTTTCATATTACCTGCACTAAATTAGGTATTACAAAGAGGCAATTTATCCCCCTTTTGAGGTGAAAATACTGTTTGGGCAACTGATCGTAAATATTTTATATAAATTAACAGTATCTAAAGCCAAAAACAGTGAGAATTAATAAGGAATTTCCTAAAAAAAATTCTAATATTAATGTATCTTAGCCCTCTAAACTTATTGAATAGAAAGTAATTTATGTGGAAATATTTCTCTGGGATCTTATTAAGAAATAAATTAGCGTTTACAATAAGTGTTGTACTCTTAACCGTATTTATGGGTTACGAAGCCTCTAAAATGGAACTTTCGTACGAGTTCGCCAAAATTTTACCGGATAGCGATAGTACTTTTATAGAATACCAAACCTTTAAAAAACGATTTGGCGAAGATGGCAACGTAATGGTAATGGGTTTTGCAGATAAGAACCTATTTCAATTAGAAAAATTTAAAGATTGGACCAAATTAAACAACGATCTTAAAAACATTCAGGGCGTAAAAGCTATCATGTCGTTACCAACCTGTTTCAGGCTTGTGAAAGATGATAGCTTAGAGAAATTTAATTTCGTTCCACTTATTCAAAATCCAATTACAACACAACAGGAAGTTGACAGTTTTAAAAATGAGATCTTAAATATGCCTTTTTACGAAGGTATTATTTACAATAAAGAAACAGGAGCAAATTTAGTTGCAATTACATTCACCAAAAAAGACCTTGACTCAAAACGCCGTTTGGATATGGTGAAGGAGATAAAAGCGCTGGGCGACGCATACTCAAAAAAATATAATGTAGATGTACATTACTCGGGCATGCCTTATATCCGTTCACAGCTAATGACAAAGGTAAGAGCTGAGATGACATTGTTCTTAATTCTTGCGGTAATTGTTACTGCCATTATTTTGTGGTTATTCTTCAGGTCTTTTTCTACTGTTTTCTTTTCGTTGATAGTTGTAATAATGGGTGTGGTTTGGTCTATTGGTATCATGTACCTTTTTGGTTATAAGATCACCGTACTCTCAGGGTTAATTGCACCACTGATAATGGTAATTGGTTTGCCCAATTGTATCTTTCTCATTAATAAATACCAAAGCGAATTTTTGGCGCACGGCAATAAAATAAAAGCTCTTGCCAGAAGTATCGAGACCATTGGCGTTACTTTATTTTTAGCCAACATTACAACCGCTATTGGTTTTGGGGTGTTGTATTTTACAAAAAGTTCAATGCTTGTTGAGTTTGGTGTTGTTGCAGCTATAAGTGTTATGGCAACGTATTTAATTACTTTAATTTTAATACCGGTAATTTTAAATTATTTACCTACTCCAAAACCAAAACATACCAAACACCAGGAAGGCAAACGCATTAATAAAATATTAGATATTATCGACATGCTGGTGCAAAAACGTCGTCCGGCTATTTATATTATTACTACTATCATTACAGCAATTTCTCTTTGGGGAATGATGTCGATAAACATGAATGGTTATGTTGTAGATGATCTTCCGGAAAAAGATCCTGTTTATACCGACCTGAGCTTTTTTGAAACCAACTTTAAAGGGGTGTTGCCTTTTGAGATAAGCATTGACGCTAAACACCCAAATGGTTTAGTTGAAAATAATGCAAGAGCCATTTATAAAATAAAGCGTTTACAAAAAATGCTGGCTGAATATCCCATCTTTTCAAAACCATTATCGGTGGTTGAAGGACTTAAATTTTCTTACCAGGCTTATAACGACGGCGATCCTAAATTTTATTCATTGCCAAGCATTGGCGATCTTAAAACACTCACAGCTTATTCAGGCTCATTAAAAGGACAGGGCAACCGCCTTCAAACCTTTATGGATACGAGCAAACAGGTTACGCGTGTTAGCTACCAGGTAGCAGATGTAGGATCAAAAAAAATGAAAGAATTGATGAAGGAGTTACGTCCTAAGATCGATTCTATATTTGATCCTAAAGAATATAATGTAAGTACTACCGGGCACAGTTTGGTGTTTTTAAAGAACAACGATTATTTGCTTTCTAATTTATTAGAAAGTTTATTAATAGAAATTATTTTAATTGCTATTGTTGGTATTGCTTTATTTCGTTCGGTTAGAATTATTGTACTATCCAAAATTCCCTGTTTAATTCCTTTAATTATTACAGCAGGTATTATGGGCTTTTTAGATATTCGTTTTAAACCTTCTACCATTTTAATTTTTAGTATAGCTTTTGGTATCTCCTCCGATGGTACTATTTATTTTTTAACCAAGTACCGGCAAGAATTAAAAAAACTCAAAGGTGCTGGAGAAGCAATTTCAGCAGCCATACACGATACAGGTTTAAGTATGGTTTACACTTCTATTATTTTATTTTGTGGTTTTGCGATCTTTGCAGCCTCAAGTTTTGGCGGTACTGTTGCATTAGGCGTTCTGGTATCTTTAACTTTATTGATGAGCATGTTCACCAATTTAATTTTGTTACCTGCTATTTTACTTTCCATCCACACTAAAAAAACCAAAAAGGAAATTACCGAAGCCCCGCTTATTGATATTGATGAGAATATTGAGTAATATCAATGGTTTGTAAGATCTATAAATTTAGTATATTTGTTTTTCAACCTCATAAAATTATAAAAATGAAAAAAATCTACTTATTATTATTGTTAGTATTTGTTATCTCAGGCGCAAACGCAACATTATACATTATTGTGCCTACTGTAGGCGGAGGAGCTTATACACCAAGCTTTGTAACAGTTGCTGTAGGAGACGTTGTTCAATTTGGCAATTCAACTACTTACCCGTGCGCACAAGTGAGCCAGGCAACATGGTTAGCAAACGGAACTACAACTTTAGCTGGAGGTTTTGGTGTTCAAACTTCATCGTACTCGTTTACGGTTACTGCCAGCACAGGAACGGTTTATTTTGTTTGTACCACAAAGGTAGCCAGTAACGGTACAAAAGGCATCGTACAATTAGGTACGCCATCCGGCTTAACCACTAATTACTCTATCCTACAGAATATTAGTTTATTTCCTAATCCGGCAACAGATAAAATTAATATCACTGTGCCGCCTGAACTTGAAAATGTTACGCTTAAATTATTTGCTTTAAATGGACAGGAACTTGATGTTGTTGCTGAAAAAGACCTTTCAAACACAACAAATTCTTTTTCATTAAATTTCTCGCCTATGATATCAACAGGAGTTTATTTTTTGGAAGTTGTTTCAGGTTCTGAAAGAATTTATAAAAAAATTGTTATTTCAAAGTAATTCAAAACAATTTCAATTATTTAAGGCTATATCACAAAATGATATAGCCTTTTTTATTACTTTTATTTAAACACGAAAATAAAAATGAAAATACCTTTTACAACCATCGACTGGGCAGCTATTGAAAAAGTTGAACACACAGGCGAAACAGGAACTTCCTTTTGGCAAACATTACAATTTGGCGGTTTGCGCATTCGTATTGTTGAGTACACCGAAGGTTATCTGGCCGATCATTGGTGCGAAAAAGGGCACGTAGTGCATTGCCTGGAAGGAGAATTTATTACCGAATTAAGAACGGGAGAAAAATTGTCACTCTCTAAAGGAAAAAGTTATGTTGTGTCTGACGAATTAAGTTCTCATCGATCCTTCTCTAAAAACGGTGTGAAATTATTGATCGTTGACGGTGATTTTTTGAAATAAATTTATGTTCGAGGATCTTTTAAGAAAAATAAAACTAATACAACCTATCTCAATTGAAATTCCATTGAGCCAAACCGCATTTGAAAATAAGTTAAATGAAGTTGTTGACACAAGGAAATATAACTTATTTGAACAGTTCTCAAATAATAAAAAGGTCTTTGTTGGCGAACTAACAAGTGATGGATTTAATATTCGTCCGGTGAAAAAATTATTCCAAAACAACCTTGCTTATTTAAGCTGGTTTAAAGGCAATTATGAGATCGGTAGTTCGGATAAAAGAATTTTGACCGGCGAGATATCTGTTTCAAAGTATTTTCCTATTATGATCCTATCGTTCATGATAGTTGCGTATGGTTCGATCCTGGCTTTTACCTTCTCCTCAATGACCGATCAGACAGGCTTGATCTTTATATTTATTCATGGATTGGTAATGCTGGCTATTTTCTACTTTATTCTCAGGCGAAGTGTTAAGCTTGGCAAACATTACATGGAGCGTGAATTATTCTTTTTGACTAAAGAAAATAACTAAACATTTACTGTCTGAAATTTACCCGCTTTTTTTTCATGCTTTTTTACTTCGAAAATAATAAGAGGAACAATAAAGGCTGCGGGTCCTAACCATAAAACAATTGGTGGTGCAGGAATAATTGCAGAATTGTTAACTACAAAAGCCGTAATAGCGCCAATATAACTTCCCATCATTCCTCCAATATGTGCAAGCAACCAGTAATTCCTGTACACCAAATTTTTCTTAAAACGTTGCCACGTTGCATAATTACCTCTTATACCTAGAATACCAAAAACCGAACTGATAATTCCAAAAGCTATATTTCCTTTAATAAATAATAATCCACCAACTATTACAAAGGCAATGTGCATGAACCCAAAAAAGATTTCAATGGCCCAGTCAAATTTGGTTGGTCTTTGGTCAAGGTGTAGTTTTTTTAATTTCAACGAACGATAAGCCGTTAAGCAAGAATAATAAGTAAAGAAGGCTACACAAAATAAAAAAACATTTGTGTGCACTATTGACATATAAATGGCACTTACAAATATTACCGTCATAGCCCAAAAATAGATCTTGCCTATAGGCTTATGGATCTTAACTTTATTACGGAAAATAATGGCAAAAAGTCCGCTTAACAATGCCAGTGAACCGGCAATAATGTGAATGATCAGAATAATTTTAAATGTCATGGTGTTTTCTTTTTTTACAAATGTAGTTTCGGTTAACACTTAAAACCAAATTAAAGGGCTGAATTGCAAGACTTTGGGACAATGGTAAACTTTTGGGGCGAATAACAAAGTAAATAAAGGGTATAGGGGCAAAAGAAAGGCAATTATTTTAAGTTCTTCAGCTTTTCGAGAATAGAATTCCCGTAATTTCTGGACACCGGTACAAAATAATTATCCTTATTAAAATACAATTTATACCCCGCTGCATTACCTTCTACATTTTTTACGTTTCTTAGGTTGACTATAAAAGTGCGGTGGCAGCGCACAATAAGATCAAAATTTATCTGCGATTCTATTCTTTTAAGACTGCTGCGGATAAGATGCTTTTTTATCTTTTCATCTTCCATGAAAACAATATTCGAATAATTATCGGCAGCCTCAATATATAAAAGTTGTTCCGGAAATACTTCCAGTTTGTCTTTTTCATTTTCGGCAATAAAAATAAGTTTAGGAATAATTTTTATTTCATCGGCAATATTATCCGGCATATTTGGAGCCGGTTCTTCTTTTGGGATATGCTCATCAACTTTCTTTTTTATTTCTTCCGGATGCAAATGTTCATTAACAACCGTTGCTTTTTCTAAATTTATTTTTAAAAGCTTGTTATGCTTTCTTAAAACGTGAAGCGTTACCGGAAAAATGCCGATCAATACTACAGATATAAAAGCAAACAAAAAACCATTCCATGTAAATGGCATTATGTATAGTAATCTACCATAGAACATATTGCCAACTGCAATGCATACCAGTATAATAAGTATTACTATTATCTCTTTGCCAATGGTCCAGTTATCTTCCACAGGTTTTTTCTGAATAATAAGGGCAATTACAAAACCAATTATTAATGGAATGATAAATGACACTAAGCCAAAACCAAGAAGTTTAAAGAATTTATTTTCTGTGAGCCATTCGCTAATTCCAAATGGCTGAAAAACGATCAAAAAGCAAGCAACAAAGATCCCAACTATAAAGCTACTTGTAAGCGACTTCTTATCCAGGTGTGACCTGGGAAATGGTTTATTTAAGAACCGGAACATTATCTCTGCATCAAGGTATATCGACTTGAAAAATTAACATTAACACCATTTGAAAATGTAAATGATTTATCTAAAGCTTCTATTTGCAGGTCTTTGTTCCTTAATTCAACCAGCCTATAAGTAAAGGTCTTTTGTAGTTGATTAAAAACATGTTCATCTATATTACCCTTTGTAGTTTCATCAATTGTAAACGTTACTTCTTCTTTATTTTTAGAATCCTTTGAACGCACCTTAAAATTCCAACGTCCACTTCCTTCCAATAAACTACCTCCAAGATTTTCTCTAAAATTAAAAGTACCGTCCTTTTTTACACTAAAAATAAGGCTATATGAACCAACATATATAATAGCAGGTCCACCAGATTCGGTTTGATTACATTCTAATTTTGTTGAAGTAAAAGAAAAATTCTGATTGTAAGGTGCTTTTGTAAGAGCAGCGTTACCTGATTTTAATGACCAGTCTCCCGCTAATCTTTCTTTGCGTGATCTGAAAGAAATGATTGGATTCTCCTCACCTTTTTTACAATTGGATAAAAAAAACGCGCTTGTAAAAACAAGAAGGAGAAGGCTGACACGGATCTTCATTTAATGAGTTTTAGTTTAACCGAAAGTAGTTAAACATTTTGAAATGTGGTTCCATAATTATTTTTTCATCTACAATAATGGCACCCACCGATTTTTGAGCTCATAATATATTTGACAAAATCTTAATAAAGTGTTAATAAATTTAAAAATAAGCATTTGATAATCAATATATTATATAACTTTTTGCAAATTTATCCATTTTGCAATATATTTGTTTAAATCTTTAAAACGAATAAAATTTAAATTCTTCAATACGCTCAACAATCCCTCCATCATTTTGCAATTCGTTTAATTTTTTAAAATTTATAGGATTATTAAAATTGCAAATACGTTTGGGAAATTTGTTTGCCTTGAAAAATTTAAAACTAAATAAAGAAATAAGCAGGTTTGGGTCACACCCTTTTTCTCAAAACTGCTTAATTAAATAAAATAAAAAGGGAAAAAATAAAAAATAAAAAACAATGGAAAAAGGAACAGTAAAGTTTTTCAACCAAACAAAAGGATTCGGATTCATTAAAGTTGAAGGATCTGGAAAAGAAGTATTCGTACACGTATCTGGCATTAAAGAAGAAATTCGCGAGAACGACGAAGTTGTGTTTGAAATTCAAGAAGGCAAAAAAGGATTAAACGCTGTTAACGTTAAGTTAGCATAATTCTTTTTTAGTTAATTAAATAATTGCGATTACAAAATTTATAAATATATAATATCATTTCACAATTTTAATTAACAAAAAACCCTCTCATTACTGAGAGGGTTTTTTTGTATTTATACTTTTTATTCATTCTTTTTAAAAAGGAGTTAGGCCAATTAAACCGTCATTATTTCTTTTTCCTTTTGTTCAATATGCTTATCAACTTTTGCAACAGATGCGTCCGTCAAGGTTTGGATCTTTGTTTCGCCGCCCTTAGCCTCATCTTCAGGTAAACCCTCTTTTTGCAATTTTTTGATCTGATCGATGCAATCTTTACGAACTGTACGAATTCCAACCTTCGCATCTTCCCCAAAACCTTTTGCGGTTTTGCTTAATTGTTTACGACGTTCTTCTGTTAATGGCGGAACCATGATACGGATGATGATACCATCGTTTTGCGGATTAAAACCAAGGTTAGCAGCCTGTATTGCTTTTTCAATAGGCGTTAACATGGATTTTTCCCATGGCTGAATAATAAGTGTACGCGAATCCTGCGTATTTACACTTGCTGTATTACTTAGCGGCACCATACTTCCGTAATAATCTACCTGGATATTTTCTAACATAGCAGGACTGGCTTTGCCTGCCCTTACTTTTTGAAGTTCAGCTTCCAAATGGCTAATGGCTTTTTCCATTGCTACTTTTGCATTTTCTAATACCGAATTTATATTGCTCATAAGTTTATTTTTACAAAATTAATTTTTAATTGCTTCTTTGGTCTCTACTTTAAAAAGTTCTATCAAATGTTTTACAGTAAAATCAATTTCTTCCTTAGTGGTGTATTTACTAAAACTAAAACGTACCGATGGTCTTTCCATATCACTTCCAATTCCCCTCAATACATGGCTTCCCTGGTTACTGCCACTGCTACAGGCACTACCGCCGCTGGCTGCAATGCCTAAAATATCGAGGTTAAATAATAACATTTCCGCATCTGCATGTTTTGGAAAACAACAATTTAAAACGGTGTACAAAGATTTTTCATCTGAGATCTCTCCATTAAAAGCCATACCGGGAATATTTTTCTCTAACTGCTCGCGCATATAATTTTTCAATCCCCTGATATGCTTTTGATGCTCTTCCATTTCATCAAAACAAATTTCCAATGCTTTTGCAAGACCAACAATACCATAAACATTTTCTGTTCCGCCACGCATATTACGTTCTTGCGCTCCACCATGAATAAATGGCGAGATCTTATGTAAATGATTAATATATAAAAAACCAACGCCTTTTGGACCGTGAAATTTATGAGCAGCACAGGTAACAAAATGAACTTTTATATCGCGAAGATCCATTTTATAATGACCCATTGTTTGCACTGTATCACTATGAAAAATGGCATTGTATTTTTCGCAAAGCTCTCCTACTTCTTTTAATGGCAATAAAGTTCCTAACTCATTATTGGCGTGCATTAACGAAACCAGGCTGCGCGAATTGTTCTTTAAAAGTTCTTCAAGATCGGCAAGATCAACATTTCCTTTCTTATCTAATTTTACCCAGCTTACTTTTACTTTACCTACTTTTTCAAGCATCTTTAAAGTATGTTCTACCGCATGATGCTCTATTATACTTGAGATAACGTGTTTAATATCATAAGTAGCAATAGATTGGTTAATGGCCATATTATCAGCCTCGGTACCACCCGATGTAAAAAATATTTCAGCCGGTGTAACGTTCAGCAATTTAGCAACTGTTTTGCGGGCAGTTTCAATTGCTGCTCGTGTCTTCCTGCCAAAGGCGTGAATAGAAGATGGATTTCCAAAATCTTCCAGCATCAAAGGCATCATAGCCTTTAATACATTCTCATCTAATTTTGTTGTGGCAGCGTTATCTAAATATACTTTCATTAATTATGCTCTTAATTCTTAATAATTTCTTTGATGTCGGAAATAATTTTATTTGCTAAGCTATCCGCTGTTGAGGCCGATTCGCTTTCACTATAAATCCTTATAATAGGTTCGGTATTACTTTTACGTAAATGTACCCACTCTTTATTAAATTCTATTTTTACACCGTCAATACTATTAATGGGTTGTTTTTTATATTTTTCTTTTACATCCGCTAAAACTTTATCTACATTTATTTGCGGTGTTAATTCAATTTTATTTTTAGAGATAAAATAACTTGGGTACGATTTGCGCAACATAGAAACTGTTTTGCCGTATTTTGCAAGATGCGTTAAAAATATTGCAATGCCCACTAAAGCATCTCTACCGTAATGTAACTCCGGTAAAATAATACCACCATTACCTTCGCCACCAATAACGGCTTTGGTATCCTTCATCATCTTCACCACATTTACTTCACCAACGGCAGAAGCTGAATAACTTCCCCCCTGTGCTTCAGTAACATCGCGCAGTGCACGCGTACTTGATAAATTACTTACGGTATTTCCTTTTTTATTTTTCTTTAAAACATAATCTGCAACAGCCACCAAAGTATATTCTTCACCAAACATTTCTCCGTCCTCGCAAACAAATGCTAAACGATCAACATCCGGATCAACAGAAATACCTAAATGTGCTTTTTGTTTTTTAACAGCTTTACTAAGATCAGCTAAATGTTCTGGTAACGGCTCGGGGTTATGCGCAAAATTTCCTGTTGGTTCGCCATGAATAACAGTGATGTTTTTTACACCCAGTTTTTCTAATAATGCCGGCACAACAATTCCACCACTTGAATTGATGGCGTCAACCACAATTGCAAAATCTGCTTTTTTAATTGCAGCAACATCTACATAAGGTAGATCGATTATTTTTTTGAAATGCGTATTTATAAAATTCGAATTAGTTTCATAAGTACCAAGATCACTAACTTCTGCATAATTAAAATCTGCTTTTTCGGCTAATTTTAAAATATCCTGCCCGTTTGCTTCACTTATAAATTCACCTTTTTCATTCAGTAATTTCAAGGCGTTCCATTGTTTTGGGTTATGACTGGCAGTTAAAATAATGCCGCCATGCGCTTTAAATTCTGTCACGGCCATTTCAACGGTTGGTGTAGTGCTTAGTTCAAGATCCACTACATTAATACCAAGACCGATAAGGGTTCCTGAAACGATATTTGAGACCATTTGCCCACTAAGCCTGGCATCGCGGCCAATGATTACGGTTATTTTTGTTTTTTTTGGATGGTTACTTAAAACCCAGGTTCCATAGGCAGATGTGAATTTTACAATATCTAAAGGCGTTAGACCGTCATCCGGTTTGCCGCCAATAGTACCCCTGATCCCTGAAATGCTTTTTATAAGAGTCACAATAAATAAAATTTTGAGTTGTAAAGATAAGAAAAAGCTGCATCTATAAAATCAAATTAGAGGCTGATAGTTAACAAAATTTGTTCATTTTTTGTTTAAAATACTGCCTTTACAAGCGTTATTATTACGAATTTTGGCCATAATCCGCATTAATGAGCAGTAAAAGCCTCTTTATAGTTATTTGTCTTCTTTTTTTGCAAAAGATGAGTTTTGGCCACGTAATAGCCGAACAAAAATATTATTTGGTTGACGCTAATTTTGAGATAGTAGATTCTGTAAGTACTTCTGAAATAAACTCTGTTATAGAAAATAAAAAGCGACCAAACCCGTTATTAAGTTTCTTTAAGAACAGGCAGAAAAAGAATAAAAGAATAACCGCCGCCCTTTTAGCTTTCCCTTTTCCGTTTGGCATTGTTGGATTGCATAGAATTTATTTAGGCACCGCACCTTATGTACCGGTTGCTTATATTGCGAGTTTAGGTGGCGTTTTTGGTGTACTACCATTTATTGATTTTTGTGTTTTGTTGTTAGATAAAGAGGAAAAGCGATACATTAACAACAAAAAAGTATTTATGTGGGTAAATTAACCACAAACAATTATGTGCGGTATTGCTGGGATAATTTTAAAACAAAAGGCAGGTTTTGATCTGAATAAAAAAATTGCATCAATGACCAATGCCATTAGCCATCGCGGACCAGACGGCGAAGGATTTATTTTAGCAAACGAACAAACAATTACACCACATTTTAATTTACAACAACAAAATTACCAACGTACAGACCTCAACTATATTCCAAAAACAAATTTAGAGAGTGCAAACACAAATTCTTTTTTAGCTTTTGGTCATAGAAGGTTATCCATTATCGACCTGAGCGAAACCGGTCACCAACCTATGTGCGACCAGCCTGCAAAGACCTGGATAGTCTTTAATGGTGAGATCTATAATTATTTGGAGATAAGAACCGAATTAAAAAAACTTGGTCATACATTTATTTCAGAAAGTGATACGGAAGTTATTTTAGCAGCCTATAAAGAATGGGGTTTTAAATGTGCTGAACATTTTAACGGCATGTGGGCCTTTTGCATTTACGATAGTGAAAAACAACTATGCTTTGCCTCGCGCGACAGGTTTGGTGTGAAGCCCTTTTATTTTATTAATGATAAAACTTTTTTTTCGTTTGCAAGTGAACAAAAAGCCTTTGTAAAAGCAGGTTTAATTACTCCCAAAATAGATCAAAAGGCATTACATAATTATTTAATAAACGGTTTGTTGGAAACCGGCCCTGCTAATTTTTTTGAAGGTATAACTGAATTAATGCCTGGAACTAATCTGTTATATAATTTAAAATCGCAGGAACTTAGCACGCATACGTATTATAATTTAACCGAACACATTACTTTAAAGAACGATAGTTTAAGTGAAAATGAACTGATCGAGAAAATTGCTTACACCTTTGAGAACTCTGTAAAATTAAGGCTGCGTAGCGATGTGGAAGTGGGTACCTGTTTAAGTGGCGGAATTGACAGCAGCGCATTGGCCGTTACTATTTCGGAAATAACCAAACAACCTTTATTTTGTTTTACATCTATTTTTAAAAACAATGCGATAAGCGAGGAACATTTCGCGGACACTGTCGCCAACAAAATAAAAGCAAAACATTTTAAAATTGAACCTACACTGGATGGCTTTTTAGAAGAGGTAGATGATCTGATCTATTCGCAGGATGTACCCATTTGGGATACGAGTACCTATGCACAATACAAGGTAATGCAGCTTGCCAAACAAAACAATATTAAAGTAGTTTTAGATGGACAAGGTGCCGATGAATTATTTGCCGGTTACCACCATCATTTTTTAGCTAAGTGGAATAATCTCTTTTCGCAGGGAAATTATATGTTGGGCATGAACGAGGTAGTTGCCAGTAAAAAAACTATTGCTAATCCATTACAATTTTATTTAAAGGAAAAAGCAAAACAAAAGAACTACTTCAATAAAAAGCATTTCTCTTTATTTTTTAAAACCGGCTTTTTAAATTCGGCTGAAATAAAGAACCCATCGGTTTATTTTAATAATGTTAACGATCAGTTAGCCGATGATATTTACCATACACGCTTAAAATCTTTCTTAAAGTGTGAGGATCGGTGCGGTATGTGGCATAGTGTAGAAAGTCGCACGCCTTTTTCAGATGATGTGGAGCTTATTAATTTGTTATTCTCTTTTAACGGCAATAAAAAAATAAAGAATGGTGTTTTAAAATATTTATTGCGCGAAGCCGTAAAAAATAAACTACCAAAAGAGATCTATATGCGCTACGATAAAAAAGGTTTTGAAACGCCTATGCAGCAATGGATGCAAAAATTAAGGCCGCAACTGCTTTCGGAAATTAAAGCTGCTGATTTTGAATTCGTAAATTATAATGATCTTGAGAAAGCTGACACAAACAGTTCGTTTCACAATAAATTATTGTTTAAATTATTTGTGCTAAGTCGTTGGCAAAAACTGTTTAAGTAATTTCTCTTAACTCAATCCCCCTACCCCCTTCTCCAAGGGGGAATATCAGTAGTCAATGTATTAAACTAATTATGCATTGGCTTCGCATCGCCGCCTTTATTTTCTAAAAAACAATACTGAATACCAAAGCCCATACCAAAACCTTGTCCTTTCCATTTGGTGATGGCAATGTATTTATTAAAATCTGCGTTATTGGTAGTTAGTTTATTGTAATTAGTAAATGGTGCGTAAATTTTAAAATTGATACCAAATCTTCCAAAATAGATCCTTGGGTTTAAGTACAATGAAACATAGCTCCCTCCTCCGGACAGAATAATATTTAAACTGTCATTAGCTTTATACTTAAAGGTAGAGTAACCCACATCAGCGCCAATAACCATATCAAAATGTTTTGTTGAAATTGGGTGATAGTTTAGCATCACTAAAATATCATTTGTTCTAACCTCTGGTTTAGCATTTGTTGCAGAATCGCGCTCTGTAAAATATTTGTTGTTCTTATAACGCACACCTACTCCAAAATTTTTGTGCAGACCATATTCTGCGGCCAGGCCAAAGTTCGTGTTGGCTGCTTTATCTTCCTGAATAGTATCGCGCTCACGGTTTGGGTCTTTTATCTTAATTTTTAGAACGGTGTTATAAATTTCAAAACCCGTGTTTAATTCGGTTACCAATGCGCCTTTGTAAAACGATTGGGCATTTAAAACAAGCGAAACAATAACAAAAACGCTGCTTAAGTATACTTTTTTCATAGGCTATTTAATCAAAATATGGTTTTATACATATATGTCGTTTGTAAAAAGGAATACCCTATGCCAAAAACAACTTATTTTGACAGGATCTTAAACTCCGTACGTCTGTTCTTGGCCTTATTTTCAGGCGTATCGTTCTTAACTTTTGGCTTAAGATCGGCAAAACCCTTATATATTAAACGGACTTCAGAAATCTTGCTGGTGGTGATCAAATAATTATACACCGCTTTCGCCCTGTTCTCAGATAAAATAATGTTACTCTTCCTTATGCCATCGCTATCTGTATGACCACCTAATTCGATCTTTAAACTGGCGTTTTTTGTAAGGAAAGCGCCCAGTTTATCCAGCTCTGCTTTACTTTCTGGTTTTAAGTCCCATTTGCCTACATCAAAAAATACGTTCCGTAACTCTACAACACTTCCCGTATCAATTGGGTCTAAGGGAATATCCAACAAAAAAGGTTTTGAGAAATCGGTTTCTTTTCCTTTTAAACTAAAGTTATCGCTGTAAAATAAAAAACCGTCTTTATTCACATTCACTAAATAATTTTTATTGGCAGTTAAGGTCACAAAAAATTCACCATTCTTTTGCGTGTATGATTTTGTTACAGATAATTGTGTTTCAAGATCTACTAACTCAAAACTGGCCTCTAATGTTTCTTTTGTTTTTGAATTATATACTTTTCCTTTTACATAAGTGATCTTCTCTGGCCTTAGATCTTCAGGAAGATCGAATTGATAAATATCCAGATCGCCGTAACCCCCGGCTCTGTTACTCGCAAAATAAGCGATCTTTCCTCCCGGGTTTACTAGTAAACTATTATCATCAACAAATGAATTGATGGGATAACCCAAATTAATTGCTTTCCCCCATTCGCCATTTGGCTGACGTTTACTCATAAAAATATCGAGTCCACCCATGCCCGGATGTCCAGCACTGCTGAAGTACAGGGTCATGTTATCAGGATGGATAAAAACAGATTCTTCCATTTCGGTAGTATTTATATTTGGACCGAGTTTAACTGGTGGTGTAAATTTTCCATCATCAGAAATCTTACTCATATAAATATCATACTCTTTTGCGGCACCGCGATGAAGGATCCCACGCACAAAATACAATTCTCTTCCATCGCTGCTAAAACTTGGTTGCGATTCGAAGTTGGCGGTGTTAATGGCGGGACCTGCATTGCGTGGCTTTGTCCATTTACCATTTACTTTTTGAGAATAAAAAATATCGCAGCTACCGTAACCTTTTCTGTCGGGCGAACCGTAATCTCCTGTTTCATCACTGCACGAAGCAAAAAACATGATGTTACCATCCGCTGAAAGCGAAGGTGCGCCCTCGTTACCCCAGCTATTAATAATAGTTATTGGTGTTGCTGTTTGCCAAATATTAGTTACGTTATTACTTGTAAAAAAATCTTCGTTAAAAAAACCAGGCATGCCTTCGCGTGGCAATCCACGTGTAAATAAAAATTGTTTTCCATCGCCGGTAATAGCAGGGAAGTATTCGCCATACTCTGTATTAATTCCGGGACCTGCATTTACAGGATTAAATGGCTTAGGATTTTTAACGGCATCAGCTCCAAAATTTGCATTGGCTAAATATTTTTGTGCGCTCTCTTTTGTGTTTGGATTAATGCGCTCGAACTTTAAAAATGTTTCCAGACTTGTTTTAGCGTCTTGATACTGACCAGTTGCTAATTGCGATAAAGACAAAAAATAAAAACTGTTTGCGAAAAATTTTGGGTTAATTTCTATAGCGCGTTTAAAATAAGTTATTGCTTCGGTATGCTTGTTAGTTACCTGGTACAAATTTGCCAAACCTAAAGCCGCTTCAATAAAATTCTTGTCTTCATCTAAAGCTTTCTTAAAATATTTCTCGGCATCATCATCCTTCTTCATTTCGTAAGCCTGTTTACCTTCTTCAAGGTACTTAATAGCTTTTTTGTTAGTGCTGGTGTATTGGCCCGGCGCCATTTGAGCATAGACAGAATTAAAACCGAATAGCAGTATTAAAAAGATAAGTTTGAAATTTCTCATTTATAATTTAGAATTTAGAATTTGTTATAGTCCTACCCAGGCTCTTAAAGTTTGTTTTTGCTTTTCGCTTAATTGCTGCTTTAAACCAATTTGATTTTTACGCACCATTTTAATTTTTTTAGCAACAGCGCTTAGCGTCTTAACCTTGTATTTACTTCCTTTGCCTTTGGGGCGGTAAATTTCTACCGTTACCTTATCACCTTCTTTTATTGTTTCGTAATAATTGGTAATGGTCTCTTTAATATTATCCATTTTTAACTCTACACCATTTAATTTACTTAACTCATCATTCATTTTAAAACCCAGGTCTTTACCAAATTCATCCATTTCATCAATGCCGGCAATATACAAACGATTGGTCTTTTCATTAAAGTTAAGATCGGTGCTACCTAAAGAAAATTCGTAAGTAACCAGTTCTTTAGAGAAATCAATACCTATCTTATCCAGTACTTCCTGCATTGGCAAAGGGGTTTTGCCCGAAACATGTTTTCTTAAAAAGTCACCAATTTGCGGGTAAGTAAATTTTTCAATATCATTAAAAAGGTCCTCGTCGTTAAATGATTTATTTTTACCGTATTTAGTGGCCAGATCTTTCATTAAATTTTGTGTACCATATTTTCCATCGCTGTAATGACGTAATAAAATATCCAGGCACATGCCTATTACGGCGCCCTTTTCGTAAACGTTTGAATATTGTGTGTGGATCTTTTCTTCTAAAACATGTTTACTCATATAGGTAAAACTCATGGTATCATTAAAAGCTGTAATGCTGGTCTCGTATTTTTGCATCATAGTACCAATAAGGTTATCAATATCGGTAATGCCACCTTTTGTTTGAGCGTGATGCGCTGCATACTCCGTCATACCTTCATATAACCATAAATGTTCGCTCATTTGCGGCTTAGAGAAATCAAAATCGCCAATTTCTTTTGAGTGAATATTTAAAGGCGTTACAATATGAAAAAATTCGTGTGCCGCCACATCCCTTATCTCTTGTTGTAAAGAAAGACTATCAAACTCCTGCAACACATAAAAAGAAGAATACGAATGTTCTAACGCACCATTTGATCCTGATTGCGTGGCCCTATCGATAAAATAAAACAAAAACGCATATTTGCTCACGGGCAATTCTCCAAATAAATAATCTTTTTGCGCATTTAATAATTCTTTTAAAGTGGAAGCAATAAAACGCGAGTTAATTTTTTTGTTAGGTGAATAATTAGCGACCAACACTTTTGTGTTTGCTACCATAATAGTTGTTGTATCCGGCAAAGAATACATAATGGGCGAATCAACCAGGTCGTGATAATCAAATACAGAAATAACATCTTTTGTTTCTCCTAATTTTATATCCGACAAACCTGTTGCAGGATAAAAACCTTTTGGTTTTTCGAATTCTAAAATAAAATTTTTGTTTAGCATGCCTTTGATAAAACCAAACATGCTGTGCGTGTTCATGGCAAAATTCTTGCCGTCCTCAAAATTTGTTCCACCGGGTTCAAAAACAACTTTATCTTTTGTATCGGGTAGATCTGTTTTATCCCAGGTATCGTCCACATCATACGTAATTTTATCAATAGACGTTGCAGGTGAGACCTTGTACGTATTCATATCCACCTTTGTTACTTTAATAGCTGCACCATTTATACCGGTTACTTTAAAGTTAGAGATGAACCTCCCGAAATTATACACCTCGTATGTACCTGGCACCATAGCGGGAAACGAGAATTCAATTTCGTTTTGCGCAATAGTTGGTGGCGTTAAAGTCACCGAAATTTTATCATTCACAACCCTGGTGAGGTTGATGTAATAACGGTAATTATCATCGGCAATTATTACACTGCTCAACAAAAAAGAAATAACAAGAATTAAATTCTTCATAAAAATTATTTTAGTATTAATTTAAAATTAGTCCAGCGGTACCGTTTCCAAAAAATGCCGAAAGTTATTAAAGCCATAAAAAACCATAATACAATTTCGATGTAAGGGTTACTTGTTTTTTCTTCAAAAAGAGAATAAGGTTTGATAACAGAATCCTGTGAATTTACTAAAATACTGCTAACAATGTTATTGGCAAAGTGTATTCCAAATGCCAGTTCAAGACCTTCATCCAAAAGTGTTAAGGCACCCATGAACAATGCAAAGAAAACAAAATAACTAAGCATAATGGGCCAGCCGAATGCCTGCACCTCGGGGTTACTCATGTGTGCCAGGCCAAACAGTAAAGATGTTATTACAAGTGGAATTAAACCACTCTTAAATATTTGTGCTAAACCCTGGATCAAATAACCTCTGAAAATTACTTCTTCAATACCGGTTTGTATTGGCATAAATATTACCATTAGCAATAAAGAAAATAAAAAACCGGGCATATTAAGGTCAAAGGTCATGTTAGCCGGATCTGAAAAATATTTTATTGCAACTGCTACTGAAACAAGCGTTCCCCAAAGAGCAAAAGCAAACCAAAAACGTTTGAACCTGAACTTTTGAAAGCCAGTTAAAACACTGGTAAGTGTTTTTTTATGCACAAATTTTATACCTGCATAAAAACCAATTGCTCCAAAAACAAAGAGGAAAAACTGTATCAACAAAATAATATTGCGATCGAGTTTTACGATATCGCTGTTAAATAAAAGATTTGAATTTTCGGTTATTTGTAACATGGTTGAACCATTCTCAAGCGCACGTGAAAGTAAAGGGATGGTTAAAACTGCTCCGAAACCAAGATAACCTATTATCATTAACGTAATTGTAAAAGCATACATCCAAAATGCATTATAACCGGTAACCAAACCCGACAATAAATACAAATTATTAAATGGAAGTTCCTTTTTGGGCGTATCTTGCTCTATATTATCCATTAAATGTAAAAAGAGGCGATTTTTAAATAAATTTGTGGTAAAATTAGTTTATATATATCGTATAAATATATCTAAAATTTAGTAATCTCAACTATGGACAGTCTTAAAAAACATCAAATCTTTACAATTTTTATACCTGCTCTTTTCCTTGCTGTTTCGTGTACTGAGGTAAAAAAAGAAAGGCCACTTACAACAGAGGCGGAACTGGGCGAAGCGTTATATTTTGACCCCATACTTTCGCGCGATAGCACTGTAAGCTGCGCCACTTGCCATAAGCCTGAGTTTGCCTTTGCAGATAATACACCGGTTAGCATTGGCATTTATCATAAAAAAGGTACGCGCAACACGCCCTCATCAATGAACCAAACTGATCGGAATGCCTATTTTTGGGATGGACGCGCCGAAACTTTGGAAGACCAGGCCCTTGGCCCGATAGAGAACCCTATAGAAATGGACCTGCCCATATCATTAGCTGTAAGACGACTCATACGACACGAAAGATACAAGAACGCTTTTATAAGTGTTTACGGTAAAATGCCTGATGCTAAATTACTGGCAAAGGCATTATCTGGTTTTGAGAAAACGTTGGAAACAAATAATACTGCTTTTGATAAATACATGAATGAAAGTGACACGACCTTATTTACTGAAAGTGCCAAACGCGGCTTGAATTTATTTAACGGCAAAGGCAGATGTTTTGATTGCCATTTTGGTGTTGACTTTAGCGGCAACGATAAATTTAAGAACATTGGATTGTATAACGGAAAAGAACTGAACGACAAAGGACGTTTTGAAATTACAAAGAACCCGAAAGACCTTGGCGCTTTTAAAACACCCGGCCTGCGCAACATTGCACAAACTGCGCCTTACATGCATAACGGTATGTTTAAAACATTAATGGAAGTTATTGAGCATTACGACCAACCCGATAAATTTGTAAAAGGCGCCATTAACCGCGATACCATTATGAATAAACCTTTAGGACTAACAGAAACTGAGAAAAAAGATATTGAAAATTTTATGCTGAGTTTAAGTGATGAGCGGTTTTTGAAGAAGAAGTAATTTCAAAAAAATTATTATTCTTATTTCCTTTTTTCTTTAAGAGAATGTACCCATGCTAAAGCAGAGATCTCGTTTGAGAACAATTTAATTTTTTGTTCGGGTCGGTTTACTTTCATATAAAAATTGGCAAGTAAACGAATGGCTAAATTATTTATAATAATAGCCTCGGCAATTATATTCTTTCCTTTTTGTTTTGCGGCATACTTTCTTGCTTCAGGCGAGGAGATGCTTCCAATACCAGGTATAACTATCAAATAACAAGGTCTGTCCTCCACTAAATCCCTCAGGTTTTTATTCAGTTCATCAATTTCGGGGATCTCAATAGCGGCGTCTTCAAAGGTATGAATGTAAACTACATCATCATGTTTGAGCTCCATTTTACAGATAGATGTGGAAATGCTTTTTGAAGTACTTAAGTTCTGGTTGGGCACGGCTAAAAATAAGATAATTATTTTTTAATGCAAAACTTTTATTATACAACCTTATACAACACCGGCTTACTAGGACTGGCATCGTTTTCAAAAGGGGCTATTTGTAAATTTAAAATGTAAGTGCCATCATAAACTTCGTTGGGTACATAAATAAATTCGGTAATGGTTTTGTGTAATTGTGTATCGTTGGGGTAATTCCAAAAAGTATGATGTCCTTCTAATTTACCACCGTCCTGCTCTTTATCAATGCTTGGCATATCAATTAATAAATGTATCACACCTATTTCATTTAAAAATTCAATAGCTTCTTTTAAAACATACGGCGGGTTGGTATTGCTGTAATGCATGCTTAATTTATTTAAACCATTGCTTAAGGTGCGTATAACAATGGCTTCAAACTTACCACTGTCTTTTAATAAAGTTTCTAAAGCTTTGCGTGTAATAACAAAATCGCCGTTATCTAATTGCTCAGGCAAAATAGTAACTACCTCAGCAATGAACATAAAACGATCTAAATTTTTATTGATGGTATAAAATTCTTTGCTGATATGACCAACACATTCTGTATGCGTGCCATTGCCATGTGGGTTAAAGGTAACGTTCCGGAAGTTGACGCTACCACCTTTGTTCACATCCCCTACCCAATCGCCCATCACAACAGGTTCTAATTTCATAGGTTCTACATACCAGGCGCTGGTGCAATCTTTACCGGTGTGTAAGGGAATAGAAATATCTATGGGCTTAAAAAAGTCAATTCTGAATTCTCTACCGAGATGGAAAATGGTCGCTATCATGTTTAATTTTTTTAAGCCACAGATTACACTGATTTCACAAATTAAAATATTGTTAAAAATGATCTAATTTATAAACCACCTTCGGTAGTTTATTAAATTTCACTAATTAAACAGCTACTGCTGCTTTGATGTGTGGATGCGGATCGTAATTCTCTAAAGAAAAATCTTCGAACTTAAAATCAAAAATAGATCTCACTTCAGGATTTATTTTCATAAGAGGCAAAGGCCGCAAGTCGCGCGATAACTGCAGTTTAGCCTGATCGATATGATTAGAGTATAAATGCGCATCACCCAACGTATGAATGAATTCACCTACTTTTAAATTACACACTTGCGCTACCATCATGGTTAATAAGGCATAAGAAGCAATATTAAACGGCACTCCTAAAAAAATATCAGCACTGCGTTGGTATAACTGGCAACTTAATTTTCCATCAGCAACATAAAATTGAAAGAAGGCATGGCAAGGCGGTAACTTCATGGTGTTAATATCCGCCACGTTCCAGGCGCTAACAATTAAACGTCTTGAGTCAGGATTTTTTTTGATCATCTCAATTACCTGCGTAATCTGATCAATGTGCCCGCCATTTGGTGTTGGCCAATTGCGCCATTGGTAGCCGTATACGGGACCAAGATTTCCGTTTTCATCCGCCCACTCGTCCCAAATGCTTACACCGTTATCCTTTAAATATTTA
>JAUXSA010000182.1 GCA_030681615.1 Bacteroidota bacterium
AAATGCAAAATTATTTTTTTAACTTCTTCTATAAATCATGAGGATAAAATAAAATCTACAAAAATGGACGACACTATTGTTTTCGTATATAAACCGTTAACAAATGAAGTTCTAAATAACTTATGATCATTTGATCGTTAAGGGCAAAATCTTCCCCAAAGTAATATTCATTTTGTTTAATTCCTGCTGTTTTGTGCTATTTATAGCCAATAAATGTGGCATAAAATTCTCATAATCTTAAAGTATAAATTAAATATTTATGAAAAAAAAAAAACAAAAAAGATAGACAAAGAAAAAGAAAGTAAACGTTCTGGCGATTTTACCAGCCCCGAAACGGATACAGATAAAACTGGAATTGATCTGGATTCTGATAAGACCGTAAAAAAGAAAAGCAAGCAGAAGTCGAAATTAGAAGTTGATCCAGATTCTACAGAAATAGATACTGATGCCGATAAAACTAAAAAAGAAACTGAACAACCTTTACCAAAAAAGAAAAGAACTAATTAGGCTTATTTATTTACAATTACTTTTGTAGTGTAATTACTGTTGTTTGTTTTATCGCTAATTGTAATAAAATAAATACCATTTTTTAAATGTGTGATATTTATTTTCTCAGAAAAATTTAACTCTTCCACCCTTTTGCCAAGGATGTCACGAATGAAAATTTTACCGGATTTAACATGTGGCAATTGTATATTTAATACATCTGCAGTAGGATTTGGAAAAACGATCAGTTCTGCTGAATTTTCATTTTCATTTAAATTTGTTACTGTACAATTTAATGGTAAACTATTATAACCCCTTTGTTTTGCCTGGCAACGCAGTTCGTTAAGTGCAGGTTTATCTGTTCCATTGCCATTGTAAGTTCTAAAACCTAAGGTTCGTAAAAATTCTAAAAACGCGGGGTTAGTTAAACCATAATACGTTCCCCAATAATTAACCTGAACAGGATCAAGGTCGTGAAGCCAGGTAAAATCTATCATCCTTATGTTTGCCGCATAAACATCCCAGCTTAAAAAAGTTTGAGTAATAAATTGTGATTGTAATGCATTAGAACTGTTACAAACAGTACTTGATGGATAACCGTATTGGTAAAACCATAATTTTTTTGATGGGTAAAACCCCACCAATGTCGCAAAATCATTGGGTACCACAGAAACAGGCTTTACTGTAAAATTAGAATTTAATGGGTAATACGAAATGCCTATATGATCGCTGTTCGTATTAAGCGATTGAGCAAAGCTGTTGTAATTTATGATACCATCAAAGGTAAGTTCTGTTGCGACATTTAAACCCGGCCATAAAACCTTTGCGTGTGTTGTTACTGCATTATAAAACACGGTGTAGTTTGACCATAAGGCTGCATTGCTTCCCATATAAACATCGTGTTCAGATCCAATTACTAATGAAGACAATGTAATATTTGGCATATGAGCCTTAAGACTATCTAATAATTTATTAAAACGAGAGATCATTACTGTGCTGTTAAATGTGGTACTTACAAGATCCGACGGTACTTCGAGCTTATTCGTATGAATTGGTGCGATAGTAAGATCCAAAGGCATATTGTATGCAGGGTAATAAATGTTGGCAATATCCAATATTGTAAAATCATAAACATTAGGTGATGTTTCAAGCGCTGTCCAGTTTTGAAAAATACCCACCTGTTGCATACCAAGGTTTTTACCAACCGCAAAACAAGAATCATAATTGTATGAACTGTTTTGAGGGAAAGTACTAACATCCATACTTATTTTATTAAGCGTTGGGTTAACCTGTGCATTTAAAATTCCGGTTAATAATAAAAGTAAGTAGATAAATGGTCTCATATGATTTTGCTTTTAATACTGTTGTTTTAAAAACTATTTAACCTATCACGTTTATTCTTTAATAAATTTTTGAGGTAAAAATTCATGTGTTCGCGAAGTGATAAAATAAATACCGGGTTCAAGTTTTTTAATATCAATAACATCTGAGCCATTGATCTCTTTGTTAATAATTAACTGTCCTCTTACATCCACTATACTGATGGTATTCTTCGATCCATCATTAAATTTTACTGTAATGAATTCAGATGCCGGTACAGGAAAAATGGAAATACTATTTTTTTCTACTAATAGTTTTTTTATACCAGTAACAGTTTGGTTTATATAGAACGGATGCAGGTAATGAATAGAAGGCGATGTAAAAATAGACTCAACCGAATTTGTATTACAATTAAAAGCATCTGCCATAAAATTTGTAAAAGTGCTAACATAAATACTATGGTAATAGATCTTATTATTTGTACCCCAGTTTACGTTCCCGCCATGGGTACCATTGTCGTTCACCACATCTGTTCTATTGTTCCCACTGGTATCAATGGTTACAATATTAGCGTCAGTTAAGCTGTTATTGCCCGCACAAAATGCGATCTTATCTCCATTAGGAGAAAAACAGGGGTCGTGATCTCGTGTTGTATCATTGGTTAATTGCACAATGTTTGAAACCTGGTTGGTAGCATAGCTATAATTTGCTTTAAATATTTCAAGATTTAAAAGACTCGGGCCCGTTAAGCTTACAAAAACAATTTTATTTCCAATTGGCGACCAATTAGCGTCTATCGCGCCGGTGTTGGTTATTTGCTGTGGATTATTACCCGATGCATCTACTGTAAAAAGATTCCATTGCGCAGTAGGTGTTGGCTGTACCAGTATTAAGATCCTGTTTCCAAAAGGGTGAAAATGCGGATTACCAAAACCATGCCATCCATATTGGTTATTAGCAAGTATAACCTGCATGCCAGTTCCATCGGGATTACATTTTACAATATCACAATCAATATAATTTTCCTGGTCAGGCGAAACGTTTGCAGGACTTCGCACGATCAATAATTTAGAATTATCCGGCGATGGCTCTGCTCTCCAGTAATTATAATTAGGATCGTTTGTTATTGTTTGTGTAACAGAAGTGTTTAAATTTTTTCTATAAACCTGCCAGGTAGTTGTTGTTGGCGTAGGTCTGGAGCAATAGTAAATGTATTCTTGCGCGAACGATGCCGAAAAATTTACAAGCAGAATAATAATGAGTTTTAATTTCATGATATCTTTAAATTATTCTTTAATAAATTTTTTTGGGGGGCATGATCGGTCTTTAAAAGTAATAAAATAAATACCGGATCTTAAATTTGATATTTCAATTTGACCGTTGTTACCGATCAATTCTTCTTTAACTAAAACACCAACACAATTGTATATACCTATTTTTTCTTGCGAAAAATTTCCGTTTAACTTAATGTTAATGTGCGTTGAAGCGGGATCGGGGTATATAGAAAAATAATTATCCGATCTGTTTTCATTTATTCCTGTAATAGTAGCGTGTGGCAAAAACCAGGGATCTGCATCAAATTTATCGGTTGGTGTTCCGTTCGCATCCTGGTAAACAACCACAAACGAAAGATCGCCATACTGTGTTAATGTTGGCTCACCAATACCTGCTGAATTTCCCGGTCCAACAACTAATTGTTTTGGTCCCCAGCTATCCCAGTTATTTAAAATAGTTTGTTGCGATCTGTAAATGGCATATTTACCCGACACATCGGGTGTTGTATAATACATCCACCATTGATTAAAATTATCTTTATATAAATGCGGTTGGTGTTCATTTAGTAACGTATTTAACGAACTCACCTGTTGGGGTGCATTCCATGTACTTCCATTATCATTGCTCACAGCATACCAAAGATCCAATCCTCCCACTCCACCAACTCTATCTGGCGAATCGAAAAATAAAACCAATTGATTAGCACTTATTCTTTCAAGATGCGGATTATCCTCTGTGGTTGTTTGTGTTACAGGTGCCGGTAAAATTGTTCCTGTAGGCGAAGGATTAATAGTGGAATTTTTTATTAAATAAATATCGGTATTATATGGAGGCAATTGATTACTTGTGTAAACTACAAGATCCGACACCGTTGGGCTTAGCAGGCTCATTTGAGGCGCACCTTCGCTAAATATTGGTCCGCTTAAGTTTGAGAGTGTCCAGGCTGGAAATAGAACTGCAGTGGATGTTCTTGAAGAAATTAAAATATCGCCATGTAACCACATAGGGCAAGCAGTAGTTGGCGATGTAGCAAGATCCATACCATATGTTGGACCTTTTTGATACGGTGTAAAAACACAGGGTGCACCATTGCTGGTCCATGATAAAGCGTCAGCCGGAATATAAATACTATACAAATTTAAACCATCACGTGAAATAAATATCCCGTCTTCCCAACCATTAACACTTATGGGTTGCATAACCGGTGCACCAAACTCTGCAGGAATAGCAACCTGCAGAGTGGTGTTACTTTTTGTTAGCGGCCAGTTAGGTTGGCATTTTAAATTCCAACTCAAACTGATACAAAAAAATAAAATATAGTTTCTCATCCGGTTAAAAATAAGTTGATCAAGATTATCTTGTTATTGGCCCGTTTATAGGAGTAGCTTTTGTAACATTTCTTGCAGGCGTTTTAGTTTTTGATTTAAAAGCAGCTGTTCTAAAATAATAAGTTAATCTTAAGCCCACATAATTTCCTTTATTGCTAAAGCTGTGTGTGTAGTTTTGGTTATCAACGGTATAATTTACTGTTGCTTTTGCAATTTCATCCATACCTGCATTAAATACAAGACTGGCGTTTAACATGCTTCCGCGTTTAAATACTTTTTCGCGACCAACAGCAAAACGTAACATTACATGTCCACCGTTATTTGAAGTAGAAACAGAGTTTAAATAATCAGAGCTTGCTACACCATCATTATTTTGCACAAAAGATTTTGAAACTGTTTTACCATCTGTAAAATTAGCGGCAAAACCGCCACCAATTAACCAACGGTTATTTTTACAATTTAAATTAAATTTATAAAATACCATAAAAGGTATTTCAACTCCTGTATAAGAAGTTTGAATTGAAGAAAAACGATCTTTTAATGTTATAAGAGAATAGTTTTCAGCTAAGGCAAAATTAAAACCAAAGCTATTAAAGCCAAAACCTGTTGTTGCCATCCAATGCTGATTTAGATCGTATCTGGCAACCAGATTAAAAGTACCACCACCAAATTCGTTGTGATGAAAACGTGCATTGGCATTAGGTGAGCCGCCGCTGAATTTAGACATATTATCGTGTCCGCCCCATTGAACACCAAGACGCCAGGTCTTGTTTTCCTGTGCAGTTACGCTTAACCCTGTTATGCCCATAACTAATAGTAAAATTGCTTTTTTCATAATCTGTATTTTTATTGTTTAGTATTTGCTTTTATACCTATATGTCGGTTGAAAAGGAAGATACCCTATATTAATAATGAAAAAATTATGGTTTAGGCCTGTTATAATAGTTAAAATTCAATTTTAGGCCAATATTGAGGTCGAAAAACTTCCTATAAACGTTTGTAACAGAAAGAGAGCCCGTTGCAGGATCGATTTTATAAGAACGTTCTGCCAGGTTAGAATGGCCATAGATGTTCCAGAAATTAAGATAAAACTGCACCATATGGCGCTTTCTCTTTCCGAAAGCCCTGTCGTGCCATTGGCATTTTATGTTTAAGGTATTATAATCGGGGTTTCTAACAGAATTAACATTGCCCGTAATAAATTCATATTTTCCTCCAAGCGAATCAACTCCTGTTATTGGAGTATAAGGCTCGCCTGTGGCATACCTAAAATCAAAACTATAGGAATGTGGAAGGAACCATTTACGTTTGGATTCTTTGCGCGTAATACTTAGCACAACGTTCAATGATTGGCGCTGATCAAAATAATATGGATACACTTTGTCCTGCAGGCTTCTTTTTTTATCTGACTTTGCTATAGAATAAGAGATCCAACCATTTAAACGCCCGCTTTCTTTCATTAAAAAAAATTCAATACCCTTTGCATCGCCATACCCTTTGTTAGAATATGCAAAAGCCGTATCAAATATGACGAGGTTGGTGTATTTTTTATAATAACCTTCAACCCTTGCAGAAATAATGGGCGATAATTTTTGCTTTACCGAAACAATAGTATGTTCGCTATGATTGGACATTAAATGTTTATTCTGAATAAGCTGGTAAGTTGTTGGCGATTGTTTAAAAACACCCCAACTGGCAGAAACAAGAGTGCTTCTTGTTAGATCGTAACCCAATGTTATTCTGGGCGA
>JAUXSA010000001.1 GCA_030681615.1 Bacteroidota bacterium
TAATGATAATATTGGATTTACAAATATATCCAGTGTTAAGGTTGCAATATCTTACCGCGTAAAAATTGACAGAAAAAGAAAGATCGCTTTTGGAATCATGCCGGGTTACAGAAGAATGTTTTATGATTACAGAAAACTGAGAACAACAACTGCCGGTGACGGAACCTTTGATATAAACACTCCAACGGTTAATACTTTTATTTCGAGTGCGGGCGCTTTTTATTATTCTAAAAAAATGTATATCGGAATTTCTTCTCCTGAATTATTAAATTTAAACGGTACAAACCCATCAGTTGAATTAAATTTCATTGCAGGTTATATTATAAAATTAAACGACCAGGTAGTGCTTAAGCCTTCTGTCCTGGTTCGTCAGCTTAAAAATTCGCCCATACAAATAGATATAAATACTACCGCTTATTTTAATGAGGATATTGGTGTTGGTTTAGCTTACCGTAACCGCGATGCAATAGTTGCTTATTTTGATTGGGTACTTGATAGTAATAAAAGATTTAAAGTTGGCTATGCTTATGATTATTCAATTGGAGCGATCAGGAAATTTAATTCCGGTTCGCACGAGGTTATGTTAAATTATTTTTTTGGTAAACTTTCACACGCACCATCTCCAAGATTTTTCTAAATGAGCCCTCTGTCCGGATTTTGGAGTTTTTTATTTTATATGCTTGCAACAGTAAGCGTGTTCTCTCAAAATAAATTTCTTTTTGATTCTGCGACCATTGAAATGAGATCATTAAATATCAATACAAAAGAATCGGAGTTTAGCCCTTTTATTATTGGCGATAATTTTTATTTTACTTCTTCAAAAGAAAGAAAGGTGGGCGTTACGCATATGGAAAAATCTACATACCATCAAATGTTGGATTTATACAAAGGCCGCCTTTCAGATTCTGTTACCGTGAAGGATATAAGCGCACTAACAAACAAGATCAATAATTCAGTAAATCAGGGGTCTTGTTTTTTTGATACAGAAACTTCGCGCCTATATTATTCGGGCGATGTGCCAGCACAAAGCCATTATAAAAAATATAAGTTGGCTATCTTTTCGAGTGAGTTTAAAGATAATCAATTTTTGTATCCTAAAATTGAATTGATCCTGGCCGATACTTTTTCGGCAGCGCACCCAATGTTATATAAGGGCCGGCTTTATTTTTCTTCTAACCTTGCTGGTGGAAAAGGAAAAACGGATATCTATTATGCAGAGAAACTGAATAACGAATGGGTAAATATAAAGAACTGTGCTTTTTTAAATACACCCGAAAACGAATACTTTCCATACGTAATTAATAATGAAGAAATTTATTTTTCGAGTAACCGACCCGGCGGTTATGGCAAATTGGATATTTACAAATGCACAACTATCGATTCAACCTATTTGATACAAAATTTAGGAAACCCCGTAAATACAAAATTCGATGATTTTGGTGTTTATATTGATAGTTTACAGGAAGGTGGCTATTTTTCATCCAACCGTAAAAAGGATCAGGATGATATTTATTTTTTCAAACAAACCTGGCCGGTTTTTAAGAATTGTAAAGAGCCTATTGTAGAAGATTACTGTTATAATTTAACGGAAGAAAGTACTTTGGATTCAGATTCGCTCAAAGGTTATTATTACCAATGGTCCTTCGGCGATGGCACAACAGAAAAAGGTCTTACAGTGAGACACTGCTTTCCGGGCCCGGCAAGTTATTTAATTAACTTAAATATTATTGATTCAGTTACAAAAGCGGTCTTTATGAGCCAGGCAACTTTTGATCTGAAAGTGGATTCAATCGTTCAATTAAAAATAAATTGCCTCGATACAGTTTTGCAAAATAAAAAATTTAATATCAATACCGATTGGACCTATTTACCTGACAATAAAATTAACGGATATTATTTTGAAATAGACGGTAAAAGAATGCGTGGTAGATCTCACGACCAGGTTTTTGCAGAGAAGGGCAGGCATAAAGTATTGCTGGGCGTTTCAACATTTAACTCTGTAACCAAACAAAAAGAATTATTATGTACAACCAAAGAGATAGTTTGTGTTGACTCAGCAACATGGTTGGCGGTTGAGAAGCGACTGATAGAAAAAGAACTTGAGAAATTTGCGTACAAAAAGTTTCCGGGGGATTCTGCATTGCTCTCTAATATGAATTATGCTGATGAGGAAATGAAGTTCAATAAAAAAGGAATTAATGGCGCAATGGCTGCTGCTGAAATAAAAAAGGTTGTTGATGAAAAGCTTGCAGGTAAGGCCAGTAAAAATGACAGTATATTTGATAATATAGCATCAAATAATAAAAATAGTAATACCACAAATACAAATAATACAAAATCAACAACAGATTCGTTAGATAATGCTTATAAAGGTGTAGTTGGCACAAAATACATTAAGCCGGTGATGGATACGCTAATGAATATTAAAGAAGAAGATGATGTTAGTTTTAAAGTGAATTTAGGAACGAGTAAAACTGCAAAAGATACTACTTTATTAAATGCTAAAGGCATAACAGGTATACAAGAAAAAAAGGTGGGCGATGAGTATCAATATACGTACGGTAACGAGAAAAAAATAAAGGACATAGAAAAATATTACGATAAAACGATAAAAGCGGGGATAGAAGATGCCGTTGTTGTTGCGTATAAAAATGATTCTATAATAGGTACACAGAAAAAAAACATTAACCCTGTTGATTTTGATGAAGTAAAAACGAAAACAGATAGTGCGCGAATTGCTGAGAACATAGCAGCTAAAAATGCATTACAAAATAACGCTGCTAATTTAAATTCCATTCAATTAAGGGCTAAAGCCAACACATTAATTGCTGAGGCAAGTGAAAAAGATCTTAAGTCTACAAGTATAAAAAATGACGCTACAACAAAAACCGGAGCAGAAAAAGACAGTTTAATTACAGTGTCAAATAAACTGGAAACAAAATCACAATCTCAAAAAATAGAAGCTGCCACTTTATTCCAAAAAGCCAATAGTCTCGATTATCAGAATAATAGCGCTACAATAAAAGAACAACTTACTAAACTGAAAATAACCGATCCATCAATGGCACAGAATCTGGTTGCAAAGAATACAGAAATAAGCAATTTAAAAGCTGAAGCAGAAAAGCTTAAAAAAGAAGCTAACCTATTATCGAATAATTTGGACAAGATAACCGCTTTAAGCAAGGTGGAACAAAAAGAAGCAGAAGTTTTATTAAAACAAGATCAGTTAATAAGCGAATTGAAAGAAGCTAATGCAAATAATATTGCATCAAACACTAACAATAATACCGCTAATTTAAATGCTATTCAATTAAGGACAAAGGCCAATACTTTAATTGCTGAGGCTGGCGAAAAAGATCTTAAATCTACAAGTGTAAAAAATGATGCTTCTACAAAGTCCGGAACAGAAAAAGACAGTTTAATTACGTTGGCAAATAATTTAGAAACAAAATCGCAATCTCAAAAAATTGAAGCCGCTACTTTATTCCAAAAAGCCAATAGTCTCGATTATCAGAACAATAGCGTTGCAATAAAAGAACAACTTACTAAACTGAAAAAAACTAATCCAGCACTGGCCCAGGATCTTGTTGCTAAAAACACAGAAATAAGCAATTTAAAAGCTGAAGCAGAAAAACTAAAAAAAGAGGCTAATCTGTTGCCGAATAATTTAGATAAAATGGCAGCTTTAAATAAGGTTGAGCAAAAAGAAGCAGAAGTATTATTAAAACAAGATCAGTTAATAAGCGAATTAAAAGAAGCAAATACTAAAAATAACATTGCTACAACAACTAAAAATAACAACACAAATAACGAGAATAATGCGAATGTAGCGAACAACACCAACAGTTCAAACAACAATACTTCAGGTAATAATTCAACTAACACTAACGAAAACAATAGTAGCAATTCTTCAACAAACAATCATACCAGTAATACTTCAAACGCAAATAACTCAACCGCATCTAACAATACAGCAAATAATAATTCCTCAACAAATAATAATTCCTCAACAAGTAATAATTCATCATCAAAAGAAGACGACTTTGATGAATATGGTTTTATTCCAACCACCGACATTCAAAAAACCAATATGGAATTTTTAGAAGATTTTGGTGACCTGGAAGTAGAAGATCTCGAGTTTAAAGTTCAGGTAGGAGTTTTCAAAAAAAGAACAACATATCATTTTCCAAAACTGAGAGGATTAGGTAAAGTAAGCAACGAGCGCTTAAAAGATGGAAGTACGCGTATGACTATGGGCGGCTCATATAAAACCCTGCGACAGGCATTCAGGCATAACAAAAAAATTGTGAGGGCAGGGCAAAAAGATGCATTTGTTTCTGTTTATTATAAAGGCAAACGAATTGGTATCGAAAATTTAAAACGCAAAGGCGTTTTAGTTAAAACACAAGTAGTAACAGATACAGTTTCACAGAGCAAATTGACAATAAACGCCTCTAACCTTACCGAATATGCTGAAATGGGAAGCAATGATATTTCTGATTATACGCCAACAGAAACTGATCACGTAGTAAATGATGCTACTACTACCACTGCAACTGCAAATGAAACCGAATCGGAAGAAAATTTTGTTTTTGTGCCAAGAACCAATATTCAGAAAAAGACCATGTTCTATGCCGAAAAATATGGAAATATTGCAGCCGACGGTCTTGAATTTAAAGTTCAGATCGCTATATTTAAGTACAGAAACAGTTATTCGTTCCCAAAACTTAAGAATTTAGGAAAAATTGAAACCGAAATTGCAGATGAAGGCGGTACCAGGATGACAATTGGGGGAGTATTCAAAACTCTTAACGAGGCTTTTGAATTTAATAAAAAGGTTGTAAAAGCCGGTCAAACAGACTCATTTGTTTCCGTTTATTACCAGGGCAAACGAATTTATATAGAAAACCTTGAGAAAAAAGGCATTTTTACCACAAATACCAAAGGCGAGTAAATGCCGAATATTCGACTAAAATACCTTCCAATGGGTACGAAGAAAAGCTAAAAAATATTTTTTTTATTTAGTTATTTACGTTTCTTTGTTAAAGCTAAATTAATTGAATTTTATTATGAAACTATTCTCCCGCATTTTACTGTTATTGGTGGTATTTAACAATTCATCTTTTGCCCAACAAATGCCTTCTCCGGACGAAAATATCCCTTTTTTGGTAACATTTAGCAAATCATCAGATAAGACCTGGGGAGATGATGATAATATCCAGATCTATTTCTTCTCCATACCACAGGACATTAAAACCCCTTTTTATATCAGGATCTTTGATGCCGATAATGGTGGAAAATATGATGAGAACAGAAATGGATTTAATTCAAAAACTAAATTCAGTGTTTATGGTGGTAAAGGCGCACACAGCAATCCCGCTTCAAAAGAAAAAGATCCAAAAGGTAATTACAACAGCGGCATTTTATTAAACACAAAAACTTTTGGTGAAGATGCAGCTTATGACGATAAATGGTTCAACTTTGGCCCTATCAATCCAACTGAAGGAGAACTGCAACCTGAAATGGGTTATGTTTTTAAATTGGTTGTTGAAGGAAGTGAAGGCGATGATGGTAACTTATACCGGTTAAGTCTTTCAAGTTCAAAAGATGATAATATAAAAGTAGAAGGCGGTAATATTTTAACGTACGAGTATTGTTTTAGAACCTCAGATAATTCAGGCTCTGTGTCGCATTTATATCCTTTCGTTACAAAAGGGATCATCTCGGTAACAATTGATGTATTTGATTATGATGATGAAGGGCTAATAAGAATAATATCTGTTTCAAAAAAGGGCGAGAATACAAAATTAGAAAAGAAAGAAAATCGTGAGATATCAAAGCATACAATTTCGAGCGATGAAATTAATACCTCGCTCGACGTTCAATTTATTAAGAACAAGGCGTCAAAAAATAATAATATAACTGTTTCTATTACTAATCAGGTTGGAGAATCGTTGGCGTTTTATACTGTACCCATTGGAGGGGTCCCAAAGTATAAATATGTCATAAAGGTAAACAAGGCTAAATAATAATTAAGACATATTTTATTATACCAAACAACCAAAATAAAAGTTTAAACCCTTTTTTTACTTCAAGAATTATTGGATCAATATTTGGTTTAAAAACAAACCTGTTTATACCTAAAAAAATAGTTTTTCTTTTTATTTGTTTGTATGGCCTTGAAACTTTTTCTCAGGTATATTCTTTTAAAAATTTTACTGAGGACGATGGCCTTTCTCAATCTTTTATTTACGATATAGTTCAGGATAGCAGGGGTTTTTTAGTAGTTGCAACCGGTGATGGCCTGTCTACTTATGGGGGACATGGTTTTAAGGTTTTTAAAACAGCCAGCGGTCTTGCTGAAATTGGTATTTCAGCATTATATAAGGATAGCAAAAATAAAATATGGTTGGGCCACTTTGAGGGCGGCGTAAGTTATGTAATGCCTTCAGGCAGGATCGGCAAAGTTAATTTTAAAGAGCCATTAAGCGCAAAATTGATCCAGATATTAGAGATCAGTCCTAATAATTATATTTTTTTAAAAAAGAATATTGGTATTGTATTATACAATTCGGCAACCGGTGCTGTAGACAACATCCAGGATGAAAATTTTATGGAGACCATTTCCATTCTTGCAAATAAAGAAGAATTATTTTTATTAAAACCGGATGGTGTTTATTCAATAAAGATTAAAGACCTGTTAGCCAAAAAGTATCAGATTGAACAAAAAATAAAATTAAAAGAGGGAGCCTGTATGCAATACAGTGTTGCAAAAGATAATCTTTTAGTTGCCGATAACAGCCTTGGTATGCTAACATATAGAGCTGACGAAAATCTTTCTGCTCTTGATACTTTTAAATTACCGAGACCAAATGGATCAATTTTTACGAAAATAATTGCAGATAGATTCTCGAATATATATGCTTCAACAACAGATGATGGCTTCTTTAAAATAAATCCTTCCTCAAAATTAATTAAAACCTATACTATAAAAAATGGATTAAACTCAAATGCCATCCAAAGTTTGTTTATAGATAGGGAAGATAATTTATGGGTTGGTACTTATGGTTATGGTTTACAGCAATTAAATAACGAGATGTATAGTTATCGTTTCATTAAAGATAATGAAGGCATAAGATTACCAATCAATTCAATTGTAAGGTTAAATGGTAAAAATGCTGTGGCAACGGATAAAGGAATGGGTTATATTAACGAGGATAAAGTTGATTTTGCTCCAAACCCTCAATTGATCAATAAAAAATTCAAGAACTTGATGTTGTATAACAATAATTTCATTTTTTCAACAGTTGATGGCGAACTTTTTAAAAGCGATACATTATTTAAAACAGTAACCAAGATCCCTTTATTTACTACAAATCAAAAACTGGTCATCAACTCATTAAATTCCGATCTAAACAATATTTACGCCTGTACATCGGCTGGTTTATATGTAATTGATCCAACTAATTTTCAATATACTGTTCTAAATACCGAAACCGGATTATTACATAATAACGTAAAATTTGTTTTTATAGATTCTAAAAAACATATGTGGATTTGTTCGCAAGGAACGCCGATCTATTATGTAGATAATTTAAAGGATATTAAAATGTTTGATAATGTAGAAGGGTTAAAACTCTTTAACATTCAAACCATTTGCGAAGATAAAAATAAGAATGTCTGGATATCATCTTTAGGCGATGGCGTTTTTAAATTTAACGGAAGAAAGTTCGACAACTTCACTGTTGCTGACGGCTTAAAATCAGCATACAGTTACGGCATTGTTGCAGATTATAAGAATGGTATTTGGGTAACACATGCAAATGCAATTTCGTATAAAAATAATAATAAGAAGAACTTTAACAGAGTCGGCGGAAATTCCGATCTGCTCCAAAATAATTTTATGGAGAATTCTACTTTTTACGACAAAAAGGAAAATGAGATCTTTTTTGGAACTTCAGAAGGAATTGTAAGGATAAATACTTCCAAACAACGCTTCAACGAAATAGAACCTGTTTTAAATATTTTAAACATTACAATTAATGGCGATAGAGTAGAAAGCTTAAACGATACTGTCCTTAAATATAGTTCTTACGACTTTTCGTTCGAATTTATTGGCGTTTGTTTATCAGAACCGTTAAATGTTAAGTACAGATACAAACTTAAATTGGAAGGCGCAGAGGATAATTGGGAGATAATTACCAGCGAAACAAGAAAACTGAATTTTCCTAAGCTAAAGAACGGCGATTATACATTTATGATATATGCCGCCAATAATGATGGCTTATGGAATTCAGAACCACTTCAATATAGATTTAAAATTGATAAACCTTTTTGGCAAAAGTGGTGGTTCATCATTACCAGCATTTGCGGTTTAAGTTTTGCCATATTTATTGGAATTAAAATAAGAACAAAAAAATTAATTCAAAATCAAAAAGAATTACAACATAAGATCGATCTTCAAACCATTGAGATACGCACGGAAAAAGAACATATCTCAAAAATGGCAGAAGAGCTTAAAGTGCTTCACGATGACCTGAAGGACAGTATTAATTATGCAAAAAACATTCAAAGTAGTATCATACCAACACTAGATGGACGCCTTGGCCCTGTGGATGTTTTTGAGCACTTCCAGCCGAAAGATGTTGTAGGTGGTGATTTCTTTGGATTTTATATTTTACCTGATAATAATAAAATTGTTTTTCTTGCAGATTGCACCGGACATGGTGTGCCGGGTGGATTTTTAACAGTAATCGCCAAAGCATTATTAGATAAGATCGTTCTTGAAATGAAGATCTATCACCCAAAAGATATTATCTATAAATTAAACTCCGAGTTTAGGATGTTCTTTGGTGGTAATTCAACGGATGAGAATGTAAGATACGAAGGATTGGTTATTTCGTTCTGTCATATTGATTATACTAATAAAATGGTAGACATTTGTGTGGCCGGAAATCCTTTCTATTACTCAACAGATAATAGCGCTGTTATAAGCTATAAAGGCAGCAGAAGTTCTGTAGGTTACGAAGAAAATATGGGCGAGCTTAATGTACTGCAGATCCCGATCGAAAGCGGCCTTAGATTATATATGTTCTCTGATGGACTCCAGGATCAATTTGGCGGCACTGACGCAAAACGCTTTTCTTCTAAAAAAGTTGCCGGTGCCTTAAACAAATCAAAACTCTTAAGTGTTAAAGAACAAGGGTATCTTGTTTTGTATGAGTGGAATGATTGGAAAGGGGAATCAGAACAGGTTGACGACGTATCGTTGATCATCATGAAATTTGAATAATAAAAGAATATTGTGCCAATTATAAACTCTATAGCAAGCTGGCTTATGAAAAAGCGCATGCACCAGATCGAACTGTTCATCAAATACCCGGTGGATGTACAGTATGAGTGGATGTTATCTTTGCTTAACAGCGGCGCAAACACAGAGTATGGTAAAACGCACAAATTCTCGGATGTAAAAAACTACAACCAGTTTAAAGAACAAATTCCTATTAGTGATTACGAATCTTTAAAACCACTCATTGATCGCACGCGCAGAGGTGAACAAAATCTTATTTGGAATTCAGAAATAAAATGGTTTGCAAAAAGTAGTGGCACCACCGATAAAAGTAAATTTTTACCTGTAAGCAAAGAGAGCCTGGACGGCTGTCATTATAATGCCGGCCGCGATATGATCACTTTGCACTGTTACAATAATCCCGAAACACAACTATTTACCGGTAAAAATTTAGCGCTTGGCGGAAGTTTTAAAGAAGATGTTTTTGGCGAACATCATTCTTTTCATGGGGATGTTAGCGCCATCATCATTCAGAATTTACCTGCCTGGGCCGATTTTTTCAGGGCACCCGATATCAGCATTGCTTTAATGGATGAGTGGGAAAGTAAACTTGAAAAAATGGCTATAAGCATGATGGATGAGAATGTTGTTAGTTTAGCCGGTGTGCCAAGCTGGATGATGGTTTTATTAAAACGGATCTTAGAAAAAAAGAATGTAAAAACTATAAATGAAGTTTGGCCAAATCTGGAAGTTTATTTTCATGGCGGTGTAAGTTTTACACCATATAAAGAACAATTTGTAAAATTATTTGATAATAAGAAAGTGAATTTTTTACAACTGTACAATGCTTCAGAAGGTTTTTTTGGAATACAGGATCAGTTAAAAAGCGACGAGCTTTTGCTGATGCTCGATTATGGTATCTTTTATGAATTTATAGAATTACCCGATTGGCTGAATAACAATTTTACAAGAGTAATAAACCTTGAAGATGTAAAAGCGAATATTGATTATGCTATGATAATTACTACCAACGCCGGTTTATGGCGCTATCAGGTAGGAGATGTTATTCGTTTTACAAGTACCAATCCTTATCGTTTTAAGATCTCGGGCAGAACCAAGCAATACATAAATGTTTTTGGTGAGGAATTAATGGTTCACAATACCGAACAAGCAATTGCCCTTGCCTGCGAAAAAACACATGCCCTGGTTAGAGACTATACAGTGGCGCCGGTTTTTATGGAAAAAAATTCGGGCGCTCATGAGTGGTTAATAGAATTTGAGAAAGAACCGAACAATTTTGAGTTCTTTGTTGCGTTATTAGATGAGTCGTTAAAAAAACAAAACAGCGATTATGAAGCCAAACGGTATAATAACTTTGTTTTGCATTTTCCTGAGGTTAAAAAAATGCCACAGAATGCTTTTTATAAATGGCTTAAGGCCAATAATAAGTTGGGTGGACAATACAAAGTGCCTCGTTTAAGCAACGATCGCAAATTGATAGAGGAAATATTAAAAATAAATGAATAAAAAAATAAATATAAAGGCCTTGCTTTTTATAGTAACGCTGTGTTTTTCTTTTTCATTTATGAAGCAGGACAGTCCAAAAAAAATAGCTATTAAAACAAAGTTGGATTATTTTGCTACTGATAATTTAGGCAATTTATATACAGTTAAAGAAAACGAGCTAATTAAATATTTATTAAGCGGAAAATTATTTGCAAGATATAGTAATTTAAAATTAGGTAATATAAGTACGGTCGACGCAACAAATCCTTTAAAATTACTTTTGTATTACCGCGATTTTCAACAGATAATTTTTTTGGATAACCAGCTTACCAATAATAGCGAACCGATCTCTTTAGAGAAATTAGGTTATGAGCAAACCGACCTTGTTTGCGCCAGCGCTAATAATAGTTTTTGGATCTATAATAAACAAAATAATGAGTTAGTGCGTTTTAATGAAGCCTCAAAACAAATTGCTGCTACTGGTAATTTAAAACAAGTGTTGCAAGCCGAATTAAAACCCAATTTTATGATCGAGCATAATGGCTTCTTGTTTTTAAATTCGCCCGAAACCGGCATTTTTGTATTTGATATTTTTGGCACTTTTAATAAAATAATCTCGCTAAAGAACCTTAAGCGCTTTGATGTGAGCGATGAAATTATTTACTTTCAAAAAGACAGCCTTTTTTGCAGCTATAACTACCGTTTATTTGAAGAGGTTTGTAAAAATAATTGTAAGGCAGATCAAATAAATTATGCTAAGAACAGGCTTTACAAATCCTACGGCGATTCTTTAGTTATTGAGCCTTTAACCCCAAATTAGCAACGATTTTAATGTGTGGATATGATAAATTAAAGTATATTTGATTTTCAAAATTCACAATGCGTTTTTCCTTAAAGGTATATAGTGTTTTTCTTTTTATTGGAAGTTTACTGGTAGGTTGCAAGCGATCAGATTTTGACGTTACAGGCTTTAAACCATTTGACAATTATAATATCAAAAAGAACGACTCTACTTACTTAATTTCTACAGATCTTGAAAACTCAGTTCTTTACGGAGTCGAAATTCCTACAATAAAACAACTTCCAAACGGAAAATTTGCTTTTGAGTTTTCAATAAAGAATAACGGCTCGCCGCAGCAATTTTTTTACAAATTATATTATCAGAATGAGTCTTACAAATGGGAAAACGGCGACTCGCTGGATACCGAAAATTTTTATGGCAGTTGGGAGTTGGCCGAAATGGAATACAAGGTCACCCCAATGATCGAAAAAGAATTTGCCGTTAAGGATAGCTTTAAAATAATTGGTAACCCCCGCGATGAACAACTATATTATGGGGCCGATCCTGAAAGAACATTTATAAGTGATAGCTTGTTGACCAAGTTTTACGCAAAAATTAATTCAGAAAGCGATTGGGTTGAAAGTGTAAAACAAAAAGCTGTTGCCAATAAGATCAGCGTGCAAGAACAATCTTATTTAGAAGCGCTTTGGTCTATCGAAAATAGCTTTCAAACAGACTCTGCCTATAATAACCGCTACAAACGTAATCCCCGAATGGGTAATTATAAATTTTTGTTAGTGGTGTGTAATGGATTAGGTCTTTCAAAAATTCCTGATGAAGTTAAAAGTGTTGGAAAGAAAAACCCCGAAGGAAAATTTGTTAATCCTTTTACGTATTTTTTGGTGAATGAAGGCAAAAATTTAGAAGGCACAAAAGTAATGCTTGCTAAAGAGCAGTTGGCAGTAAATGCAAAACTGGATCTTGGTTCGGGTTTATTTGTAGATAAATTAAAGATCAACAGTTCAAAATTTAATACCGCCGAAATTAATTCAAATTGTAATACATCCGAAACACTAAGGCATAAAGCGCACTTCTCTCAATATTTTCACCACATTAATAAAACTATTGAATTTGTAAACGTGAAAGAAATAAGAGATGTGATCGCAGAAAATTTTACGCGTGAGCAGTACAAAGATCTTATTAGTTCATATGGACAAAGCAAAAATTTTGTTCACACCTATAGCAACGCAACAGATTGTCCTTGTAAAACTGTGAACTCTGACAGCAGCGCAAAAGCCATCACTATTTTTAACCCGGGCAATAAACCTAACGAGTTTAAAAAAGAACATGTTGGTGTTATTTCGCGAATTGGTTTTACTTATGGCAAATGGTGCGCTAAAATAAAATTCCCAAAAATAATTTCTAAGGATAATGTTTGGAATGGTTTAACCACTGCTTTCTGGCTTATATTTCAATCGGATGCAAAATGGAATATGCGCCGTATTTGTAAATCAGATTATGGTTACATTCCAAAACAATTCCCAGATGATGAAGGATCGGTAAAGGAAGCAAGGCCACAGGTAACTTATTCTGAAATTGATTTTGAGATCTTAAAAGAATCTAAGTACTGGACCCAATCCGCTTATAATAATGGAGACAATTATCCTAAAGAAGATGCAGCAAACAATAATGATCTTACAATTTGCTGTACCAATTGGGATATGGGATGCCAACAACCAAAAAACTATGTGATAGGTGCCAAAAAAATAATGGTAGAAGGCAAAGAGATAGAATTTTGCAGGTGGAATTATTTTAATAAACTGGTTACTTCAAAAGTTGCTGCGCCACACGCCGAAGTATTTAATGATGACTTTTATTATTTTGAAATTGACTGGCAGCCGCAACGCATAATATGGCGTATAGGAAAAGATAAAAATAATTTAAAAGAGATCTGTCGTATGGATAATACTATGACAACCATACCAAATAATCAAATGCTGATGGTAATGTCGCAGGAGTTTCATTACCAGGAATGGTGGCCAACGGCACCTTTTATGCAAAATTACACACCCTTTCCTAAGAACGATCTAATAGGTAAATTACTGGAGGTAGAAATTCGTTAATGGTATTTAGCAGCATCATATTTTTACTTTATTTTTTCCCGGTTGTATTTATACTTTATTTTTTGCTGCACAATAAAGTAAAGAATGCATTCTTATTAATTGTAAGTATTTTATTTTACATGTGGGGTGCGCCAAAATTTATTTTCGCCATACTTCTTACAACCTGTATCGATTTCTTTTTGGTGAATACGATGCACAATTCAAGTTCAGAGAAAAAAAGGAAAATATTTTTAGTGCTATCGTTGAGCTTAAATGTAGGCATGTTGTTCTATTTTAAATACTGTAACTTTTTTATTGATAACGCTAACGCTATTTTAGGTGTATTTACAACAAAACAAATTCATTGGGCAGATATTGTTTTACCAATTGGTATTTCGTTTTACACTTTTGAAAGTTTGACCTACGTATTAGATGTTTACAGGCGCGTGCACAAGCCACTTAATAATTTCTGGGATTACCAGTTGTATATTATTTTATTCCCAAAATTAATTGCCGGACCAATTATTCGTTATCACGAACTATCAGACCAAATACAAGGACGCATAGGAAAAGAAACTATTGATGGTGTGCTTACAGGCTTTTACCGTTTTATTATTGGCTTAAGTAAAAAGGTTTTAATTGCCAATACCATGGCTGCTTTTGCTGATCAGATCTTTAATACAAAAATTGCAGAACTAAATACACCGATGGCATGGCTGGGAATGTTAGCGTATACATTTCAAATTTATTTTGACTTTAGCGGCTACAGCGATATGGCAATTGGGATGGGAAAAATGCTGGGCTTTAAATTTCCAGAGAATTTTAATAACCCTTACACCTCTTTAAGCATTACCGAATTTTGGCGCAGGTGGCATATAACATTGGGAGCCTGGATGAAAAATTATCTTTACATTCCTTTAGGTGGAAACCAGGTAAATTCTAAAATGAAATTATTTTTTAATTTATGGCTGGTGTTCTTAATATCGGGTTTTTGGCATGGTGCGGCGTGGACCTTTATTTTTTGGGGTATTTACCATGGTTTGTTATTGATCGCTGAGCGTTTATTTTTATTAAAAGTGTATGCTAAACTTCCAAAATTCATTCCGTTAATTATTACATTTTTATTAGTGGCTGTTGGCTGGGTGTTTTTTAGAGCAGAGAGTTTTAAAGATGCAGCTTTGTTTGTGAAGAAATTGATCTCGTTTAATTTTAGCTCTAACTATATTTATCTTAATGGTGAGCTGATCTTCTATTTTATCCTGGCTTGTTTATTCTCTTTTATAACCTTAAGTCCTTTTGGGAAAAAGTTGCAGAACCGTGTTTATTTTTCAAACTATTCGCAAGTTGGTTATGTTGTAGCCACACTTTGCAGCATTACATTGTTTTATTATTGTGTGGCCTCAATTTCATCAAGCACCTTTAACCCATTTATTTATTTTAGATTTTAATGCAGGTAATATTTAAATATATATTAGGTTTTATAATAGCAATTGCGTTATTACTGCCCATGCTGCAATCTAACTTTGGCTTTTTTGAAGAGGAGCCATTGGAAGGAATTACCATTGCACAAAAACCTGAATTTAAAAAGGCTAATTACTGGAGCAGTAACTGGCAGGAAAATTATACCGCCTATTTAAATGATAATTTTGGTTTTAGGCCATGGTTAATTCGTTTTTACAACCAGGTTCAGTTTGATGTTTTTAAAACTACCAAAGCACCTGGAGTTGTTATAGGCAAAAATGGCGAATTATTTATTGAATCTTATATTGACGATCATATCGGAAAAAATTTTCTTGGCTCATCAAAAATAAATGAGCAGGCCATAAAAATAAAAGCAGTGCAGGATTCTTTAAAAGCAAGAGGAAAAGATCTGATAGTGGTGTTTGCTCCCGGCAAGGCATCGTATTATCCTGAGCTGATACCAGATAGATATGTTGACAAGAAAAAAGACAGTACCAATTATAAATCATACGCAAGTGCATTTGCGCAAAAGGGTGTGAATTTTATCGACCTTAATAAATGGTTCTTTGAAAGTAAAAATAAATTAAAGCATAAAGTGTATCCAAAATATGGCACACATTGGAATCATTATGGGATGTGTTTAGGGCTTGATACTATTTTAAAATATATTGAGAAAAAAAGAAATATTGACATGCCTGATTTTGATTATTCTATTGTGAATTATAACACCAAATTAAAAGGAAATGATTTTGATATAGGTGTTTTAATGAATTTAATGATCCCTTTAGAGACAGACCCTAATCCTTACCCGATCTATAAATACAAAACCAATGATAAGAAAGTAAAACCCGATGTGTTGGTGGTGGGTGATAGTTATTGGTGGTGCCAGGTGGGCGATGATCTGCCGATACATTTTTTCAGGGAAGATGAATACTGGTTCTATAACAAAACACAATTGATCCGGAACGGAAAACAAAAGGAAATAAAAGCCCTAAATTTAAGTGCCGCTTTAGCTCAAAGAGATGTTGTATTATTAATTGCAACCGAGGCTACCTATTACATGTTCCCCTATGGTTTTGCCGACGATGCTTATAAATTGTATTGTAAGGATAATAGCAAGCGCATGAACGAGATCATTACAGACATGAAAAAGAATAATAGTTGGTATCAAAGTATTGTAACAAAAGCCGAAGAAAATAAGGTAACACTTGAAACACAACTTAAATTAGATGCCGAGTTTATTTTAGCTTCTGAAATCATCAATCCAAAAGAGACCGTTGAGCAAATTATTGAAAGAATAAAAGCCGACGCCAGCTGGATGAAAACGATCAAGAAAAAGGCCGAAGACAAGAACATTACCATGGAGCAACAGATCAAAGAAGATGCCCAATGGACCTTTGATAACAGTAAATAGGGCTTAAAGTCGGGAACCCTCTCCCCACCAACACTATTTAACATTTATACCTTCCAAAAAAACCGCTGCTTTGCTATATTTGTGTAACACATTATGTGGTTTGTGGTTATTAATAGGTTTTATGGAAATAGCCAAAAAAAGCATCTCAATATAAATGCAGAACTCAGAGAACATACTTATTCAAAAACTAGACGAATTTATCCGTCGCTACTATAAAAATCAATTAATTAAAGGCACTTTATATTCGAGTGGTATTTTATTGGCCGCATTTTTATCGGTAATTTTTTTAGAATATTTTGGAGAGTTCAATACCCTTGTTCGTGGTGTATTGTTTTTCGGTTTTTTATCTTCTACACTTTTTGTATTGGCAAAATATATTGTCACCCCTTTACTTAAGTTAAATAAAATTGGTAACGTTATTTCTTACGACCAGGCAGCCGGTATTATTGGTAACCATTTTACTAATGTGCAGGATAAATTATTGAACGTTTTGCAATTGCAAAACAATAAACTTTTATCAGGCTCAGACGAATTACTGTTGGCGGGCATCAATCAAAAGATAAACGAACTTAAGCCTGTTCCTTTTACAACCGCAGTTGATATTAACAAAAACAAAAAGTATTTAAAATTCGTTTTACCACTTTTAATATTAACTACTGGTGTTTGTATCATCTGGCCACAAATAATTACTAAAAGCACACAGCGTTTAGTTCACTATCAAACCTATTACGAAAAGGAAATGCCTTTTCAGTTTACTATTCAAAATAAAAATTTGCAAGCCTTACAAACGCAGGATTACGATCTTGAAGTAAAAGTTTCTGGCGAGCAATTGCCAAACGAAGTTTTTATAAATATCAACGGCATCGATTACAAACTCGAAAAACAAAATAACACTTCTTTTAAATATACTTTTTCAAACCTACAGTCAAACACTACTTTTCAATTAGATGCAGCCGGTTTTACTTCTAAAGAATATGAGTTAAAGGTTTTACCAAAACCAACTTTAATGCAATTTAACCTGCAGTTAATTTATCCGGCTTACTTAAATAAACCAAACGAGAATATTGCTAATACTGGCGACCTTCAAATTCCACAAGGCACAAAAGTTAACTGGGTTTTTAATACAAAAAATACCGATGAGCTTCAGATAAGGTTTAGCGATAGTTTAGCTTCGCCACAAAAAAATAATGCCAATCAATTTCAGTTCTCGCGCAAATTTATTCAAAGCAATAGTTACACCATTAAAGCAATTAATCAATTTGTATTAAATGCTTCCGATTCGGTTAACTACAGCGTGAATGTTGTGCCCGATCAATATCCAACTATTGATGTGAACGAAAAACTGGATTCATTAAATCCTAAGAACATTTATTTTAGCGGACAAATAAAAGACGATTATGGCTTTAACCGCTTAACGTTTCATTATAAAAAATCAGGAACTGATACAGCTGGAAAAGCTACCGAAACAAATGGAAGTTTCCCTATTACAGTAAATAAAGGTCAGGTAGCACAACCTTATTTTTATTTTTTAGATGCGGCGCAATTTAATCTACAGCCCGGAGATAAAATTGAATACTTCTTCGAAGTGTTTGACAATGACGGGGTAAACGGCGCCAAATCTGCTAAAACGCAGTTAATGGTGTTTAAAGCGCCAACCCAGGATGAGATAAACGAGAATACCGAAAAGAATAATACCGAGATAAAAAAAGATCTTGAAGAGAGCATTAAAAAAGCACAACAGCTTCAAAAAGAAGTGAACGAACTTTCTAAAAAAATAAACGATAAAAAACAATTAGGTTACGAAGAGAAAAAGAAACTGGAAGATCTTTTGAAGAAACAACAGGAACTTCAAAATAAAATAGAAGAATTAAAACAAGAGAATCAACAAAATAATCAACAACAGAACGAGTTCTCAAAAACGGATGAATCCATCATGGAAAAACAAAAACAATTAGAACAATTGTTTGAAAATGTGATGACACCCGAAATGAAAAAATTATTTGACGAACTAAATAAAATGTTAGAGAAGTTGGATAAAAATGAAGTGCAGCAAAAATTAGAGGAAATGAAGCTCTCTAATAAAGACATTGAAAAAGAACTGGACCGTAACCTGGAAGCCTTTAAGCAGCTTGAGGTGGAGAAAAAAATGCAGGATGTTATTGATAAACTGGACGAGCTTAAAAAGAAAGAAGACGAGCTGAATAAAGAAACGGAGAATAAAAAAGACGATAAGAGTCAGGACAACAAGACGCAAGACAAAAACGAAAAGAATAAGGACGATAAAAAAGCCGACGCTAAAGAATTAGAAAAAAAGCAGGATGATATTGCTAAACAATTTGAAGAACTTAAAAAAGATCTGAAAGAACTGGAACAAAAAAATAAAGAGTTGGAACAACCGAACGCTTTGCCTAAAACTGAAGAAAAGCAAAATGAGATAAGTAAGGAAATGAAAAACAGTTCTGAGCAATTAAGCAAGAACAGTAAAAAGGATGCCGGCAAATCTCAGAAAAAGGCGAGCGAAAAAATGGAAGAGATGAAAGAGGAGATGGAAAGCGCTATGATGGAAAGTGAAGAAAAGCAAGAGTCTGAAAATGCTGAAGCGCTTCGTCAAATTTTAGAGAACCTGGTTAACTTATCGTTTGCGCAGGAAGAACTAATTAAACAATTACCAAAAACGCGCATCGATAATCCACAATATGTTGCCATTCCAAAACAACAAAATAAATTGAAGGATGATAGCAAGATCATTGAAGATAGTTTATTAGCATTAAGTAAACGTGCCCCGCAAATTAGCGCAATAGTTAATCGTGAAATTAGCGCCATTAATCTTAACATGAATAAAACGGTGCAAGCCCTTGCTGATAGAAATACCGGCGAAGGAACCATGCGCATGCAAACCACCATGACCTCGGTAAATAACCTGGCCCTTTTGTTAAATGAATCGTTGGAGCAAATGCAAAAGCAAATGAAGCAAAAGCAACAGCAAAAAGGTGGTAGCGGTAAGTGTAAAAAACCGGGTGCGGGTCAGGGCGCAAAACCTTCGGATAAGCCAAGTATGCAAAGCATGAAAAAATTGCAGGAGCAGTTGAACGAGCAAATGAAAGCAATGAAAGAGGCGATGGAAAAAGGTCAGAAACCTGGAGAAAAACCTGGAGATAAAAAAGGTCAGAAGCCGGGGCAAGGACAAAATGGTAATAGTGGCATGATGATGCCTGGAAATAGCGAACAATTGGCTAAAATGGCTGCGCAACAAGAAGCTTTAAGGAGACAAATGCAGCAAATGATGGATAAATTGAAGAATAAGGGTAAAAATCCGGGGGGCGAGATAGCGGATATGATGGAGCAAACCGAAAAAGACCTTGTAAATAAGCATCTTACGAATGAAACCATGAAACGCCAGCAGGATATCCTCAGTAAATTGCTCGAAAGTGAGAAAGCGGAGCGTGAAAGAGAGCAGGATGAACAGAGGAAAAGTAATGAAGCAAAAAATCAAATTTTAAGCAACCCTAATCAATTTTTAGAGTATAAAAGACTAAAAGAAAAAGAAATGGAGTTGTTAAATACCGTCCCACCTAGTTTAACGCCCTATTACAAGGAAAAAGTAAATAACTATTTTAATAGCGTAAACAAGTGATGATCCCAGCGAGGAACGAGACCTTGAAAATAAATTCGAGGCCGGAGCATTTAAGATTAGTAGAGCGTTTGATAGACGATGTGTGCCAGGTTTTTAACGTGCACGAAGACTGTTATGGTAATATCTTAATAGCCGTTACCGAAGCCGTAAACAATGCCATTTACCATGGCAACAAAAATAACCCCGATAAATTTGTGAATATAGGTTTTCAGAATTCTGATAAACAATTAATTTTTTCAGTTACTGATGAAGGGCAAGGTTTTGATTTTTTAGGTCTGCCCGATCCAACTGATCCAGCCAATATTGATAAACCAAGCGGCCGCGGTGTTTTTTTAATGAAAAACCTCGCCGATTCTATCCAATTTGAGCAAAACGGCAAGACCGTAAAATTGGCCTTTAATAATTAAAGGTTTTATATTTCGTCCCTACGGGACTTAATTATTTCTAAATTTTCTTTCTATAATATCTGACTCCTACGGAGTCTTTTTTGTTTTATTTATTTTCCGTCGTTATGTTTAAATGTTGTTGTCCCGTAGGGACAAAATATGGTAGAAAAAACGAACCCAAAAATAAAACAAGTCTCGTAGGGACGAAATATCTCATGCCAAAATTTTCCTTTCATTAATACAACATCATTTTTTTTGAAATTTATTTTTTGGAACAACCCTATATTTGTTAAGTACTGTGAAAATAAGCCTTCCGGCCATAGCACAAAATTTTCTTCATGTAAAATGGTGACTTCTTCATTTTCTTTCTTTACCATTTTCATTTTTAATTGATTGATAATCAAACGGTTTTTATGTGCGCAACATCCCTACATCTTTTCGCAACGTCCCATAACATGTTTTTTTTGCTTTGGACAGACATTTGTACCCATAAACCCAAACCAATTAAAAACAAATAAAAAATGAAAACAACAATTAAAAACGGACTACTACTTTTAGTAATTGTACTAGTTACCATGCTTTCGGGCTGTAAGAAAAAAGACAACAAAACAAACGAACCTGAACCAACAACGCCAACCACTCCGGCACCTACTGCGCGGCTGGTTATTGACAATGGTGCACGTTCAATGCCTGTTGGTAACAACATTGCTTATTCGGCTAAATTAGTTAAGACCGACGGAACAATTCTAACACTTTCAAGCGGTGTTACATGGACCTCTTCAAATGCAAATGCGGGTTCTTTTTCAGGCGGCATATTTACTGCAAGCGCAGGAGAAATAACCGTTATTAAAGCAAGTTATACTTTGGACGGCGTAACTTATACCGCTGAAGTACCTTTATTGATAGAAATACCAAACACCAGCATTTTTGCTGTATTGCCATCTGCCATTATTTACCAGGCAGGCACAGAAACCATCCAATTAGAAACTGTTTACATAGGTAGTGGTTCTGCCAGTTATGTTTTTTCGTCTGATAATACTGGTGTTGCATCGGTTTCATCAACAGGTGTTGTTTCTTTTCATGCTGCAGGCAATGCGGTAATAAATGTAGCGGCAACTATTAACGGACAAACAAGCAACGTTAAAGTTCCTGTTTTAGTAGTTGGTGCTCCTGCAGTTGTTTTACCAATTGCAAAAGTAGTTGTTACGCCAAAAAATATGGAAATGTTTAAAAGCGAAACACAACAGTACATTGCAAAAGCTTATGATTCTAACGGTAATGATGTAAGTGCTAATTATACTTTTAACTGGTCGGTAAGTCCAAAAGATGCAGATTTTCCAACGCCGGTTTCAATTAGTTCTACAGGTTTGGTAACTGCAAATAATCTTGGCGGTGCTTATGTTACTGCAGTTGCAGCAGGCATTAATGGCCAGGCAGAATTAACGGTTAATCCTGATACAGTAATTATGGTGACACCTTTTTACGTTTCGTTGGGAGGCTTTGATCCTATTACCTTTCAGCCAAACCCTACTAGTCAAAACTTAACCGCAACAACTTACAAGATCGACAGAAATGCTTACAAAGCCGGCCAGGCTAATTTCTTAACGCAGATCACAAATCCTTCAAACCTTACGTGGACATTGCCTTTAACAGGTATTCCGGTAATTGATAGTTTTTATGATATAGTTGATCTAAGTAACCAGACTTCATCAGGCGCAACCGTAACTAAAAAATCAAGTGTTACCGGTGCCGGCTCTACCTTTGTTGTTGCTCATGTTCCGGGTACAGGTGTTGAACCTGGAATTTCAGCAATAACAGTTATGCCATAAATAATGGGTAGCAGGAAGTGAAAAAGCGTTGGCGTTTTTTTTGTACGGCGCCAACGTTTCTTCCTGTGCCAGCTCAAGAATATTTTTTTAAAGTTTGTTTAATTAAAACACGGAGTTCAAAAGACTCCGTGTTTTTTATTTGGGCTTTTAATTGTGAAAAAAACAGAAAATCCCCTTTTCCGCTTTATAAAACAGATCTTTGGTAGTATATTTATACTTACTATTCCCCTTTTTAAACGGGGTAGGGTGATTAATTAACATGATTTTTTTTCAAAGAATTATTTTCGCAATTATAATTGTACTTTTTGTACAAACCAATGCGTTTGCCCAAAAACCAACAAATAATGCCGATAAATTAGCTCTGCAATATTTCGAGAAAAAAGAATATGAAAAAGCCAACGAATATTTTGAGGAACTCTACGATAGAAACTCTGAAGCCTGGTATATTTATTATTATAAAAGTTTAATGGGCGCCAAAGATCTTTCACGAGCAGAAAAGATCACCAAAAAACAACTAAAACAAAATAAGAATAATGTTTACCTCTACGTTTATTTGGGAAGGATCTACAAATTACAAAACGAAGAGAAGAAAGAAAAAGAAGCCTACGAAAAAGCGTTGAAAGAATTATTAGCTGTACAGCCTTTTATTCAAACGTTGGCAAATGCGTTTGTAGAAGATGGTTTGTATGATTACGCTATTGAAACTTATAACAAAGGAAGAAAAATCACACCTGACTATCCTTACTTTTACGAGCGCGCCGATGTTTACAAACAAAAGAACGATCTTAAATCAATGATAAACGAATACCTTGATGCATTGGAGTTTAGGGATACAGAGATAGGTTCGGTACAAGGCAATTTGCAGAATTCTTTAGGTTATGATGATGCCGAAGGTGGAATCAACAACCCTTTATTAAAACAGGAATTGCAAAAACGTATTCAGAAAAGTCCGGATAAAATTATTTTATCTGAGTTCTTGATCTTCATCCAGAAACAACAAAAAGATTTTGAAGGCGCATTTGTACAATCAAGAGCATTAGATAAACGTTTGAGAGAAGATGGTCACCGCATTTTTGAGCTGGCTAAAATTTGCACCTCTAACCAACAATGGGAAACCGCCAAACGTTGTTACGATTACATTATAGAAAAAGGCACAAACAATTTGTATTACGACGCTGCTGTTATTGACGGAATGAACGTGGAATATTTAGCCGTTACTTTAAAACAACAACCAACGCGCGAAGAATTATTAGCATTGGAGCAAAAGTTGGCTTCAGCAAACGAAAAATACAAGAGCACTTCGTTGAACGCACAAATAGTAAAGAACCTGGCTTCTTTAAAAGCATTTTATTTAAATAAAGGCGGTGATGCTATTTTATTATTACAGAATTTTATTGAGCAACCCGGTATGGACAACATGGCCAAAGCAGATTTTAAAATTTTGTTAGGCGATACGTACATTCTTACCGGCGAAATTTGGGAAGCGTCTTTATTATACTCGCAGGTAGAAAAGGATTTTAAATACGAGGCTATTGGGCAAGAAGCAAAATTCCGCAATGCTAAATTAAGTTTTTATGCCGGCGATTTTGCCTGGGCAAAAACACAAGCAGATGTTTTGAAGGGTGCTACCACAAAATTAATTGCGAACGATGCGTTGAATTTATCGCTGATAATTACTGATGCCATTGGTGTTGATACAAATGATGTGCCCTTAAGATTATTTGCAAGTGCCGAGTTAATGTCGGTGCAACATAAATACAACGAGGCTATTGCGCGTATGGATAGCATTAATCTATTATTCAGCACCAATACTTTGGGCGATGATATTAATTATAGCAAAGCACAAATTTACATGTCGTTAGGAAAGTATGCTGAGGCAGAAGCTATGTATAAAAATATTTTGGAATATTACGGCACCGAATTATATGGCGATGATGCGCAATTTAAATTAGCCGAATTGTACGAAAAAAATCTTAACGATAAAGAAAAAGCAAAAGCATCTTACCAGGATGTATTGACCAAATATCCTGGCAGCATTTATACAGTAGAGGCTCGCAAACGTTTTAGGGAACTAAGAGGGGATAATTTGAATAATTAATTTATTTTTTAAACTAACGATATTTAGGTCATTTAATGCCGTATGAATCGTTGTGTTTTTATTTTTCTAATAGTCTCATCTGTTTTAAGATCACAAACAGATAGCTTACAAAAAGCTTTGCTAAGGTGGGAAGCAAAACCTAATTATCAAAAAGATACAAATTATATTTTAAACCTTAATTTGCTTGCAGAGGCTCTTTGGAAAAAAGAGCAATTGAACGATGCCGCTATTTACTCTAAAAGAGCATTAGCATTAGCAAAGCCACTTAATTATTTATTAGGTATTAGTAATGCTTACAATAGCACCGGTATTATTTACTGGTACAAAGGGCAATTCGATTCTGCCATTTATTCTTTTGAAAGCGCACTTCCTATTTTTATTAAAATAAACAATAAAAAAGGTGTTGCCAGCAGCTTAAACAATATTGGTATGCTAAGTGCTATGAAAGGCGATTTTCCAAATGCACTCTCGTATTTTTTTAAAGCATTAAAGATACATGAAGAAAATAATAATTTAGGCGGACAATCCGGTTGTTGCAACAACATTGGCATTATTTATAAAGACCTTAAAGAATATGATAAATCGTTGGTATATTATCATAAGTCAATTGAAATAGATACAAAACAAAAGAACACACTTGGCGTTAGCAATACACTTATTAACCTGGGTGTGATCTACGATCTTAAAGGGATGCCGGATTCGGCTATGATCCAGTATCAGCGGTCACTCGGTCTGCATAAGCAATTAAATGCTACAACTGGCTTAAGTACCCTTTACATTAATATTGCAAAGATTTACCTTGCAAGAAAAGATTACGGCAAAGCAGAAGATAATTTTAAAGCAGCTATTGAAAATTCAAAGATCAATGATGAAAGATCTAAGGCGGCGGAGGGTTATGCACAATTGGGAGCGCTTTACGTTATTACTAATAAATTAGGTCCTTGCCTTGAGAATTTGAAAAGAGCAGAGGCGCTTGCGAATGAGTTGGATGCAACACTAATTAAAAAAGAAGTTGCAAAAGCGTTTTGGGAGTATTATAAAAAAACAAACAACCCAGTCTTGGCTTTAAAATATATGGAAGCTTATGCCAACATAAAGGATTCCTTATACTCCGCTGATGTACGTGAATCGGCACTTACAACACAGTTGCAATATGAGTTCGAGAAAAAACAATTAATAGACTCAATGAAGTATGAAAAAATTACTGCTAAAAAAGACATTGAATTAGCAGATCAAAAAGTGGTGCTTGCAAAAGAAAGAACAACAAAATATTTACTTTTTGCGGGCCTTGCTTTCTTATTAATAATTGCCTTTGTTGCCTTTAAAGCTTACGCAAATAAAAAAGCCGCTAATAAAGAAATATCTGCTCAAAAAGAATTGATCCAGGCGCAAAAAGGCATAGTAGAGGAAAAGCAAAAAGAGATTCTTGATAGTATAAATTATGCAAGACGATTGCAAAATGCCATATTGCCTTCGGACAAAACTTTAAGTAGTTACATCTCTAAACATTTTGTGCTTTACAAACCAAAAGATATTGTTGCAGGAGATTTTTATTGGGCAGAGTCGGTTAATGGCATAACATTTATTGCTGCGGCAGATTGCACAGGCCATGGTGTGCCGGGAGCTATGGTTAGCGTGGTTTGTCATAATGCATTAAACAGAGCTTTACTTGAATTTGGTTTACGCGAGCCGGGCAAGATCTTAGATAAAACGCGTGAACTGGTAGAAGAAACATTTAGTAAAAGTGATAGTGATGTAAAAGATGGAATGGACATTTCTTTATGCAGCATTAAAACAAATGCCGATAAAAAAGTAACAGTAAAATGGGCCGGTGCTAATAATTCATTATGGTATTTTTCGGATTCGTTATTTCACGAAATTAAAGCACACAAACAAGCAATAGGTAAAACGGAAAGCGCGACGGATTTCCCTACGCATGAATTACAATTGAAAGAGGGCGATAGTTTATACTTGTACACAGACGGTTTTGCTGATCAGTTTGGAGGGTCAAGAGGAAAAAAATTCAAATCAAAAAAATTGCAGGAAACTATTTCTGAATTAATAGCTAAACCTGTGGCTGAACAAAAAAACAAACTGGCCAATACTTTTGAAAGCTGGAAAGGTACATTAGAACAGATAGATGATGTAACAATTATCGGCATCGTTTTATAAATTAGTGCCGGATACTTGCATTTAAAGCCGCAAGAAGGGCATTCGCTTTTAGCAAACATTCATCGTATTCTTTTTCAGGTTCGCATAAATAAGTAATGGCGCTTCCAACGGCAATGGATAAACGTTTTGTTTTTTGGTTGTAAAAAATGCTGCGGATGTTTACAGCTAAAGTATAATTTTCTTTCTCGTCAATAATGCCCATAGCACCTGAGTAATTTTTTCGTTCAAAGTCCTCAAACTCATCTATTAGTTGCATGGCCCGTAGTTTGGGCGCTCCCGTCATACTGGCCATTGGGAAGGTAGCTTCTATAATATTTTCGAAACTTGTATTTTCTTTTAATTCGCAACTAACAGTGCTCACCATTTGATGAACCGTTTCAAATGTTTCAATGTTGTATAATTTATTTACATGCACAGTTCCTTTTTTTGCTACCTGCGAAAGATCGTTGCGCGCTACATCAACAGCCATAACATTTTCGGTACGTTCTTTTAAATTATTGTATAAATTATTTTTTAATGTTTCGTCTTCTTCCTTTGTCTGCCCGCGTTTGGCCGTACCTTTAATAGGTTTGGTATAAAGCATGTTATCTTCTTTTTTTAAAAATAATTCCGGGCTTGCGCTGATGATAAACTCATCATCTAATTTTACCAACGAAGCATAAGGCGCTTTGCTGATCCCATTCAATTTTATAAAAACAGAAAGAGGATCTATCTCAACGTCATCTGCAAAAAATTCAATACAATAATTTATCTCGTAAATATTGCCTTGTTGTATGTGTTCTTTTAAATCAATTAAATTTTGAATGTATTTTTCCTTAGAAGTTTTCGAGTTTAATATAATTGGTTTTTGTTGCGCATTAGTTTCAGGTAATTCTATCTCGGTCTTTTTTAACATTTCGTAAAATAATGGCTGAGGTTTTCTTATTTGGGGGTTTAGATAAGGTAATAAAACGAACGAATGGGCTTTAAACTCTATAGACGGAACGAGGCCATAAAGACTGAAAAAGCTATCGTTTTTGCCCATTTTGCTTAATAAAAAGCAGCTTAAAGTGTTAAAAGGAGAGTTCACGCATTAAAATTAGCTATTTATTGAGTGAAAAACTCAATTTTTTTAGTGGACAATTTCGTATTTATACCTAATTTCATTAACTTCAAGGGTAATATTTAATAAAGGCGTAAGCAGAAAACCATATGAATAAAAGTTTTGTTTTATTATTATTAATTTTCTTTGATCTCTGTGTTTTTGCACAAAGCACTTCTATGGTGGCCACTACACCAAACTATACATCATTTGCCATCCCGTCTCAAACTATTATTACTTCACAGCTTAATAGCGAAACTCCTATAGCTTATCATAGCAATCCTGATTATGGCGTTTTGCCTTTAAATGCGCCCTGCGACGAATGCGTAGAGCTGATCAATAAAAGAACAGATTACGCAAGAGAATTTGTTGAGGGAACGAAAGTGTATAGTCAAACAGGTTATAATAAAATTAACTATGTTGATAGTAACGGGTATTACCGCGAGATCAATTATTATCTTTACCCAACAAGCCAGACCGATGTTTATGCTTCTTTAAAGCAACCGGTGCCAACATATGTAGATGCAGGAAATAAAAAGCTGGTGATCAATTATGATGGCAACCGTTTTGAGTTTGCCAGAAATTTAAAATTGATCTTCCAGGATTCTTTAGGGTTTAAATCAATATTGGCGCTTGCTAACTGGAGCCAGGTAAATGTTGGAAAAGAGGGCGTTTTTGTAACCAATATTTTTCCGGATATAGATTTTGAGGCCAGGGTAATGGAGGGAAGTTTTAAAACATCATTTATTATTAAGATGGCGCAAGCAATTCCTTCAAAGGGTTGGTTAATTGTTTCAGATGATCTTAACGAAAATTTTACACCTTCATATAATTATTCAAGTGCGCCGGATGTGGACGGAAAAGTTAATGGCAATCTTTTTATTAATGCGCCAAACAATAAAAACTTTGCAGTTCTACAAGGTATTATTGCCGGAAGCAAACGCGGGAATTATCACCCTCTTTACTACCGTATGATCTCAAATACATTGGAGTTAATGTCAAACTCAACCTGGTTAAATGATACGGCAACCAAATATCCTGTTTCAATAGATCCGGTAGTAACAAATGCTAATACACTGGCACAGGCTGCTATTACAGGCTCTGGTTTAAATAATGCGGGATCATTTGTTGGTTCTTGTTCTTACAATTTAACGGTTGCAAGGCCACCTAATTGCACAATAAATGGAGTTAACTGGTCATTTAATTACATTGCGCAAAACGGCGCGGCAAGAAATGAAGGCGCTGTAGATTTTTTGCATGGCGCTTGCAGAAGCCCCGCGGGTGCTGGCTTTTTTTGGTTTTGTAATGTTGTAACTGCAGGGCAGTGTAATGGTGTAAATGTATCTACTGGAACAGATCTTACTTCTTGTATATCTCCAATAGCAGCTTGTTCAGGAAATCTAACTTTTACAATGCGTTTTTATGATAGATTTGCAGGTGCTACATGCTCTAATTTTTTTATTGGTGCGAATTCGGCTTGGACGATGACCTTGCTAGGAAATAATCTACAAACATTAGGAAATACTGCAACAGGTAATGGAAGTACTACGCAGGCAGCAACTTGTTATGCAAACACAACGATGAATCCGGCCGCATCAAATGGTGTTCCGGGTTATACTTATTTGTGGAGCAGTGGACAAACTTCTTCTACATTAAATTACATGCCTACCGCCCCAGGCAGTACTGTTTTTACCTGCAATGTAACAGATGCTTGCGGGATAACAAGAGTAGCTACTTTTACAATTACCAACAATTGTGTTTTACCAATAGAACTGAAAGATTATACAGCAACGTATACCGGTAATTATACAAACATTAACTGGACAACCATTTCAGAAAAAAATTCAGAATATTTTACGATCGAAAGATCTGTAAATGGAACAGATTATGTTTTGCTTGAAAAAATTACCGCTGCCGGCTCAAGTAATTCGCAAAAAGATTATAATGTAAAAGATCATTCTCCAAATAAAAAAGGTATAAATTATTACAGATTAAAACAATTTGATATTGGCGGCATAGAAAAATACAGCAAAATAATTACGATGGAAATTATTGAAGAATCGCTGGAAGTTTTGCTGATCCCAAACCCAGCAGCTAATGATCTTGATGTTGAATTATCTGATAATTTTATTGGCAAAACAGTTACTATTCAGCTGTATGATATTATGGGTAAAAAACATATCCTTAAGCAAAACATTCCTATTACCAGCGAAACAAAAACAACGCGTTTAAATATTGGTGAGCTTCCACCGGGTACTTATTTTATAAATGTAATTACCGAAGATCTTACGATCTATAAGAACAAGTTGATCAAATTTTAAATTTTGCCTATCCACTTATAATTTAAAAATCCGCGTTTGATGTGGTAATTATTACTTAGTTTTTTAAAACTATAATTCTCATAAATCAATTCAACCTGGCCCTGGGTTAAAGATAAAGCGGCATTAAGATCAATTCCTGCTTTTTGAATGTACCAACTTTGGCACATTAAATTAGTAGTTTTTTCATCGTTGCTAATACTTTGTTCTAAAATAGAAGCTTTGAGATTAACCGATTCAAAGGCTGCATTAGCGTGTGGATGTTCAAGTCCAAGTAAATGCCCTAATTCATGTGGGATTGTTCTTTTATTGTTTCCTGAAATAATAGACTCAATATGTTTTGGATTTAATTTGATAAGTAAACCTTTAAAATCTGCCTCTGCAGCATTATCATTAGTGATGTAAGGGCTTACGGCAATTACCATTTTATTATAAAGCGAGCGAAGATGATATTTATATAAAGGCTTTACATTAACGGTTGTCACTAATTCAAGCTCGCCAAATTTACCTTTATAAACACTTTCTATTTGTTTTTTTATTGCAGCGGCAAGAATAAAAAGATTTAATGTTTGGTTCGATCTGTTAATGAGAAAAATCTCAAGATCGATCTGAATACGATTCTCTTTTTTATTGATAGTAAGCATTTCGTATAAAATTAAAAAATAAGCAGTAATTTTATACTATGCATATTGGTTTATTTTTTGGCTCCTTTAATCCTGTTCACATTGGTCATTTGGCTATTGCAGATTATATGATCAATTATACAGATATGCAACAGATCTGGTTCATGGTGAGTCCGCAAAACCCTTTAAAAAATAAAAATCAATTATTAGATCAAAACAACCGTTTGCATTTGGTTAACCTGGCGCTTGATTTTCATCCCACTATTAAAGCAAGTAATTTTGAATTCGATCTGCCACAGCCATCTTACACCATTAATACCCTGGTTCGTTTAAAAGAAAAATATCCTGAGCACCAATTCAGTTTAATTATGGGACAGGATAATTTACAGTCCTTTAGTAAATGGAAAAATTACGAAGAGATCTTAAAACGACATCACATTTACGTTTATCCGCGTCCCGGTTGTACAGCAAGTGAATTCGATACGCATCCGCATGTTCATTTTACAGAGGCGCCGGTAATGGATATCTCTTCTACGTTTATTCGTAAAGCTATAAAAGAAAAAAAAGACATTCGATTTTTCTTGCACCCAAAAGTTTGGGAAGAAGTTGATAGCATGGGTTTTTATAAAAAGTGATTACTGGTTCTATTCCCCCTTTGCAAAAGGGGTTAGGGGTATTGATTTTCTGAACTTTTATTTTGCTAAAGCGCAAAATCCCCCTTGGAGAAGGGGGCAGGGGGGGATTGAATTTTACAGTTTATCCGCAAACTCCGTTATCAACTTAAACACATCCACATAATCCGTCAGTGGTAATGTTTTTGCCACATCAAACACATCGTGGTAAGCTTTTATGCCGCCCATGGTATAAATAAAAAAACAAGGCACGCCTGCCTCCGAAAACCAATAATGATCGCTATTGGAGGCCTTACCGCGTTTTTTAATTTCTTTAACAAGATTTTTTTCTTTATTTATTTTATCGAGTACGTTAAATTGTTTTTCAAACGTGTGACCATTCACTACCATAATGCCGTCATCCCCCGTGCCTAAAAGATCGAGGTTAACTAAGAATTTAATTTTTGTAAGATCTAACACTTTACTGTCAACAAAATAATGCGAGCCTATTAATCCTGCTTCTTCACCGGCAAAGAAAATAAATACTGTTTTATATTTTGGTGGATTTTTTTGGTACTGCTTTACAAGGTTCAGCAATACACTCACGCCGCTGGCGTTATCATTGGCGCCGGGAAAATAAGTTGCTTTGCCCATGCCACCCAAATGATCGTAATGTGCAGAAAACACCGTCACTGTATCGTTATTTATTTTACCGGGAATGAACGCGCAAATGTTTTTATTGATGTATTTGGTAAGCACTTTGCTTTCAATATTTACTTCAACATTTTTTATTTCTGCCGGCGCACATTCATTTAACAGGTCAATACTACAACCTGCAACCGAATTGGTTGCAACGCTATAGGTTAATTTTTTTTTGATCTTTATATTTATAGGAAGTGCCATATTGTTGGCAATATAAGTAACGCTATCTTTTTTAAATACCGTGTATTTGCCTTTTACAGTGCCGCTTTCGGGGTTAATAATATAATCGATGCCAGGTTTTAAAAGTTTATTATTTATTTTAACGATTACTTTATCCGGAAAAGTATTTACATTAAAATCAAACCATTGAAAATAGCCGGTGGAAAAAAATGGTTCTGCTTTGTTTGCTTTTAATTCTGCCGCAATATATTTTGCGGCTACATCTAAACCATTGTTTAAATAACCGCGGCCAAAACATTTTTTAGATGTTAAACATTTTATTACCTCTCTTGCGTATACTGTGTCCTGCGAGAAGGAAGAAGAGAAATGTATTAAAAAAACGAAAGTGAGAAATAAGGAACGCATTAATTAAAACGTTTTTTTATGAGAGAAAAAAAGTAAGAAGCAACTTCAGAGTTGTCTTTCCACTCGTATAATGCTTTTAAGCTATTCAGGTAAATTTCAGTATCGCGCCACGTTTTTAAGGCGTTTAACTGTTCAATAGCAATGTTGTATTCTGAATTATTTTGCTTGAACAATTCATTAATAAAACGAAATTTATCATTTATACCAACCGCAATATCCGTTAAATTTTTTTGAGTTTCTTCTTCTGTTTTTACTGCTGGTATGACAAGATCCGGCCTTTCTTCGTGAATAATTACTTTAATTTCTTTGGCCAGTTCTTCAATTTTTTCTTTAGGTAATTCCTTCTCACTCACTTTTGCATGGATGCTAAAACTGGGCGAGATCTCTTTATTGGCTTTGTTATACTTATAAACCGCTAAATTTTCCTGTATAAGATTTAACTGTTGTTGCAGTTTTTCGCAGCTTTTTACCGAAGGTTGTATCGTTTCATCAATAAATAACTCCAGCGTAGGGGCCAGGTCGTTGATCTGTGATTGAATTTTATGTAATACCTTCTCTAACGACATCTTTTGTGAATAATTATATTATTAAATATAATTTGATTTTGCCACATCTTACACTACTTTTAAGTTTTGTTTTTAACGCCTTTTAAACAATGTTTTTAGAAAATAATAATAACGAGCGCAAGCGTGGATGGATAGAAGTTATCGTAGGATCTATGTTCTCGGGTAAAACTGAAGAATTAATAAGGCGTTTAAAGCGGGCACAGTTCGCCAAACAAAAAGTAGAGATCTTTAAACCCACTGTTGATACACGTTACGACGAGTTTAAAGTGGTAAGCCACCAGGGTATTGAGATCATGAGCACACCTGTTCCTTCAAGCGCCAATATTTTATTATTAGCCACAGATGTAGATGTGGTGGGCATTGATGAGGCACAATTCTTTGACAATGAACTTCCCTATGTTTGTAACCAGCTGGCAGATAGAGGTATCAGGGTTATTGTTGCGGGTTTAGACCTCGATTACACAGGTAAGCCTTTCGGGCCTATTCCAAATTTAATGTCAACGGCAGAATATGTTACAAAAGTACATGCCATTTGCATGCAATGTGGTAATTTAGCTTATGTAAGTCATCGTAAAACAAACGAAGAAAGTTTGGTTCTGTTGGGCGAAACAGATAGTTACGAACCGTTATGCAGGAATTGTTTCAATAAGAATTTTAAAAAGTAAACGCATCATATGTACAACCTGCAACAAATAGCAGAGATCACAACTTCTAAATTTATTGGCGGCACTAATAATAAGATCAGTATTTTTTTAAATGATAGCCGTGCATTACAATCGCCGGTAGATACTTTATTTATTGCATTAAAGACCGGACGCAATAACGGACATAATTATATTGCCGATCTTATTGAAAAAGGAGTAAAGTCGTTTTTAATACAGGAAAATGAATTTGATATTTCTAAATATAAAAATGCAGACGTTTCTTTTGTAGTTTCACAAGATCCATTAAAAGCTATTCAAAAGTTGGCGGCATTTCATCGCAAACAGTTTACTATTCCTGTAATTGGTATTACTGGGAGTAACGGCAAAACAGTTGTAAAAGAATGGTTGTACCAGCTGTTAAAAAATAATTTTTCTATTTGTCGCAGTCCAAAAAGTTATAACTCACAGATTGGTGTTCCTTTAAGCGTTTTAAATTTAAACCATACGCACACACTGGCAATTTTTGAAGCAGGTATTTCTTTACCTAACGAAATGGATGCTTTGGTAGAAATTATACAACCAACCATTGGTGTGTTTACTTCTATAGGCTCTGCTCACGATGAAGGCTTTGAAAGCAGAGAACAAAAAATAAATGAAAAATTAAAATTAATTGCGCATTGCGATAAAAAGATCATAAACGGTTTACATAAAGAGCAGTTGCAGGCAGAAATTTTAAGTAAGACTATTCTTGTTTCTGAATTTGATGATGCCGATCTTAAAATTTCTTTTAAAGACGATACGTTAGAATTAAAAAGTTCAACCGCATCTCACCAGTTCAAAATTCCATTTTCTGATAAAGCATCAATCTTAAATGCTTCTACCTGTGCGGCAACATTAATGCAGTTAGGTTTTAAAGAAGCTGATATTGCGCAGCGTTTGGCTTTATTGCAACCTGTTGCGTTGCGTTTGGAAATTAAAACAGGAATAAACAATGCTTTAATTATTAATGATTATTATAATTCAGATATTGATTCTATAAAAATTGCGTTGAATTATTTATCGCAACAAAACCGCCGTGTACGTAAGATCGTTATTGTGTCTGATCTTGAGCAGTCGGGTATTTCGGCACACACGCTTTATAAACAACTGGCCGAACTTTTTGCGCAAAACAAAATAGATCTTGTAGTTGGTATTGGCAAAGAGATCTCAAACCACAAACCTTTATTTAAAGCCAATTCTCTTTTCTTTTTTGATACACAGAGTTTTATTAATCAATTTAACTTAATTAATTACCAGTTTAGCGAAGCGAGTATACTTTTAAAAGGCGCGCGCAGTTTTGGTTTCGAGAATATCAGTCGTGTGCTTCAATTAAAAAGTCACGATACCGTTTTTGAGATCAACTTAAATAAATTAATTAATAACGTTAATTATTACCGCTCGCTAATTGCGCCCAATGTAAAATTAATGTGCATGGTAAAAGCCATGGGCTATGGCAGCGGCGGCGCAGAGATCGCAAAAACATTGCAACACATTGGCGTTAATTACCTGGCAGTGGCTTATGCGGACGAAGGAGTAGAGTTGAGGCAATCGCAAATTACCTTGCCAATAATGGTAATGAGTCCGGAGGAAGATGCGTTGGAAGATATTATTAATTACCAGTTAGAACCGGAGATCTATAGTTTTAAAGTACTGCACGCATTCATAAAAAAACTGGATGCGCTAGGAATAACAGACCCATACCCTGTGCATTTAAAGATAGACACCGGCATGCACCGTTTGGGTTTTGAAGAAAACGATCTTGAAAAATTAGTTTCAGAATTAAAGAATTTCCCGCAGCTAAAAGTGCGCTCTGTATTTTCTCACTTGGTGGGCACTGATAATTCAAATTTGGATGATTTTACAAATGAGCAGATGCGCATGTTTGAAAAAGTATCTTCTGCTATTGAATTGGTTTTAGGTTACTCTGTTTTAAAACATATTTGTAACTCAGGCGGCATTACACGTTTTAAGAATGCGCATTACGATATGGTGCGCCTTGGCATTGGTATGTATGGCATTGGCGTTAACAGCGCAGAACAAGCGCAGTTAGAAAATGTGGGCAGTTTAATTACCCGCATTAGTCAAATAAAAAATGTTTCGGCATCACAAACCGTTGGTTATAACCGCAATGGTAAATTAGATAAAGACACAAAAATAGCAACCATACCTATTGGTTATGCAGACGGTTTTAGCAGAGCTTTGGGAAATGGTAAACACGGTGTTTATATTGCCGGTAAATTTTGCACGACCATTGGTAACATTTGTATGGACATGTGCATGGTGGATGTTACAGATATTAATTGCCAGGAAGGCGATGAAGTAATTATTTTTGAGAACGCCGAACAAATAAATGCCATGGCCTCAGCATTAAATTCTATTTCTTATGAAGTGCTTACGAATGTTTCGGCGCGGGTGAAGCGCGTTTATGTGCAGGAGTAATTATCCTGATCAAGCTTTTCTAACAAATTCAGATTTTAGCGCCATTGCTCCAAAGCCCTCTATCTTGCAATCAATATTATGATCGCCATCCGTTAAACGTATATTTTTAACTTTTGTTCCTGCTTTTACAGATTTGGGAGCGCCTTTTACCGGCAGGTCCTTAATAACTACTACCGAATCTCCATCGTGTAGTTCGTTTCCATTGCTATCTACTATTTTTTTTGTGATTTCCCCTGATTCAGCAACTGCCTCTTCAGGATTCCATTCATAAAAACATTCAGGGCAGGTAACTAAAGACCCGGTAGAATAAGTGTATTCACATTTGCATTTCGGACAAGCAGGATATTCATTCATTTTAAAAAAATAATTGGTTCACGAAAGTATAAATTTTCTTTAAATAAAAGCAATTTTCTTTTTTTAATTCGGGCGATCAAGTCTTTACCAGTGTTTTGGAAAGGGTGAAGCGGGTTTACGTGCAGGAGTAGTTTTTCTGCATTAATTTGCTGCTAACGTTTGGCGGCTAGGCGCAAGGGCGCTTATGAAACATCCTTTTTCTATCCGCCGAAATGTTTATTAAATGTACAAATGTTTATTAGCAAAGCCAAACGTAAATAAATATCTGCGTAGCAGGCAAAAGATTGGCTTTGCGATCTACCGGTCCGCCCGCCTTGCACTTAGCCGCTGTTAGTAGTAGGTTGCGTAAACAGCCGGACGCGCCTGGTCGTCGGGTTGTGGTTGCGCGTCTGCTTATAAAAACAATTTTTGAAACGGTCGTTTGTGCTTCGTGAATCTGGGCTGCAGCTTTTGAGTCAGAACTTTTTTTGCGAAAATACTCTCTGTGGTTAGACTACTATTTGTATTAGCTTATTTAATTTCGTATTTTTAATTATGATTTTAAACGAAGTGTATCATTATTTCGACACGTCCTGCGAGCCAAAGATTATTGGCGTCAGAAATGGTATTTATCAAGCCGAGTTCAACGAATCGTGTTTTGTGCCTAAAGCGAAGTATGATGAGTACTATGATGCTGCCATCAAAAAGAACGCTAAGCAAAAAGCAAACATAAAAAAGTTTATCAAAGGAATTCGCAGACTCGACTTATTAAAAAGCGCTAAGCTTACTGACTTCCTTCAGCCTTGCCCTCACATTCCCAGTGTTAACTTTTTGGTTAGTGAATCTCTAAAGGCGATTTTTGAAGAACATAAATTAGGAAATAGTTTTTTACAACCAACTGTTGTTCGAAGTCTTAAAACAGGTGAGAAACATCATTACAGTTTTTTTTACCATAATAGCATCAAGTTTGACGACATAATTTTTGAGAGCAGCGAAATCTATCAGCGAACAGTCTTTGCAAAAAATGGTAAACTACAAACGCGAGACAAATTATATCCCATTCGCAACCGGGCGCATTATGACGAACTGAGCGAAAAGTTTTTTCTGCCACCTTTTTCAAAAATTTGCGTTGATTCGAAGTATAAGCAATTTGACTATATTGAAGTATATACTTACAAGTTCGTATCACAGAGGCTTAAAGAAAAGCTAATTGCAGGTGGAATGACTGGTATAGAATTTGGTACGCGTGTTCAACTCGTATTTGATTAGGAATTATTAAAAGGAAATAAACTCAACGCCTTAAAGCCGTTTGAAATCAAACGTTACACATCTTCATTGTTCAATTTTTCACAATGTGAAGTTAGTCCACTTAAAAGTTTTTATCTACCGAGATCTTATCAACTGAGAATTGTCCGCGACTTACTACTAACTCCCTTATACCCGCTATAAATATGCGCCCATCCTGCAATTTTCGCAAGATTGGCGCTACTATGTAGCGGTTATTAAATGTATCGCTATTTTTATAAATAATCAAGTGGCTATGTTATATTTAATTAGCAATCACAGAGATCTCCACATGCGCACCTTTTGGTAATGCTTTTACTTCTACTGTTTCGCGGGCAGGAGGGTTTAATTTAAAATAGCTTTTATATACGTCATTTACTTTTGCAAAATTTTTAATATCGGTTAAATAGATGGTTGCTTTAGAAACATCATCCAGGCTCATACCGGCTGCTTCTACTATAGCTTTAATATTATTAAGGGCCTGGGTGCTTTCGTTCTCTATAGATGTAGTATCAAATGTGCCGTCGGGTTTTAAACCAACCTGTCCGGATACATATAAAGTACCGCCGGTTTTTATTGCCTGGCTGTAAGGGCCAATGGGCGAAGGCGCCAGCTTGGTTAAAATAACTTCTTTCCGGTCTTTACTTGTAAATGCAAATACTAAAACAATTGCAGCACAAGCGATACTAATTTTTTTTAACATGTAATTTATTTTTGTGGAGTAGGTGCTTCCATCTTTGAGATCTCGGTTAAACCTTTTATCAATACGTCAAGATCCTCTGTGTTTGTATAAACATTGGGCGCAATTCTGATGCCGTTCACTTTTTCAAGGATCATAGATACAGAATGAACTTTGTGTTTCTCAAATAACTTGGCTTCTATTTGTTGCGCCTGCCAGCCTTCAAAACCAATGGTTGCCACTGCGCAGGAGAATTCCGGTTTCATAGACGTGTAAAAATTTGCTTTTGGTAATTTATGGCATTTGGTTGCCCAATAATCTTTTAAATAACGCAAACGCGCTTCTTTACGTTTGCCGCCAATTAAATTATGAAAATCAACCGCAGTACCAATTGCCATTTCTGATGCAAAAGAACGCGTACCAATACTTTCAAATTTTTTCATGTCGCTGCCATCCGGATCAACCGATGAAAGTAAAGCCCATACATTTTTGATCTTATCTTTTTTAATATACATTAATCCGCTGCCAAAAGGCGCGCATAACCATTTGTGTAAAGAGGTAGCTAAATAATCGGCACCTGTCTCTTCAAATTTCATATCTATTTGCCCGAAAGAATGCGCGGCATCTACTATCACTTCGCAACCCTTGCTGTGCGCCATATCGGCAATAGCTTTTACAGGAACAAAATTTCCTGTCCAGTTCATCATGTGGGTAATGTGAACGATCTTTGTTTTTGGGGTAATAGCTTTTTCGTATAATTTTACAATGGTCGCCACATCATCGGTTGGCTGAGGAATAGTTATCCAGTTCAATTTTACCTTATCGCGTTTTTCTCTTTGCTTCCAGGCATTCATCATGTTAGGATAATCAAACGTACTTAACACCACTTCATCACCAGCTTTTAAATTCAAACCAAAAATTACATTGTTCAAGCCTTCAGTTGCATTTCTGTTAATGGCCAATTCTTCCGGTAAAACACCGCAAAGGGTTGCTAATTTTTCGCGCAGGGCTTCTCTTCCCTGGTCTAAGATGCGCCACATATAGTAACTTGGCGCTTCGTTAGAGTATTGATAAAAACGAATGTGTGCATCCTGCACTATTTTTGGTTGAGGACTAACGCCACCATTATTTAAATTAATTATGTTTGGCGAAACAGTATAACTCTGACGGATCCATCCCCAAAAATCTTCATTCTCTGCAGCGGCATCAAAACTCATATTCTCGAGTTTATTTAAATGTTTATCTAACTGTTTTGCAAATGGCAGATCAATAGAAGAAAAAAGGTCGAGTGCAGTAAGTGAACCTGCGGTGGCAAACAAAAAATTACGGCGATCCATCATGGAGATTATATTTTTATTAAAGGTAAAAAAGGAAAGTTAAAAAGCAATGGAATAGTTATGCTAATTTAATTTTTTATCCTTTTAACAACTTGGGAAACCTTAAATTGCAGGTTTTGTAGGCCCAGTAGATCAAAACAAACTGTAAGGGCAGACGCACAATTGCAGTTATGAATTTAATGTTTAACGAGATCCATGTATCCTGTATCATTTTTATATGTACCGGTATAAAAACGATGAGCATTAAAATAATTAACATGGCCGCCGGTTTTTGAAATTTCTTAATTAAAAGCGCTATTCCTAAAATAATTTCAATGGCGCCGCTTAAGTATATCATCATTAAATGAGAGGGAATATAATCTGGCATGATCTTTAAATAAAAAGTGGGGTTTATAAAATGATAAATGCCTGCAGAGATATACAGAAGGCTCATTAAAATAAGGGAAATTCTTTTCATTAGTTTTGTTTAAATGTCAGTTCGAGTGATTTTTGTCTGCCTCTTACAAAAATTGTATCGAGAACGACTTACGAAATGCGTCTCGATACAGATTTGAAAAAGAGGCGCAAATCTTACTCGACGTGACATAATTTATTTAATTTAAAACCTAAAACCTAATTGCAACGCTAAATGCATACTGCTGATGTTAAGAGAGCTTGCTGCATATTTTTCTTCAAAATAATATTGAGAAAAGCCGTAACGGAAATTAAACTCTGCAAAAAAATTGCTTCTTGAGCCAGAGATCGCATTTTTCTGAAAGCCGAGCGTGGCGCTCACAAAAGAATTTAAATGACTATTAATAAAAGGCGTTTTAAATCTAAGATCTACAATATCTTCTTTTACTTTATTTCCGTTTTGCGAAACCGTTAAATTACCCGGCAATAAATACCGGAAATGATAACCGATCATTACATACGGACTAAAGACAGCGTTATTCTCACGCTTAAAAGAATATTTAACCTGTAACGGGATTCCTATTTCGTTTATAATAAGCGAATAATTGTAAGGAAATGTTTTATCGTACAATTGTAAGCTATCCGGTTTAAAATAATACGATTTAAAATTTACACCATGAAAAAAATATTCAGCACCAAAGAAGAAAAATGTTTTAAAAGTTTTATCCAGTTTTACTTCTTTTTTAAATGAGACCATGGCACTCATTTTTTGCGTTGGGCTTTTTGCGTGGTTGGGATTAATAGTGTAAATACCCAACACAGGACCAAAACCAAATCGAATGCCTGCGCCCGGATTGCGTTTCTGGGCAGAGCATACGTTTGAGAACACTAAAAGAAAAAGAAGCGCTATCGAAAAAAAAACGTTTGTATTTGTTTTTTTTATCATTAATTAATTTCGAATTACATTAGTTGCTGTTGCCTGCACCGTTGGCATTATTATAATATCGTTTATGTTTACGTGTGGCGGACGATGAGCTACCCAGTAAATTGTTTCTGCAATATCTTCAGGTTTTAAAGGTTGCAAACCCGCGTACACTTTTTTTGCTTTATCCTCGTCACCATCAAAACGTACAATGCTAAATTCTGTTTCCACCATACCGGGATTAATGGCCGTTACTTTTATATTATGTGCCAACAGATCAATGCGCATGCTTTTGCTTAAAGCATCTACTGCGTGTTTAGTAGCGCAGTAAACATTTCCATTAGCGTAAACTTCTTTGCCCGCAATAGAACCAATATTAATAATATGTCCTTTTTTATTTTCGATCATTAAGTTAGAAATCGCGCGTGAGATATATAATAAACCTTTTACGTTCGTATCTATCATGCGTTCCCAATGATCGATGTTGCCACTTTGTATGGCGCTTAATCCTGCAGCTAAGCCTGCATTATTTACCAACACATCAATTTTTTTATTTTCGGCAGATAATTTTGCGATGGCATTTTCAACTTCACTTAACTCACGAATATCAAAACAAAGCGTGGTCACTTTAATTTTGTTGTTTGTTTCTAATTGTGTTTTTAATTCTTTTAAACGATCTTCTCTTCTGCCTGTAATAATAAGATCATGTCCATTCTTCGCGAACAGTTCTGCGGTACTTTTTCCTATGCCTGAAGTGGCGCCTGTAATTAAAACTAACATATTATTTTTTTTCCTGTGCTAATTTACTTTTACGATAACCGTATAAGAAATAAACGCCTAAACCAATTAATAACCAAACAGAGAACATCATCCAGTTTGTCCAGCCCATACCTGTAAGCAGGTAACAGCAAGACAATAATCCCAAAACCGGTATCAACGAATAATTTTTAAGGAAAGCTGCTATGGCAATAATAACCCATACAAAATAAAAAATGATCATTGGAAAATTTAATGTTGTGTTCTCAGCATTTGAGTAAATAGAATTTGGATAGTATTTAAATATTAAACCAAGAGAAAGAATAGTAATGGCAGGAACGATCCATTTAGAATTAATATAAGGCATTTTAAATTTCCCTTTTTCTTTAACCGCTTCGTTGCGGGGCAACATTAAAACACCACCACACACCAATACAAAAGCGAACAACGTTCCTATACTTGTAAAATCCAACACAAATTTTGGAGTCACAAAAAAGATAGGAATACCAACTACTAAGCCTGTGATAAGCGTTGAGAAAGCCGGTGTTTTATATTTTGGATGGATCTCTGCAAATTTTTTCGGTAACAATCCGTCCCTGCTCATGGCCATCCAAATACGTGGTTGTCCCATTTGAAATACAAGAATAACACTGGTCATCGCAACAACAGCTGCAATTGATACAATAAACAACATCCATTTAATACCTTTGAGAGCAAAAACTTCAGCCAATGGATCAGAAACATTTAAAGCAGTGTAAGAAACCATTCCAGTTAAAACCAAAGCCAGGATAATAAATACGATCGTACAAATAATTAAAGAATAGATCATACCGCGCGGTAGGTCGCGCTGTGGATTTTTACATTCTTCTGCTAACGTAGAAACGGCGTCAAAACCTATATAAGCAAAGAACACACCTGATACACCTGCCATTACACCATTAAATTGATTCGGCATAAAAGGAGACCAGTTATCAATATCAATATACATGGCGCCAACAATAATTACCAAAAGGATGATGGCCAGTTTAATGATCACCATAATGTTACTGGCGTTGCGTGATTCTTTAGTGCCAATATATACCAACCATGTTACTAAAATATTTATCATTACGGCAGGCAAATCAAAGATGATCTTCAACCCAAATATATCCGGTGCAGAGCTCCATGCCGCAGATAATTTTCCTGCGGTTCCATCTAAAAAGGCCTGGTGAGAATCAGAATAATTTGTAGAAAGCCATGCCGGAAGATTTATTCCAAAACCTTCTAACAGATTTACGAAATAACCACTCCATGAAAAGGCAACATAAATATTTCCAATAGAATATTCCATCAGCAAAGCCCAGCCAATGATCCAGGCGGCTAATTCTCCAAACGAAACGTAAGCATAAGTATAAGCACTTCCTGATGCGGGAACGCGTGTTGCAAATTCCGCATAACACATGGCTGTAAAACCGCAGGCAACAGCACAAATAATAAATAAAAAGATAACTGCCGGCCCGCCGGTAAAACAAGCAGAGCCAATGCTGCTAAAGCTTCCTGCACCAATAATTGCCGCGATACCAAAAAAAGTTAAGTCTCTCACGGATAATACACGACTCAATCCGGTACCATGACTTTCTGCATCTGTAATAGCTGAAACTGATTTTTTTCTGAATAAACTCATTATGTATTTTTGCCTTTTTGTAACGCTACTAAATATACAAAGTAAATTTTAATTGGAGATTGGCTCTTGCTTGTTTTTCCCAACAGGCAGGTAATAAAGGGCCGCCAGCAGTATAAAAACCACCGCCGGCGAGCGATATCTGAATATTGCCCCACTATTTGGGGTTGTGAGGCCAATAAGCAAACATAACAATAATGCAAAAAGAAGAAAAGTTATGGCTGGGAAATTATCTTTTTTGTTTTGGATAAAGCCGATCATTATAATGATGAGGGAGAAAATAATAAACAGATTTTCTAAAGAGGCTAAATGTTGCATTAAACTTTTCGAATTAAAAAAGAGCGGGTAAAACAAACTATAATAAAAAGAAGAGATGCTAAGACCGAATAAATTTTGTGAAGGGATAAAAATATTTGAACCGCTTTTTGGTAATTGGTAAACTAATTTATATTGTGTGATGGTATCTATATTTGCAGAAGAAAATAAAGTATCCTCTTGGTGCGTATGCTCCCAATAAATATAAGGCACATTTTTTTTGATCGTAAAAAGACTATCGTTAGCACCAATTTTATTTACAAGAGTAGAATCAAATTCTAATCTTACAAATTTTTTATCGTCCAGTAAAAAGATACCGCCTTTAGAGGCATCTGCAAATACATGTTGGTGTTTGATAGCCGCATCAAGCAAAGATCTGTTCTTGAATACTAAGGAGAAACAATTTAATAGAACCAAAAAAATAGTCAATGCAGAAATAAGGGCGATGGGTTTGAATCTTATTTTTTTTGAATGGGAGAACCAAAAGAATAAAGAAAATAAAGCTGCTGCAAAGAATAATAAATAAGGTTTTAATAATAAGGAGATAAAAACGAGAAGCAATACAGAAAGAAGAGTTTTTAAAGTATAACCTTCTGTAATTAATTTTTTTAGTGAATAAAGCAGGCAGCCAAAAATAAAAATGACCAATCCTTCTTTTAAAAGCGCGCCTGTATAAAACCATAAAGCCGGCAGCAAACAAAGTATAAGTAAAACAAAAATTTCTTTGCCTTTAAAATAGTCTTTAATGGTTTTGTATAAATACGTAATTCCTACAAAACTTAAAAAGCAGCTAAACAACGCGTGAACATAATACGAGTTAAAAGAAATAAAATGTAATAAGGAATGGATACGGATAACAACACGGTTATCATTATATAAATAATCTTTTAAGCGCCCATTATCCCATTGAAATGTATTTACAATGTACTTATCGTAAAGCACAGTTCCCTGACTTTCATTGTGCAAACCAAACAATAATTTGACGTATTCAATTGGATCTGCCTTTGCAAAGTCGTTCATTATTTTTGAATCAGAATAAAATTTACCGGCGTCAAATTTTTCCAACCCGCCATATAATTTTTTGTAAACCAGGTAAAAAACAGGAATAGCAATTATTTTTAATATGAATAAAAAAGTAAAAGTTTTTGAATTGATATTGTTGTCTTTAAACACCCCAAAAAAACGGTTCTTATATATTAAAAACAGGGTGATTAAAATATATATACTAAAGACTATCAATTAATATTTGTCGAAGAATTTAATTTCCATAATTCTTTCCGGCATGGCGAGCGCAGTAAATCCAAATTGTTTATACAAACCCTGGGCATCTTTCGTTGCGAGCATCATACGACGCAAGCCCTGGAGATCAGGATGCGCCATAATAAATTGCATCAATTGTTTTGATAAACCTTTTCCTCTGTATGCTTCTAAAATAAATACATCGGCCAGGTAGCCAAATGTTGCGCCATCGGTTACAACACGCGCGTAACCAATTTGTTTATCTTTTAAATAAACGCCAAAACAAATACTGCCCTCAATACTTTTTTTTACGAGCTCTATTGGCATATTTTGTGCCCAATAACTTTCTTTACTTAGATAATTATGAATAACATCTAATTGTAATTTAGTTTTATCGCTGCTAAATAAATGATCGTTTATAATTGTTTCGTACATGGTGTTATAAATTATCTACAACAACTAAATATTTATTTTTGGGATCAAAAGTAAAGCGGGTTATTTTTTTAATGCCAAAGCTCGAAAGATCAAAAAGTATTAGCCAGTCTTTTTTTAGTTCGTCGTAACGTAATAATTTATTGCCTTCTGATTTTACAAGACCGTGTTGGTAGTGCCAAATGGCATCTTCGTTTGTAGAAAGATATTCGGCATATTTTTCGGCTTTATGAAAAACAAAATCGTATTTATAGAATGTAACTTTTACAGAATCTTTTACGCCGTAAATAAAAGTATGCCTGTTAATTTTTTTAAAGGCGCGAATAGGATCATTCCCCAGCCATTTATCTTCGCCTGTACTTTTTACATAATAGCGCAAAGAGTGAGGGCTGGTTAATTTGTAATACAAAACAGTGTCTGAATTTAAAAAAGTATAATAACCAACTGAATCTACCTCAAACTTTTTCTCACTAACACCTGTTAAAGAATTTATAAAATGAATGCGCTGGGCACTATCACTTTCTACAACAACAGCGTTTAAATATTTACCATCAGCTGAAAGTACCGGTGAATATTCACTTTCTTTTGTTTTAGTGAGCTGTGTTATTTTTTCACTTGCAAGATCGTAAATGTAAAAGTCTGACTGGTTATCTTCGCGAATACTGACGTAATAAATTTTTTTGCCTTCATTACTAAACGAAGGCTGATTATCATAACCGGTGCGATTAGTAATGTTTTTTGGAGCGGTAAGTTTTAATTCTGTTTTTGTTTTTTCTAATTTAAACAACCACACATCGGTATTTGGAAGCTGCGCTCTTAAAAGACAAGACGCAAGAACAAAAACAAGTATGTTATACTTTTTGTTCATCCAGTTTTAAAAAATGTTTATTCATGATGCGATAAACAAGCCAGCCAAAAAATATACTTACCACCATTCCTGTGCCCACGTCTATAGGATAATGTACACCTAAATACATTCTACTATACACCACTATTAATGGGTAAGTAAAAATAAAGATCCTGTATTTTTTTGGGATCCAATGCACGCATAAAAAAATAAAAGTTATTAAGCCGAAGGTATTAGAAGAGTGTCCTGAAAAGAAAGTGAACTTTCCTCCGCGATAATCGTGCACTACATGAATTTGATCTTTAATTTCTAAATTGTGAGTGGGGCGGTAACGTTCTACCAAATGTTTTACGCTGTTCGAAGAAAGGTCTGCACATGCAAAAACAATTGCGCAGCCAACTAAAAACTCAATAGCTTTTCTTAAATAGTATTTTCTGTAAAATGCATAACCCACGGCAAGACAAATAATAACGGTTGGCCAGGTGTAACTGAAGAACCACATTATTTCATCAAGTAAAGGATCGTGCATGGAGTTTATCTTTAACAATAAACGCCTGTCAAACATTTTTAATGATTCAAACATGCTTAAAAGTAAGAAAAATATTTATACTGAGAGCCCGGTTAAATTTTATTTATTTGAAATTTTATATCTTATTTTTGAGCGAAAAGAGGCAAATTTTCCAGAGATAATTGGTTATTGTCTCGAAAAATTTAACGAATTTGTAGCCAAAAAGTAAAAAATTTAAAAGTTTACAAATAATGCGAGCTAGGTTTTTTAATTTCAAAATTATATTTTTTACATGCTGTTTTTTTTATTTTTTAGAAAGTCATGCTCAGTTGTATGAACCTATTATTGTAAATAATATCACGCAAAAAAAAACAGGATATTACTTTTTAACCCTATATAAAATAAATTTTATTGAAAAAAAATTAAATTCTTTAAACCAACAGTGTATTTTAAATACATTAGGAGAAATCGTTTTTTTTAGAAAAACAATATTTGGCTCAGATTTTAAGATACATCCAAATGGATTAATAAGCTATTGGCATGGAAATGGATTTTATTTATTGAATAAAGAATTAGAAATTATTGATTCGGTTTCGTGTGTTAATGGTATTTCAACAGATTCGCATGATTTTAAAATATTACCTAATGGTCATTATTTACTATGTGGAAAAGAAAGTGAAATAAAAGATTTAAGTAATGTACATTTATATACTGAAAAACATTTACCCGGAAGTAAAAGATCTATTGTAGAATATGATGTAATACAAGAATTAGATAAAAATAAAAATTTGGTATTTGAATGGAAAACCAAACCTTATTTTGATATAGCCTACATTAACACAGTTTATTTAACAGATACAGCCAAAATAGATCTTACTCATTTTAACTCTATTGATGCAGACTCAAAGGGCAATATCTTAGTGTCTTTTAGACGCTTTGATGAATTAATGAAGATTGATAGAAAAACAGGAAATATCATTTGGCGTATGGGTGGAAAATATAATCAAATAAAAATTTTAAATGATAGTATTCCTTTTTTAGGGCAACATGACGCTCAATTTACTGGAGAGAATACTATTTCTCTTTTTGATAATGGTTATAGTTTAGATTCATTAAAACACAATGCAAGAGGATTAGAATATGAAATTGATGATGTAAATAAAACAGCAAAACTAATATGGAGCTATTCAAATAAAAATAAAATAGTAAGTATTGCAACAGGTAGTTTTAAAAAACATAAAAATGAAACCGCTTTAATTAGTTATGGTAAAACTAATAAAGAAGCTATTAACATTACTTGCGAAATGCTTAACAATAAATCTCAAATAATACAAACAATTAGCTTTAAAGATACTTTAGGAACTTATAGAGCATATTTTTACACTAAATTACCTTTTAAATTAAAACAAGAATCCATTGTAATTTCAAAAAAAGACAGTTTATACTTATTAAGCACTAAACAAAAGTATAAATACTATTTATGGAGTACGGGAGAAACAACAGCAGAAATCTCTGTTTTTTCAATTAATAAAAATCATGTATTCGTTTCTAATGATGGAATTAATTATACTAGGTCGCAGACACTAAAATAGTATTTAAATTATATAGAAGCTGTTTAAAATTTATTTCGAAGAGCTACAAGCTTGCGAAACTATTTCGGAATCTACTCCGGCAACTTTACTAATAGCGCCAAAACCACCATTAACGTTGGTCATGTTCTTGTATCCATTTGCTTTTAAGATAGAAATAGCTATCATGCTTCTGTATCCACCTGCGCAATGTATCATGTATGGATGGTTCTTATCTTTAGAATCTATCCAATCAAAAATAAAATCAAGTGGTTTGTTTTCGACATTAATTAAATGTGCCGAATCAAACTCTCCGGGTTTTCTAACATCAATAGTTTCAATTCCTTTTTTGTAACTTTTGGAATAAAATTCTTCTGCATCAACAGTAGCAACTTTTTCTGTTTTTTTACCCGCCGCTTTCCAGGCATCCATGCCACCTTTAAGGTAACCAATACAATTATCATAACCCACGCGCGATAAACGCATAACGGTTTCTTCTTCACGGCCTTTTGGTGCAACTATTAAAATTGGAAAATTAATATCACGTATTAATGTACCTACCCATGGTGCGAATTGTCCATCCAAACCTATAAATAGAGAGTCAGGAATGTTGGCTTCAGCATATTCATCTGCTTTCCTAACATCTAAAACAATCGGTTTTAAATTTTGCATCAACTCTTCAAACTCATTTACAGATAAGCCATGTGAACCATCTTTTAATACGTCGGAATAATTCTTATATCCTTTTTTATTTAAGAAAGCGTTTTTTTGAAAGTACTGTGGTGCTGGTAAAATGCCGGTGGTTAGTTCTTTAATAAAATCTTCTTTAGAAATATTTTGTAACGCGTAATTTATTTTCTTTTGGTTGCCCAATGTGTCAAACGTTTCTTTGCTCATATTTTTGCCACATGCAGAACCAGCGCCATGAGCTGGATACACAATTACATCATCGGGCAAAGGCATTATTTTATTTCTTAAACTTTCGTAAAGCATGCCGGCAAGATCCTCTTGGGTAAGATCAGATTTAATGGCAAGATCGGGCCTGCCCACATCACCAATAAATAAAGTATCGCCGGTAAAAATAGCAACCGGTTTTTTATTTTCGTTCAGTAATAAATACGTTGTAGATTCTAAAGTATGACCGGGTGTGTGCAACGTTTTTAAAGTTAGGCCACCAACTTTAAACTCTTCATTATCCTTTGCAATATGGCTTTTATAATCTGTTTGTGCGTTGGGTCCAAACACAATGGTTGCACCGGTAGCCTTTGCCAGGTCAACATGCCCGCTTACAAAATCGGCATGAAAATGAGTTTCAAAAATATATTTTAAGGCATCTTTATTTTGTTTTAAAAGATCGAGGTAAGGTTGTGTTTCACGCAAAGGGTCAATAATTACAGCTTCGCCATTATGCGAAATATAATACGCGCCTTGTGCCAAACAGTTAGTGTACAATTGTTCTACCTTCATGGTAACAAAATTACAATTAAATGCCTTTAAAGGAATATATTTTATAAATAGAATATCGTTAAATTTGTAAAATAAGAAACAAAAAACATGTCAAATTCTGAAAAAATAGAATCATCAAAAGCACCCGAGCCTGTTGGATTGTATCCACATGCCCGCAAGATCGGTAACTTACTTTTTTTAAGTGGTGTGGGGCCGCGCGAAAAGGGAACAAAAAAAATTCCGGGTGTAGAGTTAGATGAAAACGGTTTAATTGTAAGTTATGATATTGAGGCGCAATGCCATAGCGTTTTTAGAAATATAAAATACATTTTGGAAGACTCTGGTAGTAGTTGGGATAAAATTGTGGATGTAACGGTTTTCTTAACCAATATGAAAGATGATTTTCCGATCTATAATCGAATTTGGGCTGAATATTTTAAAGAAAATCCGCCCTGCAGAACAACTATCGAGATCAATAAACTACCAACGCCAATTGCTATAGAATTAAAAGTAATAGCTTTAACTGATTAAAAATCAATTTCTTATAGAGTAATTAAAACAATTTTAAATTGATTGTTTCTTAAACAATTCCTGTTAACATTTGTTAGTGAGTAATATGCCTAATTTGGTGACACAATTAGTGCGATTTATCGAATAATTTTCATAATTTAGTTAAAAATTACTCCAATGCTAATTCACTCAAACCAATCCATTTTAATTCCTATAGATTTTTCGAAGCAATCTCTGGTTGCTGTTAAACAAGCTTACAATTTGGCAAAGTTTACAAAGTCTAAAATAATTTTAATGCATGTTTCAACAAAAAGTATAGACGAAAATAAGGCGGAGTTAGAAGAATTGGCTGCCTCTACAAGGGCTGCCTCGGGACTTGAAGTTGAGACATTAAGTTTAAAAGGTGATGTTTATGAATTAACCGATAAAAAAGCTGAAGAATTAAAGTGTTCATTAATTGTTATTGGGTTAGATTCGCACGTAAGGTTTAGAAGTTTTATGGGCGGAAGCAACGTAAGTAAATTCATTAAAAACGCACCCTGCCCTGTAATTACCATAAGATCAGCAGAGAACAGGGATGGTTGTAAAAATATTATCATGCCTTTCGATCTTAGTCCTGAAAGCCGCGAGAAGGTTTCGATCGCCGTTCAGTTAGCTAATTTTTATGGTGCCGATATTCGCATTGTTTCTGTTTTTCATCCAAACGATGATAAGTATGAGAATAAATTACTTCCATATTTACAACAGGTGAAAAAATTCATTAAAGAAAAAGGGATTAATTGTACTAATAAATCTGTACCAAGCACTAAAGTGGCGGAAGCAATTGTTGAGTATGCCAACAAGAACGAAGGTGATCTTATTGTTCAGATGAATCAAAAAGACCTGAGTATTGGTGATATGTTTAGTGGAACCGCAGGCGAAAAAGTAGTAGAGATCAGCAACTTGCCTGTTATCACGATCAATCCTATGAAACGTGAAAGTATGAGTCACTTTGGTAGTGGAATGTAATTAGAACACCCCTAAAAATTCGTTTTTTCATTGTTGAACTGCATTTTAATCCTGATAGCTATCTGGCTGGTGTCCGCCTAAAAAATTAAATCTTTAGAAATGTTCCGTGGTGTAAATTTTATGATTTTACAGTCTTTACGGGTTTTGCCGTTGGTTTTGTTTTTAAAGGTCTGAAGAAATACGTCAACCTTAACCCTGCAAAATTTCCATTGGTTTTAAAGTCGTGTGAGTAGGTCATGCCATCAATAGTATAATTTACAGTTGACGTTGCTAACTGCCTTAAACCGGCATTGAACAATAAACTTGCATTTAAAATACTCCCTCTTTTAAATACTTTTTCGCGTGCTACCGAAAAACGCAGCATGCTATAACCACCGCCACCGGTAGAAGACACAGAGTTTAAATAATTGGAATTCGTAGTGCCATCATTAGCAACCTGGAAACTTTTGGTTACCGTTTGAGCACCAACAAAATTTTGCGAGAACCCCCCACCAATAAGCCATTTAGCGTTCTTGCAGTTTGGGTTAAATTTATAATAGATCATTAAAGGAAGATCTAATGCTGTAAACTCGCTCTTTAAACCTGAAAAATGAGATTTTGGACTGTATAAAGAGTAATTCTCTGCTAACGCATATTGAAAGCCAAAAGTGTTAAAACCAATGCCAAATGTGCCCATCCAGTGTGGATTTAGGTCGTAACGTACATTAAAATTAATAGCAGCCGCATCAAATTTGTTTTGATGAAAACGGGCATTTGCATTCGACATTCCACCGGCAAATTCAGCGCGGGTGCCTTGAAAACCCCATTGGATGCCAAACCTCCATGTATCTGTTTCTTGTGAAAAACCAGTTAAAGCTAAACAGGTTAATACAGATAAGAGTATTTTTTTCATGCCATTTATTTTAATTAAAGTTATAATTTTTAAAATACAAATAAAAATATTTGCCGTTTTTTGACTGTTTTTTAACGTTATGGTTTAACCCTAATCAGAGTTTTTTTGTTAAATTCGCTCTCCTTTTTAAAAAGGAACTTAGCCTCTAAAAATATAAATGAAAAAATATCCGGAATATAAAAAATTAGACCTCTCGCAGATCTCAAAAGATATTTTACAGTTTTGGGAAAAAGACAAGACTTTTGAAAAATCTATCTCTACACGCGACGAAAGTAAACCCTGGGTTTTTTACGAAGGCCCGCCAAGCGCAAATGGCATGCCTGGCATTCATCACGTTATGGCCCGTGCTATTAAAGATATTTTTTGCCGTTTTAAAACATTACAAGGTTACCAGGTTAAACGTAAAGCCGGTTGGGATACACATGGGTTGCCAATAGAATTAGGAGTAGAAAAATCTTTAGGCATTACCAAAGAAGATATTGGTAACGAAAAAAGTAAAAAATATATTTCGGTTGAAGATTACAACAAAGCTTGTCGCAAAGAAGTAATGAAGTATACCGATAAGTGGGAAGACGTTACAGCTAAGATGGGTTATTGGGTAGATATGAGCGACCCTTATATCACTTACGAAAATAAATATATTGAAAGCGTTTGGTGGTTGCTGCCAAATCTATCTAAAAAAGATCTTTTATACAAAGGTTTCACTATACAACCATATTCGCCAGCAGCGGGAACAGGATTAAGTTCACATGAATTAAATCAACCGGGTTGTTATAGGGATGTGAAGGATAGGACAGCTACTGTGCAGTTCAAAGTTAGCAGTCAGCAGTCAGCACTTAGCAAACTGCCAACTGCAGACGGCCCACTATACTTTCTGGCATGGACTACAACACCATGGACCTTACCATCTAACACTGCTTTAGCCGTTGGAAAAGATATTGAGTACGTTTTTGTAAAAAGCTTTAATCCTTTTAGCGGTACACCACAAACCGTTATATTGGCAAAAGACCTTTTAAATAAATATTTTTCTGAAAAACATACCGATCTTAAATTTGAAGATTATAAACCAGGAGACAAAAATATTCCGTTTAAAATTGTTGGACATGCTAAAGGCTCAGATCTTGCAGGCATTTCTTACGAACAACTTTTGCCTTTTATGCAGCCTACAGATGGCGATGCTTTTAAAGTATTAGTTGGCGATTTCGTTACAACTACAGATGGTACAGGTATCGTTCACATTGCGCCAAGTTTTGGCGCAGATGACTTTCGTGTTGCGAAACAAAACGCTGTTGGCTCATTAACTTTAGTTGATAGGCGCGGTAAATTTTTACCCGAAGTGCAGGATGGTGTTTTTCTCTACGGTGAAGAGTTTGTAAAAGAAGCTTATTTAAACGATGTTGAAAAACAAGCGGAATTTGAAAAGCAGAAAAAAATATTAGAAGCTGCCGGAAAAATAAAAGAACTTAAAGTTTATTTAAGTGTTGACGAACGTATTGTTTTAAAATTACAGGAAGAAGGCAAACTCTTTAAAAAAGAAACCTACGAACACAGTTACCCGCATTGCTGGCGTACGGATAAACCCGTTCTGTATTATCCATTAGATAGTTGGTTCATTAAATCTACGGCCATGAAAGACCGTATGATAGAACTAAACAAGACCATTAACTGGAAACCGGAAGCTACTGGCACCGGGCGTTTTGGTAATTGGTTAGAGAATTTAAATGATTGGAATTTATCACGTTCCCGCTTTTGGGGTATTCCAATTCCTATTTGGACAAGCGAAGATGGAACCGAACAAATTGTAATTGGCAGCGCCGAAGAATTAAAAAAAGAAATTGATAATGCTGTTGCAAAAGGCATTATGCAAACTAATCCATTAGCAAAATTTGTTCCCGGAAATTTCAGTAAAGAAAATTACGATACGTTCGATCTGCATAAACCTTATGCCGATACAATTTATTTAGAGAAGAACGGAAAAAAATTACAGCGCGAACCTGATCTTATTGATGTTTGGTTTGATAGCGGTGCTATGCCATACGCGCAGGTGCATTATCCTTTCGAGAATAAAGAACTTATTGATAACAAAAAATATTTCCCGGCAGATTTTATTGCCGAAGGGGTTGATCAAACCCGTGGCTGGTTCTTTACATTGCATGCTATTGCTGTAATGAATTTTGATTCGGTAGCATACAAAAATGTTGTATCTAACGGTTTGGTGCTTGACAAGAACGGTAATAAAATGAGTAAGCGTTTAGGTAACGCTGTTGATCCATTTGAGACTTTAGAAAAATATGGTGCCGATGCTACACGTTGGTATATGATCGCAAATGCAGCGCCATGGGATAATTTAAAATTTGATCTTGAAGGTATTGGCGAAGTGCAACGTAAGTTATTTGGTACACTTTACAATACTTATGGCTTCTTCTCTTTATATTCTAATGTAGATGGATTTGTTGTTGATGAAAAGAACCAAACGCCAATTGAAAGTAGGATTGAATTAGACAGATGGATCATTTCAAGATTACAATCGTTGGTTGAAGATGTTACTTTGTATTATAACGAGTATGAGCCCCATCGCGCAGCACGTGCTATTGAAGAATTTGTAGATGAGCACCTAAGCAATTGGTACGTACGTTTAAGTCGCCGCCGTTTTTGGCGTGGCGAGATGAGCAGCGATAAAATTGCGGCTTACGAAACACTACACACCTGCTTAACAACTGTATCGCAGTTGATGAGTCCTATTGCACCATTCTTTGCAGATTGGATGTATCAGAATTTAACCATCAATGATCAATCCGTTCATCTAACAAAATTAGTTGAGGTTAAAAAACAACACCAGGATAAATCTTTAGAAGAGCGAATGGAATTAGCGCAAAAGATCTCTTCAATGGTTTTATCTATCCGTAAAAAAGAAAATTTAAAAGTTCGTCAGCCATTGCAACGTATACAGATCCCAATTTTGGATAAAGCTTTCCAGAATAAAATTGAAGCGGTGAAAGATCTGATCTTAAGCGAAGTAAATGTAAAAGAAATTGATTTTGTAAATGAAAGTCAAACACAGATCGTAAAGAACCTGAAGCTTAATTTTAAAACACTTGGAAAAAAATGCGGGCAAAATATGAAAGCCGTTCAGGCATTTGCAAATGATAATGGTGCAAAAATTATTTCAGGTATAGAAAAAACAGGCGCTTTTACAATTGAACTTAATGGCATAAACATTGTTTTAGAAGGAGAAGACGTTGAAATTATACCGGTTGATATTCCGGGGTGGAAAGTTGCCAATAATGGCCCTTTAACCGTAGCCCTTGATGTTAATTTGTCTGAAGAATTAAAGAACGAAGGATTGGCTCGCGAGGTGGTTAATCGCATTCAGAATATGAGGAAAGACGCTGGTTTTGAGGTGACTGACAAGATTTTGGTCAAAATTCAGCAAAATTCCGAGTTAGATAATGCTATTAAAAACAATTTGAGTTATATTTGTTCTGAAACTCTAACGAACGACCTGCAATTGGTGCAAAATTTGTCTGCCGCCAATGCCAGTAAAATTGAAGTAGACGAGCTTATTACAACACTAATCTCCATTGAAAAGTTAAATTAAAATTAATTACTATGGCTAAAAAGAAAGACAGTAAAAAGGATAAAAAGGCCAAACCTGTTGCAAAACCTGCTAAAAAAGCAAGCAAACCCGCTCCTAAAAAGGCGGCAAAACCTGCTAAAAAAAATACGCCAAAACCTGCTAAAAAAGCAGCTAAACCTGTTGCAAAAAAAGTGGTTAAGCCTGCAAAAGTTGTTGCAAAAAAAGTAGCTAAACCTGTTGAAAAAAAGAAAGAAATAAAACCCGTACTAAAAACAAAACCTGTGTTGAAAGAAGTGCCGAAAGAAAAAAAAGCAAGTGGAAAACCAATTGAAGCGATAGCTAAAAAAGGAAAAGATAAAAAAGCCGGAAAAGTTAAAGGCAAAAAGAAAGGTAAAGGAGGAGATGATGACGATGACGATATTCCTGATGAAGAAGAAGATGATTCTGATGTTGAAGTAAAAGATGATTACGAAAAACCAGAGGATGATGATGCTGCAGTTCTTGAAGGAGGATTGGATGAGGCCGGGTTAGTTGATCTTGAGGGTGGTCCCGCAGAGATTGATGAAGATGATGACGAGGTGCCTGAAAAACGTGGCCGTGGCCGCAGAAAGAAAAACGATGGCCGTTCTAGCGGAAATAGTATGGAAGCATATATCCGTAACAGACCTTTGCAAATTGATATTAATAAACCATTGATTAAAAAAAGCAAAGAAGAAATTCCTAAGCCTTTTGTAAATACAAAAGATAATCGCACACGTTATTCGGATAAAGAATTGACTGAGTTCAAAGAATTGATCTTATCAAAATTAAAAGAAGCGCAAACCGATTACGATCTTTTAAAACAAACATTAAGTAACGAAGATAATCATGGTACCGATGATACATCGCCAACATTTAAATTATTGGAAGACGGAAGTGATGTAATGAGCAAGGAAGAAACCGCGCAATTAGCATCCCGCCAGGAAAAATATATTGTTAACTTAAAAAATGCTTTAGTACGAATTGAAAACAAAACGTATGGTATTTGCAGGGTTACCGGCAAACTAATACCTAAAGAGCGTTTACGTTCGGTGCCACACGCTACATTGGGCATTGATGCTAAGTTAAGCCAGTAATTTTTATTGAATTTTTTAAAGGCCGTCTTATAAAAGGACGGCCTTTTTAATTTATAATTCTTTCACAATCAATATAATTTCTCATCATTAATAAACTGTAAAAAAGAGTATCTTTATACCTTTAAAAATACTTCAGCTTAATGCTCAAAAAATTTAAAATTCCTTTAATAACTATTTTCTCTGTTCTGTTCATCGATCAGTTCATTAAAATTTATATCAAATTAAATTATCCATTAGGTGAAGTTGGAAAATTGGCCGATTGGTGCGTGATACATTTTACCGAAAATCCAGGGATGGCTTTTGGTTTTGAATTTGGTGGTGATTTTGGAAAACTTGCTTTAAGTGTATTCAGGATCCTGGCTTGCATTGCTGGTGTTTTTTATATCAGACACATTACACAAAAGAAAGAGCATTGGGGTTTTGTATTTTCGGTATCATTAATATTAGCTGGTGCTATGGGGAATATTTTAGATAGCGCTTTTTACGGATTGATCTTTGATAAGGGAACAATGTTCAATACAGAGTTCAATGAATATTTACCTTACGATGGCATTGCCAATTTTACAGGTAGTGGTTATGCGCCAACTATGTATGGCTGTGTGGTAGATATGTTTTATTTTCCGATAGTTAACGGACATTTTCCTTCCTGGTTCCCGATCTGGGGAGGCGAAGATTTTCAATTCTTTAGACCAATTTTTAATTTTGCGGATGCCGCCATTTCAGGAGGTGTAATTATTATTATTCTTTTCCAAAAAAAATTCTCTAAAACATCAGAAACTATTGAATCGGAAAACGCGACTGCTCCTGATCAGGAAAATAAGTCAGACGCAACACTTAACACCAATTCAAATTAGTTGTTGTAAATAAGATGAAAGAAGCAATACTCCTTATTAATCTTGGAACACCCGATGCGCCTACACCGGGCAAGGTGGGTAAATATTTAACTCAATTTTTAAACGACAGGCGCGTCATCGATATTAATCCGGTAGGTAGATTTATTTTAGTGAATTTAATAATCGTTCCTTTTAGAAGTTTTAAGTCTTCTAAATTGTATCAACAAATATGGACAAAAGAAGGCTCTCCACTTTTGACCAATAGCATTGTTCTAAAAGAAAAAGTACAAAAAGACGTTGGCGATAAATATATTGTTGAATTAGCCATGCGCTATCAAACACCATCTATTAAAAACGCATTAGAAAACATCAGGCAACAACGTCCGTCTAAAATTCACATTCTGCCATTGTATCCTCAATATGCCAGTTCAAGCACAGGCAGTACTATTGAAGAGGTATTAAAGCAAATTAAAGGCTGGGAAGTAATTCCGAGTTTAAATATTGTAAGTAAATTTTACGATCAGCAAACATTTATTGATGCGCTTTTGGTGGAAGGAAAAAAACATAACATTGCCGACTTCGATCATGTTGTTTTTTCTTATCATGGTTTACCAGAGCGACAAATATTAAAAGCCTCTGCACATTATGGTGGAAATACTTGCCAAATGGGAGGCTGCTGTAACAGCATTACAAAAAACAATCAATATTGTTATCGCGCTAATTGTTTTGAAACAACCAGGCAATTAGTAAAAGCATTAAATATTCCTGAAGGAAAATACACCAGCAGTTTTCAAAGCAGGTTAGATCAAAAATGGTTGAAACCTTTTAGCGATAAGGTAATTGAAGAACTCGCGAAAAAAGGAAGTAAAAAGATCCTGGTTTTTTCACCAGCTTTTGTGGCCGATTGTTTAGAGACCATTTATGAAATTGGCACCGAATACAACGAGATCTTTAAAGAACATGGTGGCGAAAAAGTGACCCTTGTTAATAGTTTAAATACTAACGAGGTTTGGGTAAAAGCCATAAAACAGATCGTTTCCAATTAACCGCCTAAGTTTTATTAAATTGATAATCAGTTAGTTGTAAAATATTTTACGATCTAATTATGGTTTATATTATAAACTAGTTTACATTTGTTTCATAAAACATTAATAAAATGAAAACAACATTAGAAAACGATTTAAATGAGAATATGAATCCTGAAGAAAGTCTTCACATAATTAATACAATGATTAATACTGCAAAAAATAAATTAGCCGATGATGGCTTCCATTTAATTTTTTGGGGATGGTTAGTTACCTTTTGTGCATTAACACACTATGTAATTTTAAAATTAAATATCCAGGGCGGCGAATGGGTTTGGATGCTGATGCCTTTAGGTGGAATTGTTTCGGGAATATACGGATACAAACAAGGTAAAACACAAAAAGTAAGAACGCATATCGATTCCTATATTAGTTATGTGTGGATCGGTTTTATTATTGCATTGTTTCTTACTTTATCTTTTGGTTATGCTCATGGAATAAAAGCAACATACTTTTTCTTAATGTTATTATACGGTATGGCTACTTTTATTACCGGTGGTATTTTAAATTTTAAGCCTTTGATCTACGGCAGTCTTTTTTCTTTTGCATTCGCTATTGTTTCGGTTTTTGTAGGAGAAGCAGATCAGTTCTTATGCATCTCGGCAGCTTTAATATTAAGCTACATTATTCCGGGACATATGTTACGTTCAAAATTCAAATCGCAGCAACATGCTTAAAGATTTAGATCCCATATTGCATTCGCAGTTGCGGTTGGCAATTGTTTCTCTTTTGGTAGGAGTTAAAGAAGCAGAATTTACTTACCTGAAAGAGCAAACTAATTCAACGGCCGGTAACTTAAGTGTACAGATCCAGAAATTAAAAGAAGCAGGTTACATTGAAATAGAAAAAAAATTCAAAGACAATTATCCCCAAACTATTTGCAAAATAACTAAAGTAGGAATTAAAGCATTTGAAGACTATGTAGAAGTTATACAAAACTATTTAAAGCCAAAAAAATAAATCATTATAAAATAAAAACAATGGAAAATATACAAACAGACAAAGAAAGAATGTTATGGAAACAAGCCAAAAAAAGAGTGGGCTTTAGAAACCATCTCCTCTCGTATTTATTAGTAAATACCATGTTATGGGTAATGTGGTTTGTTAACGGTCGCGAAATGGAAGAAGGATTACCGTGGCCAATATTCTGTACACTCGGTTGGGGTTTTGGACTTTTATGGCACTTTATGGGCGCGTTTGTTTTTAACAATAAATTAAGCCAGGTAGAAAAAGAGTTTGAGAAGTTAAAAGCAAAGAATAATTAATTACCGGCAATTGGTTTTTCGTCAATTGAGCGGGTATCTAAGGCATCCCGCAAACCGTTACCAACCAACATAAAGGCAAGTACTAATATCATAATAGCAATACCTGGAATAAAAGCCAGGTACGCTTTATCCATTAAAATATAACCATGATGTGCGTTGGTCATTTCGCCCCATGAAGGTACAGGTGGTTGGGCGCCAATACCTAAAAAGCTTAAGCCGGCCTCGGTTAAAATAGCGCTTGCAAAATTACTTGCCGCCATTACAACAACAGGGCCCATTACGTTAGGTAAAATATGGCGTAAAATAATGCGCATATTTCTAAACCCTAAAGCTCTTCCCGCTTCAACAAATTCTTTTTCGCGGATACTTAAAATTTGTCCGCGAACAATACGCGCAACATCTACCCACATGGTTAAACCAACGGCAATAAATACTTGCAAAATACCTTTTCCTAAAACTAACGTAATAGCAATAACCAATAATAGAGTTGGAATACTCCACACCACATTAATTAACCACATAATGGCCGAATCTGTTTTGCCCCTGTAGTAACCGGCAATGGCTCCTAATAAAATTCCAATAAAAATTGAGATGATAACAGATACTAAACCAACACTTAAACTAATGCGTGTTCCTATTAACAATCTGCTTAAAAGATCGCGACCTAAAAGATCGGTGCCTAACATGTAAGATTTTTTAATGATGTTATCTTTTTTGATGGTCTCTTGCAATTCACTAATTGATTTTGTGATCTGTGTAGGATTATCAATTTCGTAAAAAGACAATTGGTTCTTTAATGAGTCGTAAACTATTGGCGATCTTGAATCAATTGCATAAACAACATCGGCAACATTAAATGTTGAAAACGTTGCGCCCTTATTATCTTTGTTTCCGGTAAATTCTTCAACAACAATTTCTTTTCCTTTAAATTTATAATCGTGAATGGTGTAATGCGAGAATGTTTCATTTTTACCAAATATCATGGTGTGAAAAATATTCTGGTCCAACTTTTCTTCATTCTTTAGAACAGCAAGCATTTCAACACTAAAGCCTGGCTCTTTTATATGAAGTTCTGGTTTTTGATCATTTGCATACGGTGTTTTATCGGGGGTAATTAAATATCCCAAAATAGAAATAAGGCAAGCAATTCCAATTACCCATAAACCAAGCAACGATAGCTTGTTACGTTTAAATCTGCGCCAGGTTTGAACGCTTAACGATTCCGACTCAAAATTTATAGACTTCTTCCTGAAAAACACAAATTATAATTTCCATTTTGGTTTTATAAAAACCGAGGCTATTGCAACAACACAGGCATACAAGGGGTATACACAACCCACAGGTAAGCCAAACCAACCCAAGCCTTTGTTTTTAACAAAACGTGATGCTAAAAATAGCAACAAAAAGTCAATAATCAACTTAAAAAGCACGAAAAATAAGATAAATCCCCCGTTTTGCGGGACAAAAAAGCAATAAAACAGACAAAACAACCACAATAAGTTTATGGCAAAACTTAAGAGGGCAAGCACTAAATTAAGTACATTTTTGTTGTTTTTGAATTTAGAGGCCCATCTTATTTTTTGATTTATTAATTGCCTGAACGAAAATGATGGATAAGTGAATACAATTGCCTGTTCTGATTTTAAATAATTAATTTTTGAACCCTCAATTTTTTTAATATCCTCTAAAAATAAAATATCATCACCCGATTCAACGTTAATATGCGATGCATACCCATTTACTTTTTCGAAAATAGTTTTTGTAAAAATTATATTAGCACCGTTGCATAAAAACGGCCGGTTAAAATAAGCACTTCCACAATTTAAAACTGTTAACACATTATTTTCTATTGCCTGCAATGCCCATAAAATTCCAAAATTATTTGCAATTACAATTGGTGCAATAATAAGATCGGCAGAAGTTGTTTTATAAAAATCAGAAATATTCTGTAACCACAGTGTTGAGGTTGTAAATGTATCCGCATCACGCAAAACTAATAATTCTGAATTTGCTTGTGAAATTGCATAGGTGATACTTTGTTTTTTTCCTTTTTGATGTGGATTGGTAATTATTTTATAATTAATGTTTGCGTTCTTTAAAACAGATTCAGCCTGATACACGGTGCTATCGGTACTTGCATCGTTGATTAAAATAAGCTGCACTTGCGTAAGATCATAATCCTGTTTTAGAATAGTGTTTAAACATCTGGCAATTGTTTTCTCTTCGTTGCGCGCACAAATAATAATGGTTAGCGGAGTAGTGCTTTCGTAAGTCGATGTGAAATATTGTGTTTTAATAAAACCAAAGGCAAACCAGGCCATTACGCAGGCGTATACAAGCAAACAACTAAATACTATGTACGAAAGCAAGATCACTTTTTACCAAATAATTTAAAATCAAAATTTTGTTTTAATAAAATGCTGTAGCCATAAATACTTGGTACAATAATATTAATTAACCAGATCAAAACCGAAGCTAATGCTAATGCCGAATCGGATATTCCCGAACCATGAAAAACTATTAATGCAATGGCAGCCCTTATGGGACCTTCTAATACACTGATCATAGGAATAGTTGTGGTTACCAAATAATAAAGTGCTATACCTGTAAAGATAGAAAAATTAAAATTAGTTGGATGGAACAAATAAAGCAGCAAAATAAATTGAAATGAGAACACAAGATATCTTATTAAAGAAAGACCAAATAATTGAATTAATTTTTTTATTGTGAAACGGTATTTAAAATCATCTAATGCTTGTTGTTTGTTTAGTTTTTTGGTGATGAAGTTTAAGATCAGATCGATCTTAATAAGGCAAAAAATAAACACACCAAAGATCAAAATAGCAATAGTACTTGTAGTGTATGCTAACCAGATATTTTCATTATTAAATTGGTTTAACTGAATTAATAAAGCTGCTAACCCAAACAAATAAGTGATACATAACTGGAACATACCATTAATAAAATGGAGCGCAGTAATTTTTGGACGATTCTCTATTTTAAAAAAAATTATTTTTGCCAAAAATTCCGTGGCTCTTCCGGGTGCTAAATTTCCTAAACAAACACCAGCGTAAACAGAATGCATGGCTGTTTTAAAACTTATTTTTTCTACCGGTTCTGTTATTAATTGCCATTTGTAAGATTCAATTCCCCAGTTTATTGGAATAAGTAATAAACAAACACTAAAACATAACAGACCTTTTGATGAAAGTATCAGGTCGGCTAAGAGGTCTAATTTTTCAGGAGTGAGATCGCTTTTTAAACGTAGATAAATGATAAAAAAACTTCCGAGGCCAATCAGCACTTTAATAATGGTGGAAATTATTTTTTTTCGCTCTTGCAAATTACGCTAAATTTACATTTTTAATGCCAGTTAACGATAGAATTATATTAGGAATTGACCCCGGAACAGTAGTAATGGGCTATGGCCTTATTCATATACAGAATAATGTAGTAAAGCCTATTGGCATTGGTGTAATTAAACTCGATAAATTTGATGATCACACCGTTCGTTTAAAAATGATCTTTGAACGAACAGTTGCAATTATTGAAGAATACAAACCTGATGAGTTGGCCATTGAAGCACCTTTTTTTGGTAAGAACGTTCAATCGATGTTAAAGCTGGGTAGGGCACAGGGGGTTGCTATTGCAGCGGCACTAAGTAAAAATATTCCTATAACAGAATACTCTCCCAAAAAAATAAAAATGAGTATTACCGGTAATGGTAATGCCAGTAAAGAACAAGTTGCTGCCATGCTTGTACAAATTTTAGGAATTAAAAAAGAGCAGGAATTTTTAGATGCAACCGATGCTTTGGGCGCGGCGCTTTGCCATTATTACCAAAATAAAAAAGCCGGTGCAGGAACTAAATCATACACCGGCTGGAAAGCTTTTTTAACGGATAATCCTAAGAGGAAAGTTTAAAACTCAAACGTTATTTGGCCATCGCCATCTAAGAAATCTTTATTGTTGGCTTTGCTTAATTTTTCCATTGCTCTGCGATGTAATTCTACAGGCGATAGACCGGTTTTTTCTTCGTCAGAACTTTTCTTTAAAAACTTGCGCGCCGCTTTTATTTCTTCGGGTTCTTTTAAATTAATTTCTTTTATTTTATATGAACTTAATTTTTTGCCCTTTGCTTTAATGTTTACAGCAGGACTAAACTCAACCATGTTGATCGTCTCTTCCGGAATTTCAACACCTTTTTCTTTCGCAAATTTTACTTCAATAACAGGGTTGATCTGCGTAGTGATCAATTCAACTCGCGATTGTTCGTGCTCGGTAACGATCAATGTTTTGTTGGTTGTATTCTCAGGCGCAAAACGTTTTGTGAAATACGATTTGCTTTGCCCGTCAAAATAAATACAAGTAAGCGTTTGATTAGGGAAATATTTTTCTATGAGAATAGTATCTTCATCAAAGTGATTTAAGATATCGTATGTATACAATTTATAAAACCCGGTACTTGTAACCGTTAATATTTTATCATCGCCACTAAAATTACCAAGGTAAGTTCCTTTTTCGTTTTTGTTTAAACGGTGCGTTGTTTCATCAAACCAATAATCTTCGCCACCTAAAGTAGAAGCGCCTTTTTCTTTTAGAACTACTTTTTTAATTGCGTATTTGGTAACAATATTTCCAACAGATGTCCTGGCTTTAACAGGGATCTCAGTAAAATCTATATCCAGTTCTAATTTACGTACTCCACTTAATGGTTTTAAAAGCACAATTACTTTTTCTGCTTCACCGTTTGGATTAATGGTGAACCAATGCACGGTTGAGTTGGGTGTACCTTTTGTAAGATCGTATTCTTTCTCACGGGTAACGCCTGTAACATTAAAACGTTTAATAAAAGTTATACCTTTTGGTCCATCGGTATAGATCATATTATATGTTGTGCGCTCATCATTCTTTTTAAAGATGGCCAAATAAATAATGTCTTTTCCAATAAAAGATTTGTCTGCAACTTTTACCACTTTCATTTTACCATCTTTGGTAAAAGCAATAATATCATCAAGGGCAGAACAATCAGTAACAAACTCATCTTTCTTTAAGCTGGTACCAATAAAACCTTCGGCGCGATTCACATACAATTTTTCGTTAGCCATTATAACCTCAGTGGCAATAATAGTTTCCAATTGTTTGGTCTCAGTTTTACGTTCGCGGCCGGTACCGTATTTCTTCTTTAAATTTTTAAAATATTCAACCGCGTAATCGGTAAGGTGAGCTAAATGATTTTTTACGGTTGCTATTTTTTCTTCCAACTCTTTCATTTGCGCTTCGGCCTTAATGGTATCGAAACGCGTAATACGGATCATTGGAATTTGTGTTAAACGGTGAAGATCATCATCATTTATATCGCGAATTAATTTTTTCTTGAATGGTTTAAAGGCGGCGTATAAATATTCAAATAACGTTTCTTTGTTAGAATATTTTTTAAAGTCGATGTACATTTCTTCTTTAATGAATATTTTTTCTAAAGAAGCAAAGTGCCATTTTTCTTCAAGCTCAAGTTGTTCAATTTCTAACTCGCGTTTTAAAAGTGCTAATGTTTGATGTGTAGAAATTTTAAGGATCTCGCTTACACCTAAGAATCTTGGTTTTTCACTTTCAATGATGCAGGCATTTGGCGAAATACTCATTTCGCAATTAGTGAATGCGTAAAGCGCGTCAATTGTTTTATCTGTAGAAATGCCCGGTTGTAAATGAATTAGGATCTCAACATTTTCTGCTGTATTATCTTCAACCTTTTTTACTTTAATTTTTCCTTTATCGTTAGCCGCTAAAATAGAATCTATTAAAGAGCCGGTTGTGGTACCAAAAGGAATTTCGGTAATAATTATTGTTTTAGAATTTAATTCTTTAACGCGTGCACGGATCTTAATTTTTCCGCCACGTAAACCATCTTTGTAATCACTAAAATCGGCAATACCTCCGGTAATAAAATCGGGATAGATAGTTGCTTTTTTTCCTTTTAAAATTTGGATAGAAGCATCAATTAACTCATTAAAATTATGTGGTAATATTTTTGTAGCTAAACCAACTGCAATACCTTCTACACCCTGCGCCAATACTAAAGGAAATTTTACCGGAAGCGTAATAGGTTCTTTATTCCTGCCGTCGTAACTTAAACCCCAGTTAGTAGTTTTTGGATTAAAAATAACTTCCTGGCCAAATTTAGAGAGGCGAGCCTCAATGTAACGGGGAGCTGCAGCATAATCGCCGGTTAAAATATTACCCCAGTTTCCCTGGCAATCAATTAAAAGGTCTTTTTGACCAATAGCAACGAGTGCATCGCCAATACTGGCGTCGCCATGCGGGTGGTACTTCATAGTGTTACCAATAAGATTGGCTACCTTATTGTAGCGCCCGTCTTCCAACTCCCACATGCTATGTAAAATACGGCGTTGAACGGGTTTAAGTCCGTCTTCCATTGCCGGCACAGCACGTTCTAGTATTACGTAGCTGGCGTAATCAATAAACCAATTCTTAAACATTCCACTTACGTGAGTTATTTTATTAACCTCGTTGTGGTTCTCCTTATCCATTCCGTCAAAAATATCGCTCATCTAAAAAATAAAATAATTGCAAATATACATTACGAAATCACAAAAAACCTAGAAATCATGGCTTTGGTGGAAAAAAACTAGACTAAATATTCACAAATGGCGGCTAATAAACCAAAATTTTCCTTTTTAAAAAGAAAAGCGCCTCAGAAAGCCTGGTGTTAAGTTTAGGATTAGTATAGGCATTCATGCCGGCTTTTTCGATGTTATTGGCATAACCATATACATCGCTTACCTGTGTTTTAAATATTACTTCCTGGGTAACATTGTTCTTTAATTGTAAAGAAATTATAAGAGCCGCTAATTTAATTTTATAGTTACTTTCTAAAATGTCGCTGCTAATATCTTCCTGGGTTTCGGCAACCGATTCAATAATATAATCTGCATCGGTAGCTTTACTAACCACCTGAACTTCCTGGCCATTAAATTTTTTACTGATAATGGATTCTACCAGATTTAAATTGGTGGGTTTACCAAAATTCTTTTCGCTGGAAGTAATAAAAATATTAATGTTGTTTACTCTTGCCTGTACTTTTAAAGATGGTGTTTGGATGAATTGTTTTAAAACTGTAATACCTGCGCGGCCTAAAGAATCAGAGCCCATTAAGCTGGAGATATCCGGACTTAACGCAAAGGCTGCTGTTTGATTGATCGGTTCTACATAGTTTACTTTTAACTGTAACTCACCATTATTATTGGTGGTTGTTTTTTCATTGATCTTAATTTTTTCTTCATCGCTTGTAACAATGAATGGAAAATTTTGCAATGGTATTTTTGTTTTTAATTCTAAACCATAAACCAAAGGGGCATAAGTTAATTGGTATGGTTTTAAAATTGGAAGATCTTTTTGTTGTACAAGAGCAATAGATTGTAATTGTTGTTGAATTATTGAAGTAAGGTCAAAAACTGTTTTAATGCCATTGGTTTGCCCAGCATCAAAACTAATTTCTTCACTTAAGTAGGGTGTTAATACACCAAATGCCTGGATGCGTTTTTTTAAGCAAGATGAAAAATCTTTATTTTTTTCATCGTTAAAACTTAAATTAATTAAGTTACTGGCCTTCGAAATAATTTGTTGTTTTTTTTGTGCTTTTTGATTGGCGTATTCCTGTTTATCTAATTGGTAATATACCCAGTATTGTTTTTCGTTCTCATAAGAATCAACCAATTGGTAACCTTCAATGTTATCGGTATTTGTAAGGTTTATTAAGGAGTTAAAGTTCTCGTTAAAATTATTATTGTTTTGTACGGTATATAGAACGGAGTTACTCGAAATATTCACTTTTATTTCTGACGAAAGATCGTACAGAGCATTTTTTTTAGCATCAATTTGGTAATTGCTTCCTTTGCCTTTATCAGACACGCCAATACCAACATATTTAAAACCATTGTTGGGCCTGCTGCTAACCCATAAAGGCACCTTTACTTCGACACCGGCGGTGGCAACCGTTGTTTCTTTTTTGCTTTTACAGCCAACCAAAACGCCAAACAATAAAAATATGTAAACTATTTTTTTCAATTTTTATTTTATGTTATTGGTTACAGAGGTTATAAAAAAGTTAATTGCTTTTGCATTTGTTTCACCTTTAAGATCTTCAAAAGATTTTAAGGTGTTCTTAGCCTGGAACATACTACGCCAGTTACGGGGGTTGTACTGTGCCACAGGCGCTGTTTGCTGCGGATTGTAAGGGAAAAGACTATTAATGTTGCCATTAAAACTTTTCGAAAACTCGTTATATTCCATCGCGTCCTGACTTACCATGTTTTGCGTTTGCGAAGAAACTATCTGGTTGGAGAACGCATTTATTATTTTGTATTTATATTCGTAAGAATAAGTACGCGAACCTTTTACTAAGCTATAATTAACAGGTTTGTATTCTGTAATTATTAATGTATCATTCTTTCTTGTTTTAACTTCAAGATAAGCCGTATACGCACTTTTTGTTGGACCAGTATTTAATTCTTTTTTATTAGATACATCGTAAGTATAAAAATAATCAGCACCGGTAGCTTTTCTTATAGCTTGTATTAGATCTACATTGCTATTATTACTTAACATATCTGCAGAGCCGTTAGCTTCTTCAAAAGGTGTGTTATTAATAAGTTTGATGTTAGAAAATTTTTGAGTGGCAGTTTGTGTAAAATTATTAAACAGGTATTCTTCAATTTCTTTTTCAGAATTGTCGGCTGAGTTCTTAGGCTGGATCAGAATAAACTCTTTCGTTTGTTCGGCAGAAGATAATTCATACAATTCATTAAAATCTTTATAGTTCTCTGTTTTTGCTTTTATTTTTGAAAGAGAAACCAGTGCGCTGGCGTAGTTCTTGTTTTCTAAACTGCTAACTGCACTTTGATATAATGGTTCGCAATGAGAAACGATCTCTAAATGCGATGTTGTTTTATAATTAGGATTGTACTTTTTAACATTAGCGATGTAAGTTAATGCATCGTTATATTTTTTTTGATTTACCATGCTGTAAGCCTGGTTGTAATTTTTTGAACAGTAATTTTCTACCGTTTTTTGATAATCGTCTTCATAACCTTTTGGATAATCCAACACTACACTTAATGCCGCTGTTTTACCAGTAAAAGCTTTTAATTTTTCGAAACTTTCTAATGAAGCCTCTAATTGTTGTGTATTATAATTCCTGAAAAAATCGGAGGCAAGGTTGGATGCGTATTTTTGTCCAACACTTTTTAATTTAACCCTTGCGTCTACATTGGTTGGTTTTCTTTGAAGCGATTCTAAATAATATTCTGCCGCTTCGTTAACCAAACCTTGTTTTTCAAGTTTTTCAGCAGCTTTAAAATATTTTTTAGATCCGTTGCATGCAGAAATAAAAAGCAATAATGCTAAAGCATATATGGGATAATGTTTTTTCAAAAAATTTGGGTAAAAAAAGAGCATCCTTTTAAAGATGCTCTTTTTGATTCTTATTTTCCTTCGTCAGCTAATTTTTTCATTTCAGCATCAAAGATCTGTTGGAATTTTTGTTTATCGTAATCTAATTTTAATTTAGCGTCGCTAGAGATCTTAGCGTCAACTTTATCAAAAATAGTTTTCTTGTTAGCTTCAATTGCTATCCAATAGCTATATGTATTATCAGTTTCTTTAAAGATCTTCTCACCAATTTCTCTAACATTAGAGATCTCTAAGTTTACAACCTCACGAGCTAATTCTTCAAATTTATTTTCGAATTCCTGAGTGTTACCAACAGTACGTTGATTGGTGTATTGATCAGTTACTCTTTTAATAGTACTATTAATGTTAGCTGCCATTTCTGATTTAGCATTTTGGAATGCTATTTTTTTAGCTGTAGCAAGATCAGGAGATTTTCCTACTTGTTTTGCTCTAAAATTATCTTCGTCAGAACGGAATTCTTTAGTACTGAATGGCACAGAAATTTCTACAGCGCCAGTTTCCTTTTGAATTGATTTCTTTTTTGATTTACAACCTGCCAGAGTTAAAACTGCAATAGCTGGTATTAAGAGTAAGTTAATTGTTTTCATTTTTATGGTTTTTTTTGTGTATGTTAAAGTTAATTTCAAATCGCGTTCCAAATTTATCAAAATTTCTGAAATTAACGTTTGTTAACCAATTAATTCTTTTTCTGTATCCTTTTCAATGCGCAAATTTTCAATAATAAAGTCCTGACGACCCTGGGTGTTTTTGCCCATATAATAGTTCAAAAGCTCCGTTATACTTGACTTCTGGTCAATTAACACCGGCTCCAAACGGATGTCTTTACCTATAAAGTGCTTAAATTCGTCGGGTGAGATCTCACCTAAACCCTTAAAACGGGTAATTTCGGGTTTTGGACCCAATTTTGCCACCGCAGCCTTTCTTTCTTCATCACTATAACAATAAGCCGTCTCTTTTTTGTTTCTTACCCTAAATAAAGGTGTTTGCAAAATTTTAACATGATTATTCTTTACAAGATCGGGAAAGAACTGTAAAAAGAAGGTCAATAATAATAAACGTATGTGCATTCCGTCCACATCGGCATCGGTTGCAATAATTACATTATTATAACGTAGTTCTTCTAAATTATCTTCAATATTTAATGCGGCTTGCAATAAATTAAACTCTTCGTTCTCGTAAACTACTTTTTTTCCAAGGCCAAAACAGTTCAATGGTTTTCCTTTTAAACTAAATACGGCTTGCGTATTTACATCACGTGTTTTTGTGATCGATCCGCTGGCCGAGTCTCCCTCACAAATAAAGATAGAGGTCTCTAAACGCCTTGCATCCTTTGTATCATCTAAGTGTACACGACAGTCGCGTAACTTTTTATTGTGTAGCGAAGATTTTTTTGCGCGCTCTCTTGCTAATTTCTGGATCCCTGAAAGTTCTTTACGTTCACGCTCGTTAGCAACAATTTTTGCTTCAATTAATTTTGCAGTCTCCGGATTTTTATGAAGATAATTATCCAGATGCTGTTTCATAAAGTCATTTATAAAACTGCGCATACTTTGTCCGCCCGGTGCAATTTCTGATGAACCTAATTTTGTTTTTGTTTGCGATTCAAAAATTGGCTCCTGTACTTTTATAGAGATAGCCGCTACAATTGATTTTCGGATATCTGCCGGATCAAATTCTTTTTTATAGAACTCGCGAATGGTCTTTACTAATGCTTCGCGAAATGCAGCCTGGTGCGTGCCGCCTTGTGTTGTATATTGGCCGTTAACATAACTATAATACTCTTCACTGTAATGTTCGTTACTGTGTGTCATTGCTAATTCAATATCCTCACCTTTTAAATGAATGATAGGATAAATGATTTCACCGGTAATGTTTTTTTCTAAAAGGTCTTTTAATCCATTATCTGATTTATATTCCTCTCCGTTTAAATATAATTTTAAGCCTGTGTTTAAGAAGGCATAATTCCAGATCATTCTATCTATGTACTCATGTACAAAATGGTATTTTTTAAAGATGGTATCATCGGGCCTGAACTCCACTAACGTTCCGTTCTTTTCAGTTGTAGAAACAAGTTTATATTCTTTTACTAATTCACCTTTGCTGAAATCGGCTGTTTTTGCTTGTCCATCGCGGTAAGCAGTTACTTTAAAGTTAACAGATAAAGCATTTACCGCTTTTGTACCTACACCATTTAAACCTATAGATTTTTTAAAGGCTTCGCTATCGTATTTACCGCCAGTATTCATTTTTGAAACTACTTCAACTACCTTGCCTAATGGAATGCCACGCCCGTAATCGCGAATTGAAACAACACCTTCTTTTACGTTAATGTCAATCCTGTTTCCTTCGCCCATCATAAACTCATCTATTGAGTTATCCATTACCTCTTTTAAGAGTACGTAAATACCATCATCAAAAGCACTTCCATCTCCTAATTTACCAATGTACATGCCGGGGCGCGTACGAATGTGTTCTTTCCAGTCTAACGACTTAATATTATCTTCAGTATAATTTGATTTTGCCATTTTTATTATTCCTTGTTCCTTGTTTTAAGTTCCTTGTTACTGCTAATCTATTTAATTTCTTTTAATCTCCGTCAATTAAATTTCCGAGACCGCCAAGTATCGAGCCTTCTTCTTTTCTGTTTCCGCGGCCGTAAGATAAAATTCTTCCTGCAAGGCGACTAATAGGTAATGTTTGGATCCAAATTTTTCCCGGGCCTTTTAATACTGCGTAAAATACACCTTCGCCACCAAATAATGTATTTTTTACACCTCCAATAAATTGTATATCGTAGTTAATTGTGCTTGTAAAAGCAACAATACAACCGGTATCAATTTTAAGCATATCTCCAGCCTGAAGTTCTTTTTCAATAACGTGTCCACCGCTGTGCACAAAGGCCATACCATCACCTTCCAGCTTTTGCATAATAAAACCTTCGCCGCCAAATAAACCGGTGCCTAATTTTTTCTGGAATTCGATACCAACAGCAACACCTTTAGCCGCGCATAAAAAACTATCTTTTTGGCAAATGATCTTGCCACCAAGCTTAGCTAAGTTTAAAGGAATAATTTTACCGGCGTATGGTGCAGCAAAAGTAACCTGGCGTTTTTGTGAAGAAATATTTGAGTAAACGGTCATAAATAAATTCTCGCCCGTTAACAAACGTTTTCCGGCAGAAAATAATTTATCCATAAAACCTTTTTGGTTACCATCGCCAAATAAAGTTTCCATTTGCACACCGTCGGTCATCATCATAAAACTTCCGGGTTCGGCAATTACAGCTTCCTGTGGGTCAAGTTCAACTTCCACACACTGCATCTCTTCTCCAAATAATTTGTAATCTATTTCGTGATTGTTCATATTACAGTTTCTGGTTTCTTGTTTTAAGTTTGTTGTTCTGTCTTTAGTCTTGTCTCTTGAATCCTGTGTCAAAAAATTATACGTTAAAACGGAAATGCATCACATCGCCATCATTCACAACATATTCTTTTCCTTCGATCTTTAATTTTCCTGCGTCGCGGCAAGCAGCTTCAGAGCCTAATGTCACAAAATCATTGTAAGCAATAACTTCAGCTTTAATAAATCCTTTTTCAAAATCGGTATGTATAACACCAGCGGCCTGTGGGGCTTTCATGCCTTTGGTAATGGTCCATGCGCGCACTTCTTTTACACCCGCGGTAAAATAAGTTTCCAATTTTAAAAGTTTGTAGGCCGATTTAATTAATTTGTTTACTCCCGGTTCGTCCAATCCCATATCTCCTAAGAACATTTGTTTTTCTTCAAAAGTTTCTAAGGCAGCAATTTCACTTTCCATTTGTGCAGTTATAATTAAAATTTCCGAGTTCTCATTTTTCACTGCTTCTTTTACTGCGTCCACATGTTTGTTGCCTGTTTTAGCAGACGCCTCATCCACATTACACACATACATTACCGGTTTAATGGTTAATAAATGCAGATCGGCAATAAATGGCAATTCATTTTCCTCTAAGGCACAAGCCCTTGCAGACTGGCCACTTTCAAGGGTGTTTTTTAATTTGGTTAAAGCATTATAAGTTTTTACCGCATCTTTATCGGTACCAACTTTAGCCAGCTTCTCGTATTTTTTCATTTTAGTGTCAACACTTTCAAGATCTTTCAATTGAAGCTCCGTATCAATGATCTCTTTATCTTTTACAGGATCAACCTTCCCATCCACATGCACCACGTTATCATCATCAAAACATCTTAAAACATGAAGTATCGCATCGCATTCGCGGATATTCCCAAGAAATTTATTTCCTAAACCTTCACCTTTACTGGCACCTTTTACAAGCCCGGCAATATCAACTATTTCAACAGTGGTAGGTAAAATATTTTGCGGTTTTACAATATCAGCCAGTTTAGTTAAGCGCTCATCAGGCACTGTGGTGGTTCCAACATTAGGGTCGATGGTGCAAAAAGGAAAATTTGCGGCCTGAGCCTTTGCGTTACTCAAACAATTAAACAAGGTCGATTTTCCAACATTAGGTAATCCAACAATTCCACATTTTAGGGCCATAAACTAATAAATTTAATAATAAATAAAACGTGCAAATATACTAATATCAGAGGCTTTTTGGCGAAAGCCCTAAAAACAATATTTTTTTTAGTTTTTAACATCCTGTAATTATTATCAACATTAGACTTATAAGCTATAGGCAAATGCTAATTTTGCCGCAAATACATCATACAAATGGCCAATATTGAAGCTTTAAAAAAATTATCAACCCAGGTTAGAAGGGATATCGTTAGAATGGTGCATGCCGTTAGTTCAGGACATCCGGGAGGTTCTTTAGGTTGTGTAGAGTATTTTGTGGCGCTTTACAAAGTGATCATGAAGCACGATCCTAAGGCTTTTACCATGGATGGTAAGAATGACGACCTTTTCTTTTTAAGTAATGGCCATATTAGTCCGGTTTTTTACAGTGTTTTAGCACGTTGTGGGTATTTTCCGGTAGAGGAACTAAAAACTTTCCGCAAATTAAACTCGCGTTTACAAGGGCACCCAACTACACACGAGGGTTTACCGGGTGTGCGTATTGCCAGCGGATCTTTAGGACAGGGCATGAGCGTGGCAATTGGCGCGGCTTTAGCAAAAAAATTGAATAAAGATAATTCTATAGTTTATACTTTACACGGTGATGGTGAATTGCAGGAAGGCCAGATCTGGGAAGCCGCTATGTACGCAGCCGCATATAAAGTAGATAACATGATTTGTACCGTTGATTATAACGGACGCCAGATAGATGGTGATGTAGACAAAGTTTTACCACTTGGAGACCTAAAAGCAAAATTTGAAGCGTTTGGCTGGACGGTTATAGAAAACCCAAAAGGAAATGATCTTGAAAGTGTTATTTCTTACCTGGAAAAAGCAAAAACATTTGTTGGAAAAGGTAAACCGATCATGATCTTAATGAATACCGAAATGGGTATGGGCATTGATTATATGATGGGCACTCATAAATGGCACGGCTCTGCACCAAATGATGAGCAACTGGCAAAAGCATTGTTGCAAATTGAAGAAACTGAAAAGGATTACTAGAAATTATAAATTTTAAATGTTGAATTTTAAATGAAATTTTTATTGAATAAAAATAATTTAATAAAATATTTTATAATTTATAATCTAACATTTATAATTTCACATTCTGCGTCTTCGCAGGTTACCAACCGTATACTTTTTATTTTTGATGATTCCTATAGCATGTATGCGCCGTGGAATAGCAACATAAAAATTGAAGTTGCCAAAAAAGTAATGGGCGAATTTTTAGACAGCTTAAAAAATCTTCCGAATTTAGAATTGGCCTTACGTTGTTACGGACACACTACTTTTTTTAAAGAACGGAATTGTAAGGACACAAAACTGGAAGTGCCTTTTGCAGACGCAACCGTAAACTCTGTAAAGATAAAACAGCGCATTCAAAAGTTGGAACCTATGGGAACCACGCCAATTGCCTATTCGCTTGGAGAGTGTGCTGCTGATTTTACTGCCAAAGCAAATTGTCGGAATATAGTTATTTTGATTACCGATGGGATAGAAGAATGCAATGGCTTTCCTTGTGCTGTGAGCGCCGAATTACAAAAGAAAGGGATCTTTTTACGTCCTTTTGTTATTGGTGTTGGCCTTGATGCAAAATTTGCAGATGTGTTTGCCTGTATGGGAAAATTTTATGATGTAAGTAACGAAGCAAATTTTAAAGATGTATTAAAATTAGTTTTAACCGAAGCTATTACACAAACAACTGTTCAAGTTGATCTGCTGGATATTTTAAAAAAACCAACAGAAACAGATGTGGATATGACATTTTACGAAGCAGGAACAACCAACATTAAGTACAATTACCTGCACACGATCAATCATAGGGGAAATCCGGATACTTTAGTTTTGGATCCTGATATGAAATATGATCTGGTAGTTCACACTATTCCGGTGCAGGAAAAGAAAAATATCTCTATCATAAAGGGCAAACACAATATTATAAAATTAGATGCACCGCAGGGTTATTTAAAATTAGAATTGGATGGCACTATAAACAAATACTACCCAACTACTTTGGTAAGAAAAGGCGGAGAGCTTCAAACACTTAACGTGCAGGATTTTGGTAAAGTAGAAAAGTACATTATTGGTAAATATGACCTGGAAGTGTTAACCCTGCCAAGGATATATTTAAAGGATGTAGAGATCAAGCAAAGCACTACCAACTCTATAAAGATCCCCACCAGTGGCAATATTTTATTCAGCAAGCAAGGCACGGGTTATGGCAGTATTTATGTAGATGATGGAAAAACCGTTGTTTGGGTTTGTAACTTAAACCCCACGTTACAAAGCGAAATTATATATTTACAGCCGGGTAAATACAAAGTGGTGTTCAGGTACGAATTTGCAAAAGAAACAATAAAAACCATTGAAAGGAACTTTGAAGTAAAATCCGGCCTAGCACAAACCGTTAGGTTATTATAGATAAAATACACATGAAAAAATATACATTCACTGAAAAAAAAGATACACGTTCAGGCTTTGGTGCCGGTTTATCTGAATTAGGAAAAACAAATCCAAACGTTGTAGCACTTTGTGCCGACCTTACAGGCTCTTTAAAAATGGATGCTTTTCAAAAAGACCATCCTGAACGTTTTTTCCAGATCGGAATTGCAGAAGCAAATATGATGGGCATTGCAGCCGGTTTAACCATTGGTGGTAAAATTCCTTTTACGGGCACTTTTGCTAATTTTAGTACAGGCCGTGTTTATGATCAAATTCGACAAAGCATTGCTTACTCAGGCAAAAATGTAAAGATATGTGCTTCGCATGCTGGCCTTACGTTAGGAGAAGACGGTGCAACACACCAGATCCTGGAAGATATTGGTTTAATGAAAATGTTGCCGCACATGGTAGTTATTAATCCCTGCGATTATAATCAAACAAAAGCGGCCACCATTGCTATTGCTGAATATGATGGGCCAGTGTACTTGCGTTTTGGTCGTCCAACCATTCCTAATTTTACACCGGCCGATCAAAAATTTGAAATAGGAAAAGCAGTAATGTTGAATGAAGGTACTGATGTTACAATTATTGCAACCGGACATTTAGTTTGGAAAGCCATTGAAGCAGGAGAAGCTTTAGCAGCAAAAGGAATAAGTGCAGAGATCATAAATATTCATACTATTAAACCATTAGATACAGACGCGATCTTAAAATCAATTTTAAAAACAAAATGTGTTGTCACTGCTGAGGAACATCAAATGAATGGTGGGCTGGGAGATAGTGTTGCACAGTTTTTATCACGCAATCACCCAACACCGCAGGAGTTTGTTGCGGTAAATGATTCTTTCGGCGAGAGTGGAACACCAGATGAATTAATGAAAAAATATGGTTTAGACTCTGTTGATATTGTTAAGGCGGTTGAAAAAGTAATCTCACGTAAAAAATAACAATGAATCGGAACATAGTTCGCTTCATTATAAAATAAATAAAAAATGAAAAAAGTAGCAGTGTTATTAATTTTTGCAGGAACGTTTGTTGCCTGTAATGTGCCTAAAGATGGCGAGCAAGAGAATATCCCAACAAGTAAATTGGAGATCCTTACAAATTTAGGCGAAGATTCAACTAATGTTATAATAGACACTACACATTCAGAACACTAGTATGCTCAAAGTAATATGCTGCCTTATTGTTGCCGGAGCAATTGTTTCCTGTAACGTTCCAAAAGACGGGAACGAAGAAACTATGCCAATAAACAAAATAGAAGCACTAACTAACCTGGAAAAAGAAGAAGCCAAAAAAGAGGATACTGTTAAAGCAATTGAAAAGGTGGTGGAAGAAAAAACCGATGTTGAAAACAAGAATTTACGTGTTGCAAAAACAAACAAACCACTTTTAATAGCTAGAGGCAGTGAGCCAGGATGGTATGCCGAATTTTTTTCCGATCATTTGCGTATGTTAATTGATAACGGAACAGACAGCGTTTTTGTAGAAAGAGATTTCTCAGGGATAAATACAGATCCAATGTACAACACACCCATTTCAAAAAATGCTAGCGGCAGCAGGGAGCGTTTAGCTTTTACTGTTTCTATTAGCAACAAAAAATGTGTAGAAGAAGCCAGTGGTGAAAAAAGAGAAAAAGAAATTACAATACTTTACAGAAGTAAACAATATAAAGGCTGTGCAACTGCTAATATAAAATAACATGAGCATTCATAACGAACAATTATTAAGCAATGCCGATCAATTAATAAAAGATAATAAGATCGAAGAAGCTGTTTCAATTTTAGAAGGTATAATTTCGGCCGATCCAACTTTTGGCAAAGCACACAATCATTTAGGTTTTATTTACGAAACCAAAATCAAAGATTACACAAAAGCAGAAACGCATTATAAGATCGCGTATCAAACAAGCCCTGATTATTGCGCCATTTATTATAACTACGCCATCTTACTTTCTAACCTAAAAAGATTTGACGAGTTAAAAGCACTGCTTACAAAAGCTGAAACTGTTGTTGGCATCAACAGATCAACTATTAATAACGAATGGGCTATTATGTTTGAAGCTGAGGGAAATTTGGATAAAGCAATTGAACACTATAAGCTTGTTGCCGCATCTACTTTTGATAATAAAACCCTTGAAATAGCTATTTCCAGTGTCGAGCGCTGCAACCGTAAAAGATCTTTTTTAAATGGTAGTAACACCACAAGCATCAACCCAAACAACTTTGGCACGCCTCCGGGCACATAGATAGCAATAAAATAACCATTAAATAATTTCAAAGCTATTCTTATTTTTTTAACTTAGATGTCGTTATTTTAAGCACTATTACTATGAGTCATTTTAACCGAACAAAAATTGTTGCTACTATGGGGCCTGCAACCTCTGATATTAATGTATTAGAAGGTATGTTTAAAGAGGGATTGGATATTTGCCGGATAAATTTTTCGCATGGCGATTACGAGGCGGTTTTACATACAGTTAAAAATATCCGTGAGTTAAATAAAAAATTAAACCGTCACGTTGGTATCCTTGCCGATTTACAAGGGCCAAAATTGCGTATTGGTGTTATGAAAGACAACAGCGCGAATCTTATTAACGGCAATTTAATTTCTATCACAACAAAAGAGTGTGAAGGGGATGAACATCAGATCTATATTACATATCCGCAATTTCCGCAAGATGTTAAAGCTGGCGAAACTGTTTTGATTGATGATGGCAAGATCCATTTAAAAGTTATTGATACTAACGGTAAAGATCTTGTGCGTTGTGAAATTTTAGTTGGCGGCATTTTATCTTCTAAGAAAGGAGTTAATTTACCCAACACAAAAATATCGTTGCCGTGTTTAACTGTAAAAGATATAAGAGATCTTGATTTTGCATTGGAGCAGGATTTTGACTGGATAGGTCTATCGTTTGTTAGAAGTGTGACTGATATTGTTGAGTTAAAAGACATTATCAAACACAAAGGCAAACGCGCACGCGTGATCGCAAAAATAGAGAAACCCGAAGCGATAAAGGAAATTGATAATATTATTGATGTAACCGATGGTATAATGGTTGCTCGTGGAGACCTTGGTGTTGAATTGCCTATGGAACAAGTTCCGTTATTGCAAAAAATGATCGTACAAAAATGTGTCGAGATAGGTAAGCCCGTTATTATTGCAACACAAATGATGGAAAGTATGATCACCAGTTATACACCAACACGTGCTGAGGTTAACGACGTTGCCAATGCAGTAATGGATGGTGCCGATGCTGTAATGTTGAGTGCCGAAACCTCGGTTGGAAAATACCCGGTTAAGGTAATTGAAATGATGCGTCGTATAATTACACAGGTAGAAGAATTGGATAGTATCTATTACAAAGAACATACACCGCAAATTAAAACAATTACATACATTACAGATAGTATTTGTTATAACGCTTGCTCACTGGCACATCATGCAGGGGCGCAGGCTATTATTAGCATGACAAACAGTGGGTACACTGCATTTAAATTATCAAGTCACCGCCCAAAAGCGCATATTTTTATTTTTACAGATAATCAACCTTTACTTACAACATTAAGTTTGGTATGGGGTATCCGTGGTTTCTATTATAATAAATATGAAAGCACTGATGATACAATTACAGACCTGAAAGATTTTGTAAAGAGCAGAGGATTTGTTAAAGACGATGATCTTGTAATAAATATTGCAAGTATGCCAATGAAAGAAAAAGGCAGAACTAATATGATGAAGCTAAGTTATATTAACTAGAATTCAGGAATCGTTTTTGTAAGTATTTAATGTGGTTAAAAGCACCTAACATAGGCTGTATTCATGGCTTTTCGACAAGAGAGGGCGGGATCTCAAAAGCACCATTTGCATCTTTAAATTTAGGCGGTTCGGAAGATGAACCCCAGAACATTAAAAGCAACAGAAAATTAGCGTTAGAGAATTTAAATTTATCGATTGATAATTTATGTTACCTCAAACAAATTCATAGCAATATAGTTTGTAAGGCAAAAATTGGACAGCAGGAAGGCGATGCCTTAGTTAGTGATCAAAAGAATTTAGTGCTGGCTGTGAGTATTGCCGATTGTTATCCTTTATTATTTCATGACAACAAAAGTAATATTATTGGTGCTGCGCATGCAGGTTGGCGCGGCACAGTAAATTATATAGCCCAAAATACAATTCGGGAAATGCTAAAGTTGGGCGCCGAAGAAAAAAATATTCATGTGGCTATTGGACAAGGAATTTGCCAGAATAATTTTGAAGTGGGGAATGAAGTCATTGAACAATTTGCAAACGCTGGTTTTCCATCATTCTGCTGGAAGGAAAATAAAATAGATCTTATTGCCTGTAATAAATTTGTGTTATTACAAAACAAAATTCCCGAAAAAAATATCTGGGCCATGAACCGTTGCACCTTTGAAAACGATTTTTTTAGTTACCGCCGTGATAAAGGGAAAACCGGTAGAATGTGGGCTATAATTGCCTTGTAGCCAGTTTTAACTGTTACTGTTTACGTCTCAATCTGCTAAAATTGTCTTAAAACGATTTTTTTTGTTATCTTTAAAACATGAGATCAGTTTTTTTATATACACTTGTTATAATTGGCTTGTTTGGTCATGGGCAAACAGTTTTCTCTAAAGTAAGAGAATGTATACTTGTTAGTGCTTTTAAAACTTCTTTGCATCAAATGGATTCGTGTATCGCGAAAAATTACCAAAAAGACAGCGCGCTGTATTACAAAGGTTTGATCTATTTAAAAATAAATAATTTAAAAGAGGCACAAACCAATTGCAGTTTATTAATTAAAACATATCCTAAGTTTGTTGAGGCGCACTTTTTAAGCGGGCTTATATTTTTCTCCGAAAAAAATTACTCAAAAAGTATTGATGAGTTCAATATTGTTTTAACCAAATTTCCAAATCATGTGAATGCGTTATATAATCGTTCGCAGGCTTTTGGCGCATTAGCGAATTATAAAAAAGCTATTGAAGATCTTAATACCTGTCTTTCAGCAAAGCCTATGTATTCACAGGCCTATTGTTATCGGGCATCCTGCCATGAAAATATTGGTGATCATGCAAAAGCCATAAAGGATTATGAAACAACAATAAATCTTGATCCAAAGAATTTTGACGCTTATATTGACCTTGCCTATATTTATCATAAACAAAAAGATGACGCAAGATCTTGCGCTATAATTAACGACGCTATCAAATCCGGTTCACAAATGGCCGAAGAGATAAAGCAAACTTTTTGTAAATAGAATTTTATTTTTTCCCGGTACTGCCAAAACCTCCGGCACCCCTGTTAGATTCTTCTAAAACAGAAACCTGTTCCCATTTAATTTGTTCGTGTTTGGCTATTACCATTTGGGCAATGCGCTCGCCATCGTTAACAGTAAATTCTTCGTTAGAAAGATTCACTAACAGAACTTTTATTTCTCCTCTGTAATCAGCATCAATAGTGCCGGGCGAGTTAAGAACAGTAATACCATTTTTAAATGCTAACCCACTGCGTGGCCGTATTTGTGCTTCGTAAGAGTTTGGTAATTCAATGAATAAGCCGGTGGGAATTAACTGGCGTTGTAAAGGTTTTAAAACAATGGGTTCGTTGATGTTTGCTTTTAGATCTAGTCCGGCTGCCTGGACGGTTGCATATTCTGGTAAAGAATGTTTTGACTGGTTAACTACTTTCAGTATTAGTGACGTTGACATTTTGTTTTAGTTTTTTAAGACTATTAAATTCTAACTTAAAAAGAATAAAAACAAAAAATGCTACAAACAAGTTATTCAATATTACTTTTAAAACAGTGTTTTCCATATCGCTATAAGTTAGGCTAATGGCATAAAACCCCAAAGCAAGCAATGTATAAACTGTCATAGCTCTGATATTATATTTTATAGGGAAATATTTTTGCCCTAAAACATACGAAAGTATCATCATTCCCGCATAAGCGGCAAGGGTGGCCCATGCCGAAGCTACATAAGAGTATTTTGGCACAAAAATAACATTTACCACAATGGTAATAATTGCTCCTACAATAGCAATTATAGCCCCGAATTTTGTTTGGCCATTTAATTTATACCAAATAGCTAAATTATAAACTACACCCAAACATAAATTGGCCATTAATAAAATGGGCACCACATTTAAACCGCTTCTAAAATTTGGGCCAATAAATAATTTTATCCATTCTAAATTTAAAGTGGTTGCTAAAAAGAGGAATAAACAAAAAATAACAAAGTATTTCATTACTAAGGCATATGATTTTGTTGAATCTTTTTCTTTTGCCTTATTAAAAAAGAAAGGCTCGGCAGCAAAGCGAAATGCCTGTATAAATATGGTCATTAAAATGGCGATCTTGTAGCAGGCTCCGTAAACGCCTTGAGCTATCTGCGCTTCAGACTTATCTACAATTAATTTTTTAAGAATAATCCTGTCTAAAGTTTCGTTGATCATGCCGGCAAAGCCTAAAATAATTAATGGCCAGGCGTAGCTCAACATTTTTTTCAGTAATTCTATATTTAAAGAAAATTTTAGAGTTGCAAATTGTTTTGATAAAAGAACAAGTGTAAAACAGTTCGCTAAAAGATTGGCTAGAAAAGCATAACCAATTCCTATTTCAGGATTGTAAAGCGAAGCCATGAAATTTGTTTCGCCATTATCGTAACTGGACTTGCAAATTTTTAAAAAGAAAATGGTCAAACCAAAATTGATGATTACGTTGCTTAATTTTAGAACAGAAAATCTCATTGCTTTATTTTCCGAACGCAACTGCGCAAATGGTATGGCAGTGATGGAATCACTTGCTACGATTAATACACTCCAGATAATAAATTGTGGTAAATAAACAGAGTTGGGTGTAGACAATCCTTCAGCAATTGATCCTGCAAAAACCAAAAACAATAAACTAAAAAACACCGAAGAAAGAATTAGTGAGAGCAAAGCGGTATTATAAACCTCTTGTTTATTTTCTAATTTAGAACTGAAATTAAAAAAAGTGGTTTCCATGCCATAAGTAAAAATGACATTTAAAAAAGAAATGTAAGCGTATAGTTCACTATTAATACCGTATTCGGCGGCGGTAAATCCATAAGTTAAAAGAGGGGTTAAGAGGTAATTTAAAAACCGGGGCACAATTGTACCTAAACCATAAATTACGGTTTGCCCTGCCAGTTTTTTTATTCCGCTTGCCAATTTATTAATTCAAACTAATAAAGTTAAAGAATATGAAAGGATACATGTTTGATTTAAACGTAAGATATCAACCGGAGATTGTAAACAGATTGTTTAATTAACCTATTTTGACATTTCCTTTATCTGGTCTTCAAGGATCTTAATGCCTTCTGTAAAACTGTGCGGGTTGTAACCCAGTTCTTTTTTGGCTTTATCAATAATAAAACCTGTAATTGGCGGGCGTTTGGCAGGTTGTTTAATATCTGCACTTTTACTTGGCTTAATCAAACTTTTATCTAATTTATAATAATCTGCAACTACGTGCGCTAACTCTAAAATACTGTAGTAGTCTTTTCCTGAAATATTATAAATGCCTTTTGCTCTTTGTTGTGCAATTAAAATACAACCATCTGCAAGGTCTTCGGCCAAGGTTGGGGTTCTAAACTGGTCATCCACCACATTAATGGTTTTACCTTGTTCTAAATTTGATTTTACCCAAAGCACAATATTACTTCTACTCATATTGTCTACAATACCATAAACAAGAACGGTACGGGCAATGGCCCAATCTAATGAACAGCCTTGTACAATTATTTCTGCAGCCAATTTACTTTCGGCATAATAACTTAAAGGGTTGGGTTTTTCATTCTCATCCAAAGGACCATGCGTACCGTCAAAAATAAAATCGGTGCTTAAATGAATAAAGTGTGGTTTATAGCCTGTGTTATCAGTTCTTAAAAGTTCAAGGGATTTTACCTGGTTGTGAACCGCAGTTACATTCATGGCCCAGCATGCTTCTTTTTCTGTTTCGCAGGCATCAACGTTAGTCATTGCCGCAGTATTAATTACAACGTCGGGCATGTGTTTGGCAAAAACGTTTTCTACATCTTTTCCGCTGGTAATATCTAATGTTTCATAAATATATCCATCTTGTTTTACCAGCCTATTCTCGCCACGGGCAGTAGCAATACAGGTAATATCCTTATGGTTTCTAAGTTTATAAACCAGTTTTTGGCCTAATAAACCATTCGATCCTGTAATTAAAATCTTCATCTTTATTTATTTTTTCAAAAAAAGTTTTGCACTCTTCTCTAATTCTTTGAACCATTCTTTACCATATTTGCGGATCAATGGCTCCTTCAAGAATTTATAAACCGGTATATCTAATTTTGTGCCGCACTCACAGGCTGGCTTACAAACGTCCCATTTATCATAGTTTACGGCATCATAATCTTTATGCTTTGTAATGCGTATCGGATATAAATGACAGCTAATAGGTTTTTTCCAGTTAATCTTTCCATCATAATAAGCCTGTTCAATGGCGCATTTTGCAATTTTCTTTTCATCAAAAAAAACAAAGGCGCACTCAGCTCCTGGACTTACAAGGGTTGTAGTATAATCGCCATCTCCATCAATTACATAAGCACCGTGTTTTTCTATGGCTTTAATTCCCTTTTTAACCATGTAGGGTTTTACTTTATCTACTACAGAGTTAAGTACCTTTAGTTCGTCCTTATCAAGGGGGGCACCGCTATCGCCGGCAACACAACAAGCACCTTTGCAGGCATTAAGATCGCAAACAAATTTTTTGTCCAACAGGTCTTCGCTTATTAATGTTTTGTTAATTGCTATCATATTTCTTTTGGTAAAGATACGGAAGTAGTGTCAATATTATTTATTTTTTGAAGAAGTTTTAGTTCTTTAAGATCCTTTTTTCTTAACACAAATGTATTGCTCCAGTTATCATGCCAGCCCAACGGCGATAAACAAGAAAAAGCCTCAAAAGGCACTACTCTTGATATGGAACGGATAAAGAACTGGCGGGCTGTTGGTTTGTTGCCATATTCATCTACAACTATTCTTCCCAATAAGGCTTTTGCAGGAGAAGCCTGCATAGCGTATTCGAATAAAAAATAATAAAGAGGTTGAAAGATCAACCAGCTAAAGATCTTATTGTAAGTGTCGATAGAGGGATCGGATAAGAGGCCAAGGGTGCCGGTTAATGCAAGGATAACTCCTAAAACAACACCAATTGCCAATTCAAAAATTAACCTGAATAAATAATCCAGTAACCAGTGCCCAAACCTTGCCCATCCATCAACATAAGGAACATCGCGATAACGGTATTGTTTTTTGTCGACTAAGATCTCTTCGCCATTTACTCTTTCTTTACGCTTTACAGTGTAAAACTCTTTGATCTCGGTAATTTTTTGCATGAATGGGAAGGCGAATAAAATGTAGTTAATTAACTGCCATTATTTGCCCCATGTAAGAACCTAAATGCTTTTCCAGGATCAAATGATAATTTTTTGTTTTTTTGAAGCCGGCAAAGAACTCATTAAATAGTACTTTTTGATTACAACCTTTTGGTAAGATAAAACCAAATTCTTCTTTTGTTTGAATAAGTGGTTTTTGAATTTTTACGAATTTACCGGGATTGTTTTTTACATAATACCAAAAAGTAATTGCGTCCACATAACCAAAATATAAAATATTCCTTGCAATTTCGTCAAGTATTTTAGTACCACTTGGCTGTGCTATTAATTTAAGTTCGGGCAAATAAGTTTTTTTTAGCTCGTTAACATATTTATTTAAAGTTGTATTGGTAACAGTTAGTGCGGTCATACTACCAAAGGTTTTAATTATCTCGGGTTGTGTTTTCGCTTTTATATCTGTTGCATTTCCATTTGAGATACAAAAGGCAACGTTTTTTAAATAAGCACTTGTAAATTCTATTTCTTTTGCTTTTTCGGGAATTATGGTAACAGCACCAAGTCCAATAGTATTACGCGATGAATTTTTTACACTTGTATAAAAAACATCAGCATCAGTAAAAGGAATATATTTTGGTGTGAAGTTTAGTTTTTTTGTGGTTTTTTGCCAAAGTATATAATCGTTGATAATGTCTATCTCAAGTCCTTTTGGTGCAACGTTTTCAGAAGTTGAAAAAGGCGGATGGTCGAGGTAATGTATATAAAGTGTATCGTTCGCTTGTGGGAAACAAAAGGTACTGCAAAAAGTTGAAACAATTATAAGGATGGTTCTTTTCAATTAATCTATGAAATTATTTAAAATTCTCAAGGCTGTTTCAATTAAACCAAAAGGTTTTAATCAATTGAGTGTTAATATAAAACAAGCATTTTTTATGCCCTTAATTTGAAACTCAGTGATTTTTTGTTTTAATCCGTTAAGCTTCTTTAATTTTTAGGTTTTATACTTGTAAAGATACCATTTTTATGGTATTTTTGTACTAATTTAGATTTAATCTAATTAAGAATAATTGTTAAATAATTTAAAATCAAATAGTTATGATTACTGTAACAGAAAATGCTAAGAATCATGCCATTGATCTGATCAAGACAGAAAACCGTCCTGTAGATACTTTTATCCGGGTTGGAGTTGATGGTGGTGGATGTTCTGGTTTATCTTATAAATTGGAGTTTGACAACCAGTTAAAAGAGGGTGACCAGATGTTTGAAGATAAAGGAATAAAAATTGTTGTAGATAGAAAAAGCTTTTTATACCTGGTTGGAACGGAATTAGAATATACCGGTGGCCTTAATGGTAAAGGTTTTGTATTTAATAACCCTAATGCCAATCGCACATGTGGTTGCGGCGAATCTTTCTCAGTTTAAGATTCAAGATTGAAAATTCAAAATTTGTAAAATAAGAAATATGGGAGCGGCAAAAAAATTTGAAGATTTAGAGGTGTGGATCGCTGCAAAAGATTTTTGTGTTAGCATCTATAAAATTACTGAAAATGAAAAACTGAAAAAGGATTTTGGACTTAAAGATCAAATTAGAAGAGCATCAATTTCAATAATATCAAATATTTCAGAGGGATTCGAAAGAAATGGAAATAAAGAGTTTATTCAATTCTTAAGTTATTCAAAAGGGTCAGCAGGAGAAGTAAGAGCACAATTATATATTATTAAAGAATTGGAATTTATTACAGACAAAGAATTTAGAGAGTTGAATGATAAAATCACCCAAATAAGTAAAATGCTATCAGGATTTATTAATTATTTAAAACAATCAGAACTAAAAGGAACAAAATACAAAATTGAACAGTAACAGCACTTTGAATTTTGAACCTTTAATTTTAAATTAAAGAGAATGGCTAACGAGATCTTACAAGAACATATTAATAAGGACTATGAATTTGGTTTTACAACCAATATTGATTCGGATACTTTTGCTCCAGGCTTAAATGAGGAGGTTGTAACCGCACTTAGTAAAAAGAAGAACGAACCGGAATGGTTGCTTGAGTTTAGGCTAAAAGCTTTCCGCCATTGGCAAACATTACCTGAGCCAAGCAATTGGGCACATTTACATTATCCAAAAATTAATTACCAGGATATAAGTTATTATTCTGCACCAAAAGTTAAACCAGAATTAAAAAGTTTAGATGAGGTAGATCCTGAACTTTTAAAAACATTTGCCAAACTCGGCATCTCATTAGAAGAACAAAAACGTTTAAGCGGTGTGCAATCAAACATAGCGGTGGACGCGGTTTTTGACAGTGTATCGGTTAAAACAACTTTTAGAGAAACACTTTCTGAAAAAGGAATTATTTTTTGTTCGTTCAGCGAAGCTGTTCATGAATTTCCAGACCTAATAAAAAAATATATGGGCACTGTTGTTCCATATACCGATAATTATTTTGCAGCATTAAACTCAGCAGTTTATAGCGATGGGTCTTTTTGCTACATACCCAAAGGCGTTAGATGCCCGATGGAACTTTCTACTTATTTCCGTATCAATGCAACAGGTACCGGCCAGTTTGAACGTACTTTAATTGTTGCCGATGAAGGAAGTTATGTTTCGTATCTTGAAGGTTGCACAGCGCCACAACGCGATGAGAACCAATTACACGCCGCAATCGTTGAAATTATCGCACATAAAAATGCAGAAGTAAAGTACAGCACCGTTCAAAACTGGTATCCGGGTGACAAGAATGGTAAAGGCGGCATCTTTAATTTTGTTACCAAGCGTGGCATTTGTTTAGAAGATAATTCAAAGATTAGCTGGACACAAGTTGAAACCGGTTCGGCTATTACCTGGAAATATCCTTCGGTAATTTTAAAAGGTAATAACAGTGTTGGCGAATTTTATTCGGTGGCTTTAACCAATAATATGCAGGAAGCTGATACCGGAACAAAAATGATCCACATCGGAAAAAATACCCGCAGTACTATTATTTCAAAAGGAATAAGCGCAGGTTTTAGCAATAACAGTTACCGCGGTTTAGTTCAAATTCGGAAGGGCGCAACTAATTCGCGTAATTTTTCGCAATGCGATAGTTTATTAATGGGTGATAAATGTGGCGCACATACTTTCCCTTATATAGAAATTAAAGATAAAACTGCAGTTGTTGAACACGAGGCTACAACAAGCAAAATTGGTGAAGACCAATTATTTTATTGCAAGCAACGCGGCATTGATAACGAAAAAGCAATTGGTTTAATTGTAAATGGTTATTGTAAAGAAGTATTAAATAAACTTCCAATGGAGTTTGCTGTTGAAGCCCAAAAATTATTAGCAGTAAGTTTAGAAGGCAGCGTGGGATAGTATTTGTATTTTGAATTCATTCGTAAAAAATAATTATTTAAATCTTGTTATAGCATTTTGTGTTATTGTACTTTTTTTTGTAGTTCTTAGCTTCGAAAGGAAAATTGCAATTGATGGCGATGCGCGTGATTATTATTCTTACCTCGTTTCACTTTTTATCGAGAATAATTTTACACATCAAAGCGGAAATGATTGGTATTTGATAGAAACACCTACAGGCACAATTAACGTTCATACTATTGGAGTTTCAATACTAATTGCGCCTTTCTTTTTTACAGCTTTACTTTTTTCAAAGATCTTTGGTTTTGAGGTGGATGGATTTTCTTTACCTTTTCAAATGGGGGTTTATTTTGCAGGGATCTTTTATTGCACAGTTGGATTGGTCTTCGTTAAAAAATTATTATTACAACTAAACATAAAACAAAACTACGTTGCTGCACTTATTTTTTTAACCTGTTTTGGCACACACCTTTTTAGTTATGCAGTTAACGAACCTGGTATGCCACACGTTTACGCTTTTGCATTAACAAGTATGTTCTTTTATTTTGTATTAAATCTTTTTCAAAAAAGAAAAGTAAAATATTATTATTTAAGCGCAGTTATTTTAGGTTTAATTATTCTTGTGCGTCCTGTAAATGTTATTCTATTACTTTTTGTTCCTTTCTTTTTTCAAAATAAATACGATCTTATAAGTACTATAAAAGTGATAATAAAATCAAAATATTTTTATTTCTCAATCGTTATTTTATTTTTAGTTTGTTCAATCCAAAGTATTGCCTGGTACAATCAAAACGGAAAACTCATTCAGGATTCTTACGCCGGTAATGGCTTTTACTTTAACGATCCGCAGATATTTAAAATGCTGTTTGGATTTAATAACGGCTTATTTATTTACGTTCCGCTTTGTCTTTTATTGTTATTTGGTTTAATACCAATGTTTAATATTAACAGGTATAAAGGTTTTGTTTTTGTTTTCTCTTTAGCTATTATCTTTTACATATTTGGATCTTATTGGGCCTATAATTATTTTGACGGATTTGGTATCCGCACATTTGTAGATTTTATCCCCATGTTTATAATTGCAGGCGCATACATGTTCCAGAATTTTAAACCAAAATTAAAATACGCTGTTAGCATTGTGGCTTTACTTTTTTTGTGCATGAATCTTTTATATATTTATCAATACCGCAACGGAATCATTAAAGGAAACGGAATGAATTTTAATAAATACGCCTATGTATTCTTAAAAACAAATAAAGCATATGGCGATAGTTTGGGTGGGGCTAACGATCTGCCTTTGTACTCAAAAAATGGGGGCCAATTATTATTCGAAAGTAAAAGCGCCAAATACCCAAATGTTGTTTTTGATAGCATATACAATTTTAAAGATATAGAATATGGCGCCGGTTATGATCTTGATATTAAAAGAAGATCAAATAATTTTTATGTTGTTGCTGAATTTGAAAGAAAAGAAGTTTCAATAAATTCCTCTTATAACGCTTCCTTTAATTTGAATGGTTCGGGACCCGACAACAAAAGCAAAATTTATGAAGCCTTCAGATTAAACGAAATTCCCTCAACCGATTGTTGTGAGTGGAAAAAATGCACACTTTCAATGGGCGTTACCGGAAAATTTGAAGAGCATGATAAGCTGAGTTTTTTTATCTGGAACAAAAGTAAAGAAGCTTTTTATATAAAAAATTTAAACGTAAAAATATTCGATTATAGTTATAATATTTAAAACAACCACATGATAACAATTAAAAATCTACATGCCTCAATTGGCGATAAAGAAATATTAAAAGGAATTAATTTAGAAATTAAGGCCGGAGAAATTCATGCCATAATGGGGCCAAACGGTTCAGGAAAATCTACTCTTGCAAGTGTTTTAGCCGGGCGTGAAGATTATGAAGTTACACAAGGCGAAGTGATTTTTAATGGTAAGAACTTGTTGGATCTTGCCGCTGAAGACAGGGCACGTGAAGGGTTATTTTTAGCGTTTCAGTATCCTGTAGAAATACCGGGAGTAAGCAATATTAACTTTTTAAAGACCGCTTTAAATGAAATTCGAGCTTATCACGGACAAGAGGAAATGCCTGCGAAGGATTTTTTAGCATTGGTAAAAGAAAAACAAAAGTTGGTTGAGCTTGACGGAAAATTAACCAACAGAAGTGTGAACGAAGGATTTAGTGGTGGTGAAAAAAAGAGGAACGAGATCTTCCAAATGGCGATGTTAAATCCTAAACTAGCGGTATTAGATGAAACAGATAGCGGATTGGATATTGATGCTTTACGTATTGTTGCTACTGGTGTTAATGCATTAAAGAGTAAAGAAAACGCTTTTGTTGTAATTACACACTACCAACGCTTATTAGATTATATCGTTCCTGATTTTGTACATATTTTATACAATGGTCAAATTGTAAGATCAGGTGGTAAAGAATTAGCGTTAGAATTAGAAGCAAAAGGATATGACGAGATCAAAAAACAGTTTGAAAGTTTAGAAAAGTAATATGATAGCTGAGAAATCAAACACTGCACAATTAATAATCGATAAGATCTCTTCTTCAGCAGAGAAGGTTAATTTTATTGATAATGACCAACTTTCTAAAGCATTATTGTATTTAGAGAATAAGGGTATTCCAAATAATAAACACGAAGACTATAAGTACTGTAATATTGATGGGATCTTTAAAAAAGAATTTAAAAATATTGAGCAAAAATTAAATTCTGTTACCGATGTTGCGCAATACAAGTTAAAGGATGCTTTAACGTTAGTTGTTGTAAACGGGAATTATTCAGAAAGCTTAAGCGATAAGCTAATTTTAAATGGCTTACACCTCACGGCTTTTTCTAATCTTGATAAAGATGAGAAAAAATTAATTGGGTCTTTGGCGAATGTAGAGTCTGACGCTTTTATTGCTTTAAACACAGCGTTTAGTGGAACAGGTTTTCACTTAAAAATAGCAGATAACGAACAGCTGCAAATACCAATTCATATTTTGTACGTGTCAAGTGCAAATTCAGAGGCATTGGTAAATCCAAGAAATGTGATTGAATTGGGAAAAAATGCGGAAGCAACAATTATCGAAGAACAAATTTGTATTGGCACAGGAAAAGTGTTCACTAACTTTTTAAGTGAAAAATTTGTTGGCGAAAATGCGAAATTAACTTCCTACACTTTTCAAAATGAAGGCAAAAACGGCTTTTCTGTAAATACAAACCAGGTAACAATTAGCCGTTACGGTAAATACGATAATACAACCGTTACGTTAAGTGGGGCATTGGTTCGTAATAATCACAATGTAGTGTTAGGAGCGCAAAATTGCGAGGCGCATTTAAATGGCTTATTTACAACAAAAAATAATCAGTTGGTAGATAACCATACGTTGATGGATCATCAAATGCCAAATTGCGAAAGCAATGAATTGTATAAAGGTATCATCACAGATAAAAGTACCGGCGTTTTTAACGGTAAGATCTATGTAAGAAAAGATGCTCAAAAAACAAACGCTTACCAAAGCAGTAAGAATATTTTATTAAGTGACGATGCTACTATAAATACAAAACCGCAATTGGAAATTTATGCCGATGATGTAAAATGTTCGCACGGCACATCTACAGGTAAAATAGATGAGGTAGCAGTTTTCTATTTGAATGCAAGAGGTATTGGCCGCGAAAGCGCAAAGAAATTATTATTGAATGCTTTTGCGCAGGAAGTAATTAATAAAATTGAAGTTGACGAACTAAAAGATAAAATTTTGAATCTGTTTGAGAACGAATTATAATTGAAAGAGCAAAATAAAATACGTGAGCAATTCCCCATTCTTAACCAAAAAATAAATGGTTACAACCTTGTGTATTTTGATAATGGTGCAACCAGTCAAAAACCTCTTTCAGTTATTGAAAGTATTTCTGATTATTACAAAAATTCCAATTCCAATATTCACCGTGGTGTTCATACACTTAGCAGAAAAGCAACAGAACTGTTTGAACAAGCCCGTAAAACTCTTGCTCAACATTTTAATGTAAACAATGATCAGCAACTTATATTTACTGCCGGTACAACCGATTCTATAAATATGGTTGCGCAAGGCCTGGCTAAAAATTATCTGCAAACTGGCGACGAAATTATTTTGTCAACCTACGAACATCATTCAAATATTTTACCATGGCAATTATGGGCAGAGGCAAATGGAGGAAAATTAAAAGTTATTCCTTTATTAGAAGATCAGACAATTGATTACGCTGCAATTCCCGCATTAATTTCTGCAAAAACAAAGTTGATTGCTATTACACATGTTTCAAATACGTTGGGTTTAATAACGGATCTTGAAAAAATTAAAACAATAGCTCAAAAAAATAATATTCCAATTTTAGTGGATGGGGCACAGTCTGCACCACACATGCCAATTGATCTTCAAAAACTGAATGTTGATTTTTTTGTATGTAGTGCACATAAAATGTACGGGCCAACCGGTATTGGTTTATTATATCTTTCTGAGAAATGGTTAAAAGAGCTTTCTACTTCAAAACCGGGTGGTGGTACAATTAAAACCGTGACCTTCGAAAAAACTGAGTATGCGGAAGGTGCTTTGCGTTTTGAACCTGGCACCCCAAATATTTCGGGTGCAATTGGTTTTGCCGCTGCAATTGATTTTATGAATTCAGTCGGCACGCAAACTATTTTTGATCACGAACATGAATTGGTGCAGTATGCTCAAAAAAAGATGAGTGAAATACCGGAGGTAATTATTTATGGAAAGAGTGATCATAAAGCGGGCGTTATTTCTTTCAATATAAAAGAACAGCATCCTTTTGATGTTGGAACTTTGTTGGATAAATACGGCATTGCTGTTAGGACCGGTCACCATTGCACACAACCTTTAATGCACTGTTTAAATGTACAAGGTACGGTTAGAATTTCGTTTGCTATTTATAATACAAAAGAAGAGATAGATATTTTTATTGAGAAGCTAGTGAAAGTGATTAAAATGTTGAACTAGGACTAACGACAAAAGACTAATGACTATTAACGAAATAGAAAAAGAAATTATTGAAGAGTTTGAGATCTTTGGTGACGATTGGGAAGGTAAATACGAGCACCTGATCGACATTGGAAAGTCTTTGCCTTTAATAAAAGAAGAATTTAAAACAGAAGACAGAATTATAAAAGGATGTCAGAGTAGGGTATGGTTAAATTCTGAATTGAAAGATGGAAAAGTTGTTTATACTGCAGATGCCGATGCGATAATTACTAAGGGAATGGTAGCATTAATGGTAAGAGTTTTATCAGGCCATAAAGCAGAAGAAATTGTAAAAGCAGATCTTAAATTTGTGGATACAATTGGTTTAAAAGAACATTTAAGTCCTACAAGAGCAAATGGTTTAGTTAGTATGATAAATAAAATGAAGATGGATGCGCTTTCGTTTAGTCGATAGTGGCTAGTCGTTAGAATATAGTCCTGGACTTAAAAAGATAAATAAGATGACTGCGTTTAAAAGTTTCGAAGAAATAATTTCCTGGCAAAAAGCGAGAGTTTTGTGCAAGGAGATCTATATTCTTTCTTCAAATGATAAATTTGCTAAAGACTATGGGTTAAGAGACCAAATTAGAAGAAGTGGAGTTTCAGTTATGGCAAATATTGCCGAAGGATATGAAAGAAAGTCAGATGGGGATTTCAAACGGTTCCTTAATATTTCAAAAGGGTCTTTAGCTGAAGTAAAATCTCATTTATATATTGCTTTAGATCTGGAATATATTTCTGATGATAAATTTAAAAAGTTAGCTTCTGATATTGACGAAATTAATAAAACATTATACGGTTTAATAAATTATTTAAAAAACTAGTTAGTTTAGGACTAAAATCTATCGACTGACGACTAATGACTTAATAAGAATGGCAGCAATAATAGTTACAAAAAATACAGAGTTAATGCAACGCATTATCGAAGAGATCAAGACCTGTTTTGATCCGGAAATCCCTGTAGATGTTTGGGAATTAGGTTTGATATATGAATTGCATTTGGATGATGAAAATAATTTAAAGATCGTAATGACTTTAACATCGCCAAACTGCCCGGTAGCAGAGAGTTTACCGGCTGAAGTAGAAAATAAATGTAAATTAGTTGCCGGTGTAAAGTCAGCTGAATTAAAATTAACCTTTGAGCCAACCTGGGAAAAAGAAATGATGAGCGAAGTAGCGCAGTTGGAATTAGGATTTATGTAAGCAACCAATCCCCCTTTGAAAAGGGGGGTGAGATAGCTTGTGTGTTGTTGGGGGATTGAAATAAACAGAAGCAAAATGGATGAGATAGTAAATAAGGTTTCAAACAGTGGCATTGTTACCATCGATCTGGAAGAATTTTATGTTCCGGGCGAACGTGTTTTATTTGATATTAAACCACATTTGTTCATGGAGCAAATTCTGAAAGAAAAAGATTTTAGGGAATTTATTAAAGCAAACGATTGGAGTATTTATAAAGATAAAATTGTTGGATTGATCTGTACAGCTGATGCCATTGTGCCTACATGGGCTTATATGTTGTTGACACTGGCCATAGAGCCTTATGCTAAGAGAATTATTTTTGGAAATTTAAAAGATATAGAGAATATTTTATTCGCAGAAAAATTAAACGCTTTAGATACCTCTCAATTTAAAGATGCCCGTGTAGTTATAAAAGGTTGCGGCGAAAAAGAGCTACCAACAAATGCCTATGTGCAATTAACTACTTTATTAAAACCTCTTGCTAAAAGTATAATGTATGGTGAGCCGTGTAGTACGGTGCCTTTGTATAAGGCAAAAAATTAATTATCCCTTCTTTCGTATTGGCAGGCTTCGGGTAAATTAGAGTAGGCGTAATCGTTACCAAAAAATAATTCGTTATCGTAACCGGCGCTTGCAACCGATTTTAAAACTGCGTCCGTATTTAAGATCGCGGTATCAATTTTAAATTTTAAAAGTTTTGAATCAGCATTCCAGCTGGCATCAGAAACACCGTTTAATTTACAGGCTTTTTCAATATTGTGTTTGCAAATTTCGTTGTTACCCCAAACATGAAAAGTTTTTTCAACTACAGTATTTGAATTAGAACCGCAAGATATAAAAAGCAGAAAAGAGAAAAAGAACGTAAACTGTAAAACTCGCCTCATGATTCTATAACATTAAATTTGTAGTGCAAATGTGCAAAATGTTTCAGATATAACGGCAAAGAATAGCGTAAATTTTTTTCAGCCTTGTAATTATCGTGAAACAGCACTATACTGCCGGGTTTTGTATTGAGAATCACGTTATTAGCGCATGCTTTTTCACTTATTTTCTCATAATCGTAACTTATCACATCCCAAAAAATAATTTTAAAGCCTTTATCCAGCAAAGCCTTGTACTGGCTACGTTTCAGCTGTCCATAGGGTGGGCGAAAAAGGTCATTTTTAACAATTTTACGACAGTCTTCTGCCTCATTTATATAATTTAATGATTCTGTTTTAAAACCTCTTGGGTGGTACATTGTATGATTTGCTACCATGTGGCCCTCTTGTTTTATACGCTCAAAAATATCGGGATTTTTTAAAATATTGGAGCCTACACAAAAAAAAGTAGCTTTAGCATCAAATTTTTTTAGCTCGTCCAAAACCCATTCTGTAAGCCCGGGTATAGGACCATCATCAAAAGTCAGGTAAATTATTTTTTCAATTGTGTTAATTTTCCATACAGCTTTTGGATAGATCAATTTTAAAAATGATTTTGGCTGTATAAGTAAAATATTCTTCAATCTAAATATTTTTTAGATATAAGTTTAACCACAAAGTACGCGAAGTTTACTTAAAGTTCACAAAGAAAAGATCTTTGTTTGCTTTACGCCTTCTTAGCGTTCTTAGTGGTTAAACATTTACTGCATCTGTGGCATTTGTTGTTCTTCAGGTGCTAATTCTTCAGGTGGAATAATTGCCGACATGCGTTTTATAAACTCCTTAGTTATTTCTTCCTGCTTAAATTGTTGAGCTATACCCGTTAATCGTTTCATTAATTCTTTACACTGGTTAACTTCTCTTCCAAAAGCAACTCTGTGTTTAGGTTTTTGCGCATTATAAATTTTAAGGTCACCTTCAAAAATATCAAATAATTTTTTTGCAAGATCATTCGCTTTTTTCATTTCACCAACCTGGTAATAACCTGCACAAATAGTAAAGATAGTTGCATCGTAAGGAATATTTTCATCCGGCATAACTTCCAAACACTTGTCTAAAACAGCTTTTGCTTTTTTATCCTTGCCTTCGTTAATTAATGCGCCAGCCAATACACCCATTTGCATACGTAAATTACCTGTCATGCGAATACAATTCTCATCTAAATTAATTCCTTTTTTATCCATGCCGCCCCACAGGAATTTATTCATAATGTTATCGTACATGGCTTCTGTATTTACACGGCCACCCTGCGATTCTTCCATTTCAGTTTGTCTTATTGGTACAAACCTGTAAGCTAAACCTTCCAGCTGAAAATATTTTTTTAAACCTACGTAAGCCTCATCACCTGTAGTTACGGCAAAATAAATTGGACGATCCCATTTTGTGTTTGCAACAAGATCTAATACCATTAGATCATTTTTAGTAATGTAACTTCTGCCACCCATATCCCAGCTAATTCTTTTCGCTAAGCGTGCCGTATCTTTTACAGTTACCACTTTGTTACGCATTACCTTTAAACTATCTACATTAATGTAAAAATTCTTAGTTGGAATAACATCTATCAGCTCGCCTCCATTATCATATTTACTTGCAGGGTCATCACTTATAGCCTGGTCAAGCGCATCTTTTAAATTCATCGGTTTTGTATTCTGGCTATTAATAACCAAATATTCTAACCTGGAAGCCTCTAGCTTTTCTTCTGGAATTGTAAACGGTACCGGCTTGCTATCGTAAGCAGCTCTGCGCATTTGTTTAATGTACCAATCGGTTTGCAATAAACTTAAATTCACAACACGCACATCTGTTCTAATGCCTTCAACTTCTTGTGCATACCAAAGCGGGAAAGTATCGTTATCGCCATTGGTAAATAAGATCGCATTTGGCGCACAACTTTGTAAATAGTTAATGGCGCAATCGCGCGACATGGTTCTTAAAGAACGATCGTGATCATTCCAACCTTCTTTGGCCATAATGCCAGGAATAACTAAACTTAAAGCAGTAGAGCCAATAGCAATGCCCATAGTTGCAGCTCTACGGCTTAAAAGATCATAAATAAACAATACACCAAAACCTATCCATATGGCAAAAGCATAAAAACTACCGGCGTAAGCATAATCACGTTCACGTGGTTGATATGGTGTTTGATTAAGATAAATAACAATTGCTAAACCTGTAAGTAAAAAGAAGCTTAATACGATCCAGGCATCGGGTTTGTTCCTTCTAAAATGAAAGATCATTCCTAATAAGCCTAAAATAAATGGCAAGGCATAAAAATGATTTTGTGCAAAATTATTTTTATCGCGATAAATTTTTTGTGAAGTATCTGTATCTAAAATAAAATCATCAAAACCTTTAATACCTGTTACCCAATTTCCTTCCATGGTATTGCGCATCAATCCCTGCACATCATTTTGCCTGCCCACAAAATTCCAGAAAAAATAGCGCAGGTACATATATGTAACCTGATAATTTTTAAAATAAATAAGATTAGCTGCCATTGTTGGGATCTCAACTGTTTGAGGTTCTCCATCACGTCCTTCAATGTTTTTTGTACGGTGATGTTCGGCTATATTACCCCAATATTTGTAAGCCGATTCATGGTGACTTTGGCCAGACCACATACGTGGGAAAACAGTACAAAATTCTTTTTGATATTTTGGAATTGAATTTTTTCTTGAATCAATTACTTTGTAATTTTTGTTTTTTTCATCCTTTGCAAAAATTGGATCGCCGCTGCCAAACTCACTTTTTGAAACTGTTGGCGCATTGTAATACTGTCCGTATAAAATTGGCCAGTCGCCATACTGCTCACGTAATAAATACGATAGCATGTTAGGTGCGTTCTCAGGATCGTTCTCATCCATTGGTGTGTTGGCCTGCGAACGAATTACTAAAACAAAGAAAGAAGAATAACCAATTAATAACGTAGCAAAACTTAAGAACACGGCGTGCAACGTAACTGTTTTTGTTTTGAATTTTTGAATAGCGTATAAAATTCCACCAAGTACTAATAAGCGTGTGAACATACCGCTGCCGCTTGGCGCTGTAATTATGGCAAATAAAGAAAGAGTAACTCCGGCATAAAAACCAATTTTATAATGCTGCTCTTTTTTATTTATGGTATACATTATTAAAAATGTAAGCGAAACAATTAAAAGTAAAAAGAAGAAAATTGTACCGGTACTAAAGCCAAGGCTCACTTTATTGGTGAAGAATACTTCATAATCACTCACAAATTTTACAACTTTAGGAATAACCAAATTTTGTACAAAACCTAAAATTAAAACAGATGAAATACCGGCAACAAAAAAGCCTTTCCAGGTAAATGTGTATTTTTTAAAATAAATAACAAAACCAATAGCAGGAATTACAAGTAAGTTTAGTAAATGGACGCCGATTGAGATACCAACTAAATAACTGATCAATATTAACCAGCGTAAGGCGCTGGTTGGATTAACAGAATCTTCTTCATCCCATTTTAAAATAGCCCAAAAAACAATAGCGGTAAAAAGGGCCGACATAGCGTAAACCTCGCCTTCTACAGCGCTAAACCAAAACGAATCTGAAAATGTATAAGCCAATGCGCCAACAATACCTGCGCCTAAAACCGCCCATTGTTGTGGTTTTGCAAGATCTGCTACCTTTTTACCATATACTTTTATAGCTAAACGTGTAATAGTCCAAAATAAGAATAAAATGGTAAAAGAGCTGGATAAGGCACTCATGATATTAACCATCATGGCCGCGTTGGAAGGGTCGCCGCCGCCTAATAATGAGAAAAATCTACCTACCAGCAGGAAGAAAGGGGCTCCCGGCGGGTGACCAACCTCTAATTTGTACGAACAGGCAATGTACTCACCACAGTCCCAGAAGCTTGCGGTTGGCTCTATTGTGCAGCAATAGGTATACGTAGCAATGGCCCAAACAACCCAGCCAATGATATTATTTAGTTTTATAAACTCCTTTGTCATCATAGTTAAATAGTGTTGCGAAGATAGTATTTTACTTGGTTTGTTTTAGAACGTTTTTTTGTAAAAAATATTTGATTGAACTAAAAAAGTTGTATTTTTGCAGTCTTAAATTTAATTGCCCGATCGTCTAATGGCAGGACTTCGGTTTTTGGTACCGACTATGTTGGTTCGAATCCAGCTCGGGCAACAACAAAACCCACTTCAAGAGAAGTGGGTTTTTTGATTTATCCCGACGAACGAAGGCTTGCTTTTAGTGAGGAGGGATAAATCAAAAAACCCAATTTTTGCGAAGCAAAAATGGTTTTGTTGTGCTATAACCACCAACAGGGAACAGCGAGCAAAGCGAGCTAATCCCTGTTGAATAATACACGAACGAAAGCTTGCTTTTAGTGAGGAGGGATAAATCAAAAAACCCAATTTTTGCGCTAGCGAAAAGGTTTTTGTTGAACATTAACCCCCTTTTTGGATCAGCGCAGCTAATCCACGAAGGTTTATAATCAAAGCTTACTTCCGGTGAGGGGGGTGCTCAGGTAATTAAAAAGTAATTACTCAGTTGCCTTATTAACTGTTTTCCTTATAACATCATCCAGTTCAATTGCTGATTTATGCACCAATTCAATTACTTCTTTATTTATTTCTGCAGCAGGATCGTTTTTATCGAAAAGTTGCGATAATCCCAGAATCCTGGCCACCGGCCCGCGCACTTCGTGCGATTGAATATTGGCAATATCTGAAAGAACCCTTTTATGTGTTTTATTTCTTAAACGAAACAAACGGTACAATAAAAAGATGATAATAAAAAGCAAACCAATGGTTATTAAAAAGATCACCCGTTCATTTTGTTTATTTGTTAGCTTTAATTGTTCGATCTGAAGCTGACGGTCTTTTAATAATATATCTTTGTTCTTTATTTCAAGCTGCCGTTTATTTTCATGTGCAGCAATTTTCATCCGGCTTTCCTGCGAAAAAACAGAATCTTTCATTAACGAATAATCTTTAAATACACCAAAGGCTTTTTTATAATCCTGTGCCAATAAATAGGCTTCTGAAAGGATCTTGGAAAATTCAATATTAGGGCCGTCAAAATTAATTTTTTTGCAGGCCGTTATAGCGCTATCAAGATATTTAATTGCTGTTTTAACATTTGCATCCTGATCATGTAATCCAGGGTCTTTGGCCATAAAAAAATAAAGCTCACCAATATTACCATGATTAATGGCAACGCTTCTGGCATCTCCAAGTTTCCTGCTTAAATTAAGCGCTTTTAAATAATAATTTAATGAAAGCGAATATTTTTTAAGATAGGAGTAAGTAATACCAATATTTGCAAGACTAATTTGAATGGAGCTTTGTCTTCCTGTTTCCTGGTTGGTTTTTAAAGCGAGCAAATGATAATTTAATGCTTTGTCATATTTTCCCTGCTCGTTAAGAATAATTCCCTGGTTACCAAGGTTTCTTGAAACCCCTTCTTTATTATTCACTTTTTTATAATTCTCAATCGCTAAAGAATAATAATTTAACGTTTTCGAATAGTTTTTTTGTTCTAAGTAAGCGGTACCTATGTTTTCTAAAATTATGGCTTTCATGGCAATGTCATTTAACTCTTCGGCAATAGAAAGCGCTTTAAAATCATTTTCAAGAGCTTTAGCATAATCACTTTTAGCCATATGTAGAAGGCCAATATTGGCATATACAGAAATCATTCCGCGTTTATCTCCAAGTTCTTTATAAGTTTTAAGCGCTTTTAAGTAATGAAAATCTGCTATTGGATAATTGCATTTTTCCATATAATTAATACCAAGGTCAAGATTTGAACTGGCAATACCTTTTTTCCAATTTGCTTTAATCGATAAAGATTCTGCCTGTTGTGCATACTTTATCCCTTCATCATAATTAAATTTTGAATAATTAAATGCCAGTAGATCAAGCAATTTTATTTTGGTTGTATCTGTTTTAGAAAGAAGCAATTCTTTTTTCAGCGAATCTAAATAAGTTTTATAGCTGTTATCCTGGGCAATGTATAAAGCAGGAAAAAGAAAAAACACACAGCTTATAAAATACAAATTTATCATTATTTTTATTTTAATAAAGTAGTTACCCGAAAGTCAATTGTAGATCGACACCTTGAGAGATCGACCCCTGGTATTTATAACCATCTCTTATAAATATAATAATTTTGAATGAATTATTTTAATCTTTTAGAAAATTATCATACCGTAGCTGGTATGGTTTCAAAAAAAATAGAGTTTACGTACGGAAACCTAAACCTTTTTACGCATGCTCACTACAATAGGAACTCCGCTAAAATCATACTCTTCGCGGATCTTGTTCTCTAAAAAACGTTTATACGACTCGGTTACATATTGTGGTAAATTGCAATAGAAAATAAACAAAGGCTCGGTCTTTAATTGTGTAATGTATTTAACTTTTATGTATTTGCCTTTTACGGCAGGGGGTGGGTAGGTAGCAATAACTCCCAGTAAAAAATCATTTAATTGTCTTGTAGGAATGTGTTTCATTTTGTTCTCATAAACCATCATGGCCACTTCCACGGCTTTCATGATACGTTGCTTGTCCAGAACAGAAATAAAAATAATAGGGATATCTTTAAATGGCTTAATACGTTCTCTTATTTTTTCTTCGTATTCTTTGGCTGTTTTTGTATCTTTTTCTACCAGGTCCCATTTATTTACAATAATAGCAAGGCCTTTACGGTTCTTTTCAATAAGACTTAAAATACTCAGATCCTGCGCTTCAACACCATCCTGTGCGTCTATCATTAAAAGACAAACATCACAATCTTCAATGGCTTTAATCGTCCTTAAAACACTATAAAACTCAAGGTCTTCGTGTACTTTAGCCTTTTTGCGCATCCCGGCAGTATCTACAAGGTAAAAATCGTGACCAAATTTTGTATAGCGCGAGTTAATGGTATCGCGGGTGGTGCCCGCTACGTGTGTAACAATATTACGTTCTTCACCCAAAAGTGCGTTGGTTAAAGAAGATTTTCCAACATTTGGACGGCCAACAATGGCAATACGTGGAATATCAGCATCTTCAATAGCTCTTTCATCTTTTGGAAGGATCTTTATTAAAGCATCCAAAAGATCGCCGGTACCACTACCTGTTATGGCTGAGATAGGAAAAACCTCTCCAAGACCAAATTGGTAAAACTCGGCAGCATAAGCCGCTTTATCGTGACTATCAACCTTATTAGCAATAACCAAAGCTGGTTTTTTGCTTTTTCGTATAATATTGGCAACCTCTGTATCAAATTGGGTAACCCCCTCGGTAACATCCGACACAAATAAAATGGCCGAACACTCTTCAATAGCTATAACTACCTGCTTACGAATTTCTCCTTCAAAAATATCATCACTTCCTTTAATATAACCACCGGTATCTATTAAACTAAATTCAACACCACCCCATTCAGATTTACCGTAATGGCGATCGCGTGTAACCCCCGAAACCTCATCAACAATGGCCTGGCGCGTTTCTGTTAAACGGTTGAACAAGGTTGATTTTCCAACATTCGGTCTTCCTACTATAGCAACAATATTTGGCATAAGGCTGCAAAAGTACTAAAAATCGAGCTATCCTCCTCTTGTAAAATAAACTAGTTTAATGTATATTTGGTTAATGCTTAAAAAAAGCCTTATACTACTTTTTTTTATTGGAAGCTTTGTAGATGTTTTTTCTCAAAAAGATTCTGTAAGGCATGCAATAACCCCACACGTTAACCCCGCATTAAAATTTACTGAAAACCTCGGCCAATGGGAAGATAAGATCTTATTCCGTGCGCAATTAGATGGCGGCGCCCTATATGTAGAAAAGAGCTGCCTGACTTTTAGTTTTTATGATAAAAAAAAATACAGGGCTATCCATCATGATGGAGGTATTCAAAAGGGGCATTATAAGGATTATTCAATTTTATTTCATGCTTATAAAGTACATTTTGATGGATGTAATTTAAATGCTAAAACTGAAAAAGCTCAAAAGGGATCTGATTACGAGAATTTTTTTATTGGCAACGATCAAAGCAAATGGAAAGGTAACGTTCAAAATTATCACCAGATCTGGTTAAAGAATTTATATAACGGAATCGATTATGAAGCGATCACTTCAACAAGAGGAATGAAATATAATTTTCACTTACATCCTAATGCAGATCATAATGAAATTAAATTAAGGTACGAAGGAGTTGATAAGATCAGATTAAAGGATGGCGCTGTAACAGTGCAGTTAGAAGTAAATACAATTGTAGAACAAAAACCTTATGCATATCAATTAATAAATGGTATTGTAAAACAAGTAAAATGTAAATATAAACTTACCGGAAATATTTTAAGTTTTGATTTTCCGCAGGGCTACGATAAAAATTATGAATTGGTAATTGATCCGGTGTTAGTGTTTGCAGCACAATCAGGCTCGCTGGCAGATAATTTTGGAATGACCGGCACATTTGATCTGCAAGGGAATTTATATAGTGGCGGCACGGTTTTTGGCTCAGGTTACCCTTTTGTAACAGGGTCTTTCAGTAATTTATTTAATGGAACCCCGGCTTATGGCAATACAGATATTGTTCTTACAAAATATAATGCACTTGGAACAGCATTGATCTATTCAACATATATGGGTGGATCGGGGACAGAAGTAGTTACAAGTTTAATTGTTGATAAAGCCAATAATTTATATTTATATGGCGCTACAGGATCAACTAATTTTCCGGTATTAGCGGCAACGGCAGCATACCCTAATTTTGCAGGCGGACAGAATATTGGTTTTATAAGTAACGGTTCGGTTTTTTTAGGCGGAACAGATATGTACATTGCCAAGTTTAACCCAACAGGTAGTGCACTTTTAGGCTGTACTTATTATGGCGGTAGCGGAAACGATGGCGTTAATTATCTTGAGGGTGTGTCTTCATTTACTTATGCGTTAAGTCCATCGCCAGGAAACGCTGTAACCAATGTTACCAATTACGACTCTTTACAAACCAATTATGGGGATACATACAGGGGAGAGATACAGTTAGATACTTTAAACAATGTTTATATTGCAAGCTCTACACGTTCTTCCGACATTCCTATTGTTGGCGGTTTTGATAATACCCTTGGTGGAAAGCAGGACGGAATTGTTGCAAAGTTTAATACAAATTTAACTGCATTGATCTATAGCACTTATATTGGTGGAAGCAAAGTAGATTGTGGTAATGCATTATTTGTGATGCCCAATTTTGAAGTGTTTGTAACCGGGGGCACATGCAGTACTAATTTTCCTGGAACCACGGGGGGTCAGTCTGCAGTTTATAATGGTGGAAAAACAGATGGCTTCCTTGCAAAAATAAATGCAGCGGGTAACACTTTAATTCAATCTACTTATATAGGAACACCTTCGTATGATAATTCTTTTTTTGTTCAGTGTAATGTTGCAGGTGAGCCGCACGTATATGGTCAATCGTTAGGCAGTATGCCGGTGGTGGTTCCGGTTAGCGCAACAAGTATTTTTAGCGTGGCAAACACGCATCAGTTTATTACTAAATACAACAATGCGTTAACAACAAAATTAATGTCAACCGTTTTTGGTAGCAACACATCAAACATGGATATTTCACCGGCAGCTTTTGCAGTAGATGAATGCAATGGTAATATTTATTTATCGGGTTGGGGCGGAAATATTTTAACCGGTCCCGCAATGGGAGGAATGCCGATCTTTAATCCAACGCAAGCCACAACAACAGGCTATGATTTTTATTTAATGGCGCTAACGCCCAATGCAGGAAGTTTATTATATGGTTCTTATTTTGGGGGCGGCACAAGCCAGGAGCATGTGGATGGCGGAACTTCGCGTTTCGACAGAAAGGGTGTTATCTATCAATCTGTTTGCGCCGGCTGTTCCACTGGTAATCCAAGTGCTGCAAACCAGGATTTTCCTGTAACACCGGGAGCGTGGCCAGGTATTCCGGGATTTCCAAATCAAAACACACAAAATTTTAATTGTAATAATGGTGTTTTTAAAATAGATTTTAAATTTCAAAATACCATTGCAACAATTAATACAAATACAATTGCTGGTTGTGCCCCTCTAACTGTTAACTTAACCAATGGTACGCCAGGTACTGGCTATACATGGTATTTAGGGCCCGGTAATACTACTTCCACAACCTTAAACCCTGTAATTACTTTCACAAATTCCGGAACGTTTACAGTTTCTTTGGTTGTACATGATACAACAAAGTGTATAAAAAAAGACAGTGCTGTTAAAATAATTACTGTTCATCCAAAGCCTGTAACTGCCTTCACGTCAACCGTTACGCAATGCTTAAACACATTTACTGCAACAAATAACTCTACCGGTTCGGGTAACACGTATGTTTGGAATTTTGGTGACGCAACGCCAACCACAACTCTTACTAATCCCACACACACTTATTCCAGTTCCGGAAATTACACGGTAACATTAACTGCAACAAATTCTTTTGGTTGTAAGGATTCGATAAAGCAGCCCGTAACAGTTTTTATTTTTGATCCCGGCGTAGCAAGCGGCTCAATTATTTGCTATGGCGAATCTGCAAATATTTCTGCAAGTGGAGGAACAAGCTATACCTGGTCGCCAAGCGCGCAGGTAAGTAATACTAGCATTGCAAATCCAATAGTTACTCCTACAGTTAATACTATTTATACCGTTACAATTTTTAATAATACAGCTGGTAATAACTGTTTAAGAACACTCACAACCAATGTAACTGTAAATCCAAAACCTACTGCTGGTTTTAATTTTAGTATAAATCCATGTGGTGGCGGAGTTTATTTTAACGACCTGTCTGTGGCAAACATCGCATCATGGCAATGGTCTTTATCGGCAACAGCTACAAGCACAGTTCAGAATCCCTATAATTTTTACAATAATGGCGGCACACACACCATTTCTTTAATTGCAACAAATAGTGATGGTTGTAAGGATACTTCAGAACAGGTAATTAGCGTTCCTATACCACCACCAGTAAGTATAAATGCGCCAAAAATAGTTTGTAAAGGTGGAAGTGCGCAGCTGGCAGCTACCGGTGGAACTTCTTATGCCTGGACTCCAACACTTACTTTAGATTATCCTTCAATTGCGGATCCAAGCGCAACACCATCAGTTAGTACACATTACTCTGTAGTAATTACAACATCTGTTATGGTAGGAAGCGTTCCTTGCGCATTTTTATTAACCACAAGTGTAAATGTTACACAACTTTCTACAACCCCTATTAGTGCGGTGGCAAACCCGGTTATTGTTACAACAGGTGGCCCCACTATTTTAACCTACATTGGCGATCCCGGTGCAACAGTAACCTGGTTACCACCCGGCAGTACTACGCCGGCCTTTGGCTATACTGTTACAGCGTATCCTGATAGGCCAACAACTTATACAGCGGTTGCAACAGTGGGCGCTTGTAAAGGTCAGGCAGAGGTTAGTGTAGAAGCTTATTCAGCTGGCTGTATTGATAATGATGTTTTTGTGCCAAATACATTTACACCTAATGGCGATGGGAAAAACGATATATTATATGTGAGAGGTTTAAAAGTAGATGAGATTTATTTTGCAGTATACAATCGTTGGGGAGAAAAGGTTTTTGAAACAACGGATAAAACAAAAGGCTGGGATGGAATTTATAAGAGTCGCCCTGCTGATGTTGGCGTTTTTGGCTGGTATTTGAAAGTAAAATGCATTAATGGCGAAGAGAACTTCAAAAAAGGTAACGTAACACTAATACGTTAAGCCAATAATTTCAAATTTATTAGAAGCTTATTTAAAATTATCTAAAAAATTATTACATTTGCCATCCTAAATGGTAGATGTAGCTCAGTTGGTTAGAGCATCGGTTTGTGGTACCGAGGGTCGTGGGTTCGAATCCCATCATTTACCCAACAATTTTTAAACCCCGCTTTAGCGGGGTTTTTGTTTTATGAAGCGTCGATGAAAACTTGTTTTCGAGAGAAGGGTCATAAAACAAAATAAACTCTGAAAGAATTTAAAATTGTTGTTTGTCACCTACACAGGGATCCGCGAAGCTAATCCACCAATAAATTTATTTTCATAAGATTTCGTTGTAAAAACAAAAAAGACCCTGAAAGGGTTTAAAATTTTGAAGGACTCTCCGAAAAAGGGATCAGCGCAGCTAATCCTTTGAATAATCGGTGATTTTGCGAACTTCAAAAGAGAGAAATTAGCTAATTCTATAAAATAGCCACTGGCACAAAATTTGCAGATAATTATTATTAAATCTTCACTATTGCAAAAATTTATCTACCTTTTTATTTCCTGAATGATCACTTTGCGATATAAAAAATATATTAAGCGTTTTTTTATAGGGCTTTTTGCCTTCATTCTTTTATTAACCACATCGGTTTTTATTTTAATTACCTTTTATAAAAAAGAACTTACTGCAACTTTAATTAATAATTTGAAAGAGGATCATGGCTTAATATTAAAAGTTGAAGATCTTAATGTATCGTTCTTTAGTAACTGGCCCGATGCATCCATCCAATTAAAGAAGATAACTCTTTTCAGCAGTTTATCTCCAAATAAGAACCAGCCAATCTTAAAAGCCGGTTCAATTGCTCTTTCACTGGATATATTAAAACTTTTAAAAAAACAATTTAGTGTCGGATCGATCTCTATTAAAGATGCAGAAATTAATGTAATAAAAAACAAAGATGGTTCTAATAATTTTGAGTTAAAACAAAAAGCAGGCAATGCTACAGCGAAACCAATAAAATTTGAAGTAAATAAAGTTACTATACTAAATACACAGTTTAATTTTATAGACAAAGAAAGAGGACAGAAAATTGATATTCATTTTGTGGATAACATAATTAAATTGAAAAATGAACAAGATGGTATTGAAGCAAAAATTTTGGGCGAAGTAAATATTGGCGGCTTATTGTTTAAACCTGAAAAAGGACCATTTTTAAAGAACGCCACCGCCGACCTAGATCTAAGTGTTAGCATTTTTACTAAAAGCAATTCTGTTTTTATTCATCAACCTTCCATAATTACAATTGGCAACCATCCTTATTATGTTAGTACATTTATTGATCTTAGAGAAAAAAAACAATTAGTATTATCCATTCAAAGCCAGAATATTGATTATAGAAAAGGCATGAACCTTCTTAATACAAACCTCCAAAAAAAATTGGCTAATTTTAATGTTAATAAGAGCATTGATGCTAAAATATTAGTGATAACCAATCTTGGAATTAAACAGGACCCTATTATTATTGCGGAAATAAGTGGTAAAAATAATGATGTGACAATAGGGAATAGTAAAATTCCATACTCCAACTTGTCTTTTTACGGAACGATCGTAAGTCTGGATACTTCAAAACAAAAAGGAGATACCGAACACGCCAGGGTAATTTTTAATTCAATAACCGGCAACCTTTACGATTTTCCATTTACTGCATCTGTTACAGTTGTTAATTTTGATGATCCTCATATTAAAATAGACGCCAATTTATTTATTACGGCTTCAAAAATTGATTTTAAACCCGGGAAAGATTTTATTTTAAAAGGCAATTGTGTGGCAAAACTTAAATACAGCGGGCCAACCAATAAATTAAACAAAGCAGAGTTCTTAAACGCTCCTATGAAACTGGAAGCCGGCTTATTTTTTAATAATTTAAGTTATCAGGAAAAAAATAAACCTTATGTCTATACCATTGTGGGTAATGCTAACTTGCAGAATAAAGACCTGCAGTTTGAAAATTTATATTTAAAGACCGATGCTGGTAATGTAACTTTAAAAGGAGATGTTAAAGATTTTACAAGTTATGTGTTAGGTTATACCGAGGGATTTAAGGCTACATTATCAGCAAGATCTGAAAGTTTTAATTTAAATCCTTACTTGTCAATTAAAACAAGTAAAAAAGATAGTGCTGATAAAAAAACAGAGGCAATTGCAACTGAAAAAGCCGTTAAAAAAACCATAAAAGCTGAACAAAGTAATTTCGAATTCAATGTTTCTTTATTAGCAAAAAAAATGTTCGTGCGAAATGTTAAAGCAACAAATGCAAGTGTTAACCTGGTGTACAAAAATAAATTAATGGATATTAAATCAGTAAACATGAATGCCTGCCGGGGTACATTATTTGCAAAAGGCACTGTTTATGATCTTAGCAAAATTACTGCTGAAGTAAAAATTGAAAATATGGACGTAAATGAGGTGTTTAGTGAATTTGAGAACTTTGGCCAAAAAGCGATAGAGAGCGAACATTTGCAGGGAAATATTTTTGTTGATGCTAAGATCAAAACAGATCTTGATGAAAAAATGGAAGTTATTGGTAACACCATGTATGGTGAAATAAAAGTGAAATTAACCCAAGGTCATCTTTTAGACTTTCAACCGTTACAAAATATATCGGATTATATATTCAAGAACCGCGATTTTAAAGATATTTCTTTTAGCGAGATCAACCAGACCTGTAAAATAAGAGGTTTTGAGATGCAGATAGAAGAAATGGAGATAGCATCAAATGTTTTAAATTTATTTGTAAGCGGCACTTATCATTTTAAAGAGAATTCAAATATAAATATTCTAGTGCCATGGAGTAATCTAAAGAAACGTGGGAAAAATTACATTCCGGTAAGCAGCGGACAGACAGCTGAAAATTCTAAAGGATTAAAACTTAATTATTCGGGCCCCCCTAAAAAATTAAAATTAAGTTTGGGCCACAAATAATTATTTAAAAAAATTATTTAATGGTTCGGACATTGTGGAATTTGGTTGATTGATCTTTAACAATTCGCAAATGGTTGGTGCAATTTGTGTTATAGTTGTATAAGTATATGTTTCACCTTTTTTTATTCCGTTACCATAAAACAGAACAGGTACATGTGTGTCGTAGTTATAACCTGCGCCATGCGTGGTTCCTTTTTCTGCATAATCCATCCAGGCAGGGCTATAAGCAAAAGCAACATGGCCGCTTAATTTGTGATTGTACCCGTTTTGTAATAAGGATCGCAGGTCATTTTTTTCAAAAGCCTCGTTCTTTAAAATTCTTGATGGGTAAGCTTCTGAAATTCCATGAACGCTAACTAAAAAATCAGCCAGTTTTTTTTCTATTTCATCTTTATTTAATTTTTCCTCTTCTATTCGTGTGTTATTTAAATAAATTTGCTCATTAATCAGATTTGCAAATAATAATGTATCACAATAAGTATGCTCAAAATGAGTTTTAATTTTTTTGATCAGTTTTTCTTCTTTTAAATAACCCGCCGGAATTTTGTTATCAATTAAATGGCGAGGCACATCGGCTCCACCATGATCGGCCGTTAAAAAAATGGTATAATTATTTTTCCCTACTTCTTTATCTAATACGTTAAGTAACTCTTCAATGTCTTTATCTAATCTTAAATATATATCTTCTATTTCGATTGAACGCGGACCATAAGAATGACCAATAATGTCGGGGCTTGAAAAGCTAATACATAAAAGATCGGTTTCAGCATCTTTGCCAAGCTGTTCATTTTTTAAGCATTCGATGGCAAGATCTTTTGTTAATGAATTACCATAAGGTGTAGCTTTTACAACAGCATATTTATTTTTTTCAAGAAAAGCTTTGTAGTCGTATGGGAAAACAGCTTTTTCTTTTTTATTAGGTGCCTTTTCATATTTGTTTTCATCTGCAATAGAATTGCTATATGTTTCAATTGGATATAACGTTTTCCATCCTTTTTCCAAATATGTTTTTGCTAATTTTTTTGAATTAAAATTTGTTAACCATTGAGGAAGCTCTTTAATGTACCAGGAAGAAGAAATAAAATTACCGGTAGAATCATCGAACCAAAACGCAGCGTTAGCAGCATGACCAGCAGGGAGAATAGAGCTTCTGTCTTTTAATGCCACAGCAAAAACTTTTCCTTTTTGATTTGAGCTCATTTTTAATTCGTCACCAATAGTTGTGCTTAATTGTCTTTTTGGAGACATCCGGCTACTTTTCTCCCAGGCCCCAATCGTTTTTACCGAAGTGTCTTCGCAACAATAAACAACGGCTTGCGATCTCTTATCAAACCAATCGTTACCAATTATACCATGCATGCGCGGCGTTGCTCCGGTATAAATGCTAGAGTGTCCAGGGCCTGTATATGTTGGAATGTAATTATAATGGGCGTTCTTAAAATAGTAACCATTGTTAACTAATCTCTTGAACCCGCCGTTGCCATATCGGTTCCAGTAACGATAAATGTAATCGTTTCGCATCTGATCAACTACGATCCCAACTACCAATTTTGGTTTTGTGTTTTTTGCTACGGGTGTTTTTGTTTGTGAATGAAGCGATAAGGCCGTTAAAAAAAGAATAAAAATAAAGAGTTTAAAATAATGCGGCATATTAATCTAATTTTTGAAATACAGAATTATTGCTTTTAAACTCCGGTACAAGATCTTTCATGCGTTGTACAATTAATTCGTTGTTTTGAGTGTTAAATGTTTTTATTAATTCCTCAATAATGCCTTTTACTTCTGCATAATCATATTCCCTTACTTTACCAATTAAGATCTGGTTGTGATGTGTAGGTAAAGTATTTTCATTGTCAGCTAATAATTCTTCAAATAATTTTTCTCCGGGCCTTAATCCGGTAAATACAATTTTTATATCCCTGTTTTCTTTTAAACCCGAAAGCAAGATCATTTTCCTGGCAAGATCAACTATCTTAACAGAATTGCCCATATTAAAAACAAATATCTCTCCGCCTTTGCCTATACTGCCGGCTTCCAATACCAGTTGGCTGGCTTCGGGGATGGTCATAAAGTACCGCGTTATATCCGGATGTGTAATCGTTATTGGTCCACCAGATTCTATTTGTTTTTTAAATCTTGGAATAACCGAACCGTTTGAGCCGAGCACGTTTCCAAAACGGGTTGTAATAAATTTTGTTTTGGATGTTTTACCTAAGCTCTGAATATAGATCTCTGAGATACGTTTGCTGGCACCCATTACATTGGTTGGGTTTACTGCCTTATCTGTACTTACAAAAACAAAACGTTCTACATTAAATTCGTTCGCAAGATCGGCGGTATTTTTTGTGCCAAGTATATTTGTAAAAATAGATTCTGATGGATTATTCTCCATCATAGGCACATGTTTGTATGCCGCGGCATGAAAAACAATCTGAGGTTTAAAAGAATTAAAAACGTGTTTCATCCTTTCGTTATTTCTAACGTCAGCTATTACAACTTCAAAAGCAGTGTCCTTAAATTTTTCAGCAAACTCCAGGTCAAGTTCATGTAAAGGACTTTCAGCCTGATCTAACAAATATATTTTTTTGGGAGAATAATTGGCACACTGCCTTGCTAACTCACTGCCAATACTTCCGGCGGCACCTGTAATTAAAATTACTTTATTTTTAAGTTGAGCATTAATAAGATCATCGTCTAATTTAATTGGGTCGCGTTCTAAAAGATCTTCGATCTTAATACTTTTAATCTGGTTAAAGCTAAGTTGCCCATTTATCCAGCTTGTAACCGGTGGCACATTTAATACCCTGATATTATTCTCTAAACAAATATCGGTGATATCGTTCTTCTTTTTTGGCGAGATCTTTTGAATGGAAATGATCACTAATTCTATTTCATTCTCTTTTATCAGTTCAGGAAGTTTACTTTGTGGATATACAAATATCCCTTCAAGGCTTCTGCCTAATTTTTCTTCATCGTCATCAATAAATGCAACCACTTTGTATTTTATGGCAGCGTCGCGGTCAAGTGTACGTTTTGTAATTATACCCGCTTCGCCTGCACCGTAAATAATTACATGCATTTTCTCTTTAGTAGGATTCTTAATTTCAAAATACAAAGCTTTAACTGCCAGACGCGAGCTTATCATAATAAACAATGTAACCAGCCCGTCAATAATAATAATTGAGTTTGGAATAAAATAATAGCCCAGAATAAAACGCAAAGACAATTGATTTAAAATAAAAAGTAAAGAACTGCCTGCAAGAACCACTAAAAATATTCTTGTTGTATCTCTTGTGCTAGTATAGCGTACAACTCCTTTATATGTTTTTGAAATAAAAAAGGAAATAAAACGAATACTTAGAACGATCAAAAAATCAAAAGGTAAATTTTCTTTATCTATTGCCGACATAACCGAGTCGAAATAAAAGCGGATAAAAAAAGCCAATGATAAAGCAAATGCACAAACAAATGTGTCAATAAAAAGTATCGACCAACGTGGTAAATTATATTGCCAAAACAGCTTAAATAATCTGTACATAAGTTAGCATAAATTTACTTATTTTTTCTGAGCTTGTATAGTAGAAGTTTGTGTAGATTTGGTTGCTTCTATGGGAGGAACTAATTTTAAAGCTGGTTTAAAGGGCTTATCGGCAGCTACAATTTCGCAAGAAGTGCAAATTTCTTTCCATTTTAATTCCATTTTGCAAGCGGTTGGCTGAACATATATTTTTTTCATGGTGCTATCGGGCATCATAAATTCCATATCGGTTGCCATGGTTTTTGGGCCTTCAAAAGCAAAGGGTTCTTTAAAATAATCTTCTAAATGTATATCCTTAATGTGAACCTTTTTATTAAAGAGCATTGTGTAAAGTTCAAAAATTGCTCTTGAGATCTTAATGAAGATCAGGTTTTTTTCATTATCGTAAGTAATTTTAACGTTGCCAATCACCTGAGTCTTGTAACTAAAAGGGCCAACATTTACCAAAGCATCGCATGTAAAATCACTACTATCAGGGCGAATATTTATTTTTGGGTTGTGTACGGTCCAATGATATTTACCGCTTATAAGTAATACTTCGTAATCATTGGTGCCTTTTATATCGCCAACAGCGGCTATAACTTTATTGATCGCTTCTTCGTGTAGAACTACAGAAAAATCGTTTATTACTTTTTTTTGATTTTGACCATAAACAGTTAAAGTAAAAAAACAAATAATAAAAACAATAAATATGCGGTTGATCATTATAACAAAAGTAATAATTAATATTCATCAATACCCTGCCGCGCCTTCTCATAATCAGGATGTTTTAAGAATTTTTCACGCTCGGGATTTTTAATGATCCTAAAAAGAGCATCAAAATAAGCTTCCCTCGTCATGCTGTCATAATGTATAACATTCCACTTAGCTTGCATCGTTTGAAATATATTTAAAAGCAAAAACACAACCATTATAGTATAAATAACAGACCTTTTAAGTGCGTTAGAGTTTTGAATATGTGCAACAAAAGCCGCAAAAGGTATAGCAAGCAAAGGATATATATCTATTAATGGCCTTTGGCCATAGGAGCCGCCATACCACCAGCACCACCAGGAAAAAACAACGTACAAATAAATTGGAATAAAAATAAGGAGAGCTGTAAAAAATGGTTTATTATTCTTTTTTAAATAATAGAACCCGATAAGTGAAAAGATCATAATTGGCGAATAAATCAGCCAACCCTTCCTAAAACTAAAGAGGCCGTCAATGATATGTGGATTATTAAAATAAAACCGTTCGCCAACATAAGAATTTATAAAAAAACTGCCGGTGAGCCATTTCCAATAAATTAGCTGTGGAAGAAAAATAAGTACACCTAACAAAGCAATAATAGCAATTTGCCAATAATGTTTAAGTAATAATTTTATTTTTTCAATAAATTCTTTAATGGAGTTAACATCATATAAAAAAAAGATGATAAACACCAGGATATTTATTGGACGAATAAGTGTGATGATCCCACCCAAAAAACCGATAATAAATGCTGACCTGAACGTTTGCGTACCATGCCATTTAATGGTATAATAAATAAAAGCAGCAACAAAGGCAAATGTTGCTGCATGTGACATGCCAGCTCCATTGGTTAAATAATAAATAATGTTTGTGCCAAAAATAATGGACAATGAAGTAATAAAGATGACCTTACGGTTAAAATAAAGTTTTAAAGTTCGCAGCAAAAAAATAAGCCCGATCAAAAAATAGAACAAAGATGAGAATTGAACCGCAAAATGGTATGGGTCGGAGAATCCGTTAGCCTCTTCGTTAAATAACTTACAATAAACATGGGCAGCACCAAAAAAAGGCAAGTAGGTTAAGGCCATACCCATGGTCATTTTAATTACTTTGTTTCCATGTTTATCTTGGTTTGGCCAATAGTATTTTTCTTCAACCTTCCGGTTAAGAGAGTCTTCCAGGAACGACAAAGTAAGATCGTGCTCATAGAAAGTGGCAGGCAAGTATGAATAATAACTATTAACATCGTGTAGGATGATATTACCTTTTTGCCAGCGTACAATATTAAAATTAACCCAGGTTATAGCTATTAGGGTAATAAAAATTACCAGGTTGGTGTTTAATTGTTTTATGTTCTTTAATAAATTCAAGCGCCTTTGTAAAACTAATTATTTTTTATAAGGTAATATACGTTGTAATTTTCTACTGTAACAATCGCATTATCAAAAGTAGCCAATTTTATAACTTTAAACCCGGATATGTCGTCAATTGAATTGTTAAGCCCCTTTCTTAAATAAAATGTATTTAATATTAAAACTGATGTATCATTTACAACCAATTCTTTTAACTTTTTTTCAAAGTCAGTCTTCGTTAAAATAAAAGGCCAGGTATTCCATTTACAAAAAGAACTTTTTTTACCGGTTTCCGGATATATTATTTTTTTATTTAAATAAGCTGAAACGGCAGGGCCAGAACTCAAATTGGAAAGGAAAATATTTTTATTTTCTAAATTATTATTTTTCAAATAACTAACCAGATCTTTTGAATTTGAAAATGGCTGTCTAAGATCTATAACAAATAAATATATCCCAGAAAGAACATGGATCGTTAAAGCTACTATGGCAATTTTTAGATATGGCTTGTTTTCTTCGCTTTCAACAGGGTATAATATTTTTTGTAGCCAAAAAGAAAATATTAGGATCATAAAAATAAAACCGCAATGTCTTACAGCTACAATAAGAGGCGAAAAATAGATGAATAAACAAATAAGTAAAGTAGAAAAATAAAAAAAGAAAAGAACAAGTTTATCTTTTTTAAAGATAACGAAAGGTGCAATTGCAAGAATGACGGATAGAATAGCCCCAAAAGGTTTTGATAATGCAACAATAAGGTTCGAGTTCCAAACTTTGGGTGAAGCGAGATCAGGCATGGGTAAAATTCCTTTTAAAAAAATAGAGAAGGCTTTACCAAAGCGTTTAAAACTTAACAACCCATCTGTATCATAATTAAATAACATGTGATCGGCAGGAACTTTTAAGGTGAACAGGATAAGCGAACTTATAGCTATCAGTGAAAGGTAAATATATTTTATTTTTGCTTTTGGATTTATGAATACTAAGATCAAACTTAATGCAATTACAATTATTATCGAACAAACGTGGGTGAATGATAAGCTTAATAAACAAATGGCAATTAAAAAATGCCGTTTCACCGGCTTGTTTAACTGGATAAATACCAACGTAAGGAAGAAAAGGCTTATAGCA
>JAUXSA010000002.1 GCA_030681615.1 Bacteroidota bacterium
ATCTGGTTTGGATCTGATGGGAATGGCGCTTCGCGTTTTGATGGCACTTCATTTACTACTTTTTCGGAGACAGAAGGTTTATCTAATAACACCGTTCTATGTATGCGCACAGATGGTTGTGGTAATATCTGGTTTGGTACAGATGGTGGTGGTGCCTGTAAGTTTGACGGAGATTTTTTTAAATATTATACAAGAAAACAAGGCCTTGGTAACGATTACATAAAAACAATTTTTGAAGATCATGATGGAAACATTTGGTTTGGAACTGATGGCCAAGGATTATTTTGGTCAAGCAAAAATTCGTTATGCGGTCGCCAGGTGGATTTCTCAAAAATCACGGAGAAAGATGGTTTAAGTAATAATATTGTTACATCCATACTTGAAGATGATAAAAATAATTTATGGGTAGCAACCGAGAATGGATTAAACTATATTGTAAAGAGCACAAACAAAACACTTGATCCAGATTCGAAAGATTCCGTAGAAACTCATTCCTACCAGATACAAGTTTATACAACTTCAAGTGGTTTAAAAGCAAATAATTTTTTCCCGAACTCTGCTTTACTCGATAGTAAAAATCATGCCTGGTGGGGCAACGGAAAAGCGTTGACGATGCTCGATCTTAATACATTTAAACTTTCTTCAGATATTCCATTCATACAATTAAATAGTATAGAGTTGGAACAAACTTTTATAGATTTTTATGCACTGCAAGATTCTTTAAAGTCTGGTCGCCCAATGATAGTTGGTACCGAAACAAAAAAGAGTTTGGCAAAAGTAAAATTTGACGGCCTTGCGGATTTCTATAATTATCCAAAAAATTTAGAGTTGCCATATAATATAAATCACGTTACGTTTCACTTTAGCGGAATTGATTGGTCGGCTCCCGATAAAATTCAATATCAATATATTTTAGAAGGGATAGATAAAGATTGGAGCCCCACATCACCTGACAATAAAGCACTATACAGTAATTTACCTAGCGGTGATTATACTTTTAAAGTAAAAGCAATTGGTCTTTCACAAAAATGGAGCAACGTTCTTGAATATAAATTTGTGATAAACCCACCGTGGTGGAAGACCTGGGTCGCCTATTTCTTATACGTGATCGTTGCCATTAGTTTGATCTATGCGGTTATTAACTGGCGTACAGCGCAATTAAGAGCACAACAAAAACAACTTGAGAAGATCGTTGCCGAAAGAACCGCTGAGGTTGTAGAACAAAAAGAGTTAATAGAAGAAAAGCAAAAAGAAATTGTTGATAGTATCAATTACGCGCAGCGTATTCAAAAAGCTTTATTAGCAAGCGATCAGCTATTAAATACCAATTTAAAAAATTATTTTCTATTCTTTAAGCCTAAGGATATTGTAAGTGGCGACTTTTATTGGGCTTCACCTTTGGTTAACGGTAATTTTGCTTTACTAACTGCTGATAGCACGGGGCACGGTGTTCCTGGTGCTATGATGAGTATGCTCAATATCTCTTGCATCAACGAAGCTATCAATGAACGCAAACTAACAAGTCCGGCCGAAATTTTAAATCACGCACGCCATCGTATTATTCAATCGTTATCGCAGGATGGAAGCCTTGAAGGAGGAAAGGATGGTATGGATTGCAGTTTGGTGATCTTTGATTTTAAGAATAAAAAACTAACTTATGCTTCTGCAAATAACCCGTTATGGATCATACGACAAGGCGCTAATGGTTCGGAGTTAATGGACCTTAAATCAGACAGGATGCCGGTTGGTAAACACGAAAAAGATACTATACCCTTTAAAGAACACACTATCGATCTTAGGTCGGGTGATGTTATTTATGCTTTAACCGACGGTTTTGCCGATCAGTTTGGTGGCGAAAAAGGAAAGAAATTCAAGTATAAACCACTGCAGGATTTTTTGATTTCCCATGTAAATGAAAGCATGGAAGATCAGAAACAGCATCTTGATAAAGTATTTAATAATTGGAGGGGTACGTTGGAACAAGTTGATGATGTGTGTGTTATTGGGATACGTATTTAACAGTTATTCGACGAATTGCTAAATCACTTGTACGTTTTAATGTATTTTTGTATCTTAAATCCCTCATGCAAAACCTTTTTCGCAAACCTGCCATGGTTCTCATGTTACTATTTTGTTTAAATAGTATCTTTTATTCCATTAAAGCTCAAAGTAAAAAAGAAGATAGCTTGCTAACTGTTCTTAAAACACAAAAAGATACAGCGCAGATTCAAACACTTTTAAAATTAGCTTCGATCCACGCAAGGGATACTACCAAGATCTCAATTAACTATTTGAATAAAGTTTATGGTTTAGCTAAACCTTCGGGTGAAAAAAAGTATCTGGGCGATTATTATATTGGTTTAGGTAGCTATAAAGAAAAACAAGGTGATCCTGATGGCGCTGTCGATAATTACAAAAACGCATTGATCATGTATAGAGCCGCTCATTATTTTCCGGGGCAAGTAACTGCTTTATATAAAAATGCATTATGCCATGCTATTAATGGTAAGGTCCGTTTGTCAATTCCTTTATTTGAAGAGGCCGCTAAAAAGGCAAAGGAAGGAAGTATTTTAAAAGAGGAAGCCAGTAACATTTATAATGTAGGTTATGCTTATCAAAGCTTGGGCGAAAATAAAGAATCTGTAAGGTATTTTCAAAAAGCGCTGGAGATCTATATTCAATTAAATGATACTGCCGGAATAGCCAGGCAGTACAATGCGTTGGGAAGTGCGTATCATAATATGAGTGATTATACGAACGGCATTGCTGCTTATATTTCGGCAAAAAAAATGTTTGAAAAAATGGGCCAACAAAAAGATTATGCCGGCTGTCTTGTAAATATGGGCCTTATTTATCAATCCATGCATAACGAAAATAAAGCCCTAACAAATTTTTATGAAGCAGAAAAAATTCTTGAATCAATTGGTAATAAAGACTATCTGGCTAATGTAAGACACGGTATAGGTACAATTCTCATAAAAAGTAAACAGTATGATAAAGCTTTGGAAAAATTTAACCAGGCAAAGGCAGTTTTTTTAGAAATGGATAACCAGGATCATTATGCTTTTTGTTTGATATCTTGTGGCGAAATTTATTTTCATAAAGGACAAATCGCAAAAGCGATCGAATCTGTTGAAGCCGGACTTAAAATTAAAAAGGATCTTGAAGAACAAGAAGGCGTTTGTGATGGTTTAAACCAGTTAGCTGAAATATACGCTGCAACCAGTAAAATACAACTTGCTATTGTCAACTTTGAAGAAGCGTTGTTGCTTTCAAAAAAAATCGGTTACAAAAGTTCAGAGCTAAGTGCATTAAAAAATTTAGCCACCCTTAACAGCCAAACCGGAAATCATAAACTAGCCAACAAATATTATGTAGATTATTCTAATCTAAAAGATTCTATTTTTAAAACAGAAAGCGCTGGAAAAATTGCCGAGATGGAAGCGCTTTATAAAACGGAAAAACAAGCCACAGAGATCGCCACGTTGAATCAGCGACAAGAAATGCAACAAAATCAATTAAAAGTTAGCAGCATGCAAAAGAATATGTTAATTGGTGGATTGATAGTTCTTTTTCTTTTTGCATTTTTAATTTTTAACCGTTACCGTTTAAAGCAACGTTCAAATTTGCAGTTACAATCTGCTTATAACGAGATACAGGTTAACCGTGATGAGATCGCGCTGCAGCGAAAAGAAATAATGGATAGTATTCGCTACGCTAAACGCATACAGGAAGCTATTTTGCCGCCTGATGGACAATTAAATAATTATTTTTCGGAACATTTTATTTTTTATTTGCCAAAAGACATTGTAAGTGGCGATCTTTACTGGTTCTCTAAAGTAAAAGATACGTTGATGTTGGCAGCAGTCGATTGCACAGGACACGGAGTGCCAGGTGCATTTATGAGTGTAATTGGTGTAGATCATTTAAATCATATTGTAAACGAAAAATATCTTACAGATCCAGCGATTGTGTTAACAGAGTTGGATAAAACTATTTTTTCTTCGTTCGCAAAAAATGACGAGAACAAAAGTATTCAGGATGGAATGGATGTGGCGCTCTGTTCTATTCATTTAGAAAGTAAGATCTTAAATTTTGCAGGCGCTCACAGGCCTCTGATACACATTAGAAATAATGTAGTTACCGAACTTAAAGCAACAAAGGCCAGTATCGGTGGTTATTTAGGAGAAGGAAAAATATTTACAAACGATAGTATGCAATTACAAAAAGGTGATTGTATTTATATGTTCACCGATGGGTATGCTGACCAGTTTGGCGGACCAAGAGGTAAAAAATTCAAATACAAACAACTCCTTGAGACCATAATGGCAAATGTAAACGAACCTATGGCAATTCAAAAGCAAAGAATAGTAGATGCCTTTGAGAACTGGAAAGCCTGGCCCGGCGGTATAAAAGGTGGACTGGAGCAGGTTGATGACGTATGTGTAATTGGCATACGTGTTTAAATAGTTTAAATAAAATGAACTATCTTTGTTTTTAATATGATGATTATGAAAAGAATTCTCGTTTTTTTATTTGTTGTTTTAAGTTTAGTTTCTTGTAAAAAGCGTAAAACTGCTACGCAGGCCGAACTTGATGAAAAGATCATTACCAATTATATTTCAGATAATAAATTAAACGCAACGGCAACCGGTAGCGGCTTGTATTATGTAATTACAACACAAGGCACAGGCGCACAGCCAAATGCTAACTCAAATGTTACCGTAAATTATAAAGGCAGTTTAAAAGATGGTACTGTTTTTGATCAAAGCGCACCTGTAGGCATTACTTTTAATTTAAATTCGGTTATAAAAGGCTGGCAGGAAGGTATTCCTTATTTTAAAAAAGGCGGTAAGGGTGTTCTTTTAATTCCTTCGGCCTTAGGCTATGGTGCTAATGCAACCGGTAGTATTCCTGCTAATTCAGTTTTAATATTTGATATAGAATTATTGAATGTGAATTAAATTTAATTTTTCACAAGCGGATCATAAAACACTTCCAGCGCACCACTTCTTTTAAGAGTAGAAACCAATGTCAATAATTTTGCACGTTTTGATCCGTCGTTAATGCTTAATGCTGCCGTGTTTGGCGGAATTAAACCCAAATTCAAAGCGTGCATCACAATTATATTTTTTCCGGGATCTAAGTTTAGAATAATTTCTTTTTTTGTTTTTGTAACTATAAAATTTTCTACAACCAACTCTCCATTCAAATATAAAGATACCTGGTCACCATCGGCTCTGTTCTTGTCCCAAACCATTATTTTAATAGAGCTGCTTGCAACTGTAACTGATTCCTGCACAATAAATTTTCTGCCATTCACTCGGTGGTTGCCAATTAATTTTTTATGATGTTTTTTAATATCTGTTTTTACAACTTCTTTTTCTCTAATTATTTCTTCTACAATAACGGTATCTGTATTTTTTTCTACAACGGGTTTAATTATAGTTAAGGTAACTGTGGCTGTTAAAACCGGACAACCTTTTTTTTCGCTACTAACAGTATAAATACTATTTGCACGTGGTATTGCAGTAACAATACTTCCACTCAATGCGCTTAAGGTTCCGTCTGCTGCCCATATATAATTAGAACCACCTTGTACGGTAAAGGTTGCTGAGTTTCCCAACTCAACTGAATTGGCAGAAGCAAGAATAGTTAATGGTCCACCACATGTTGTCTTATTAAAAACAAAATTATCTACGTTGATCCAATGTTGTATATCGCCGCTTTGCATTTGTACAGTAATGTACTGACCATTATTTGGCGCTGTAAAAGTAAAGGAGTGTTGTGTCCATACATTTAATTGGGCAAGTTCTGGGCAGGTATAAACATTAGTTCCTGCGCTATTATTTGTGGTTGATAAACCTATTTGAATTGGAGACACTACATATCCGCTCGTCTTCCTGTCGTAAAAAGAAATAGTATAAACTTTCCCCTGAACCAAAGGCGCGCTAAGAGTTAAAGCAATAATATCAGTGCCGCCTCCGGTTAAACCTAAATACCAGGTACCGTCTTGCGCACCGCTGCCGCCATAGGAAGATGACTTAATAATATCCACATCGCCATAAGTTCCAAATGAATTCACGTCTCTTAATTTTGAATTACAATCGGCATTTGAAAGATTTATATTATCACTATTACCAGCCGAATTATTTTCAAAATTGCCGTTTAAAAAAACCTGGGCAACCGACATTTTTATAAAAAAACTTAAAATTAAGAGTGTAATATTTTTCATTGACTTTCTTTTAAATTAAGATGCAGGGCTTTCTTTTTTTCCATAAAAAAAACGGTTTATTCCCTTATCGGGCAAATAATTTCGCGCGATCTTGTTTCGTTAAGGCTATAACTTATTGTTTTACAACAAGGTTAATTTTGTGGCACATTGTTTGCTATGTAAAATATGTAATTAGCTTTTAACACCTGAAGTTGAAAAATACAAAGGAAAAGGATGACGATCCGGAAAAGTTTAAAGGTACAGGATATACTACCATTAGCCGACACCAGCGGAAAAGCACAGGTGGGATACGGTGAACGAAATAGAATGTTTATGCAAATAACCATTCTTAATTTAAGGCCGCTACTTTCATAGGTAGTGGCCTTTTATTTATACAGATTTAATGCGCAATGAGGAATTAGCCACGAATTCCACGAATGACACTAATTTAGTACTTAGTGAATTTTGCAAGCCTGCTTGCAAAATATTATTCCACTAATTCTACGTTTAAATTATAGTTTAAAGATTAATTTCGTGAAATTGGTGTAATTCGTGGCTAATTTAATTGCGTTGTAACTTGTAAAAGCCAAAAGCTGTTAAAAGTAATACCGTTCCTAAAGTGATAAACATTACCGAAAAATTAGTGGCTTCAACCAATTTTGAGCAGAAGAAAGGGCCAAGCGTTTGTCCTGTGCCCCATGCAATTGTATAGAGTGCCGCATATTGACCGCGGTTCTTTTCATTAGAGCGTTTTATCCAGAACGAGTTCATAAATGGCATAGAAGTGATCTCGCCAAGAGTAATAAATAAGATCATAATAAGTGTTATTAGTTTTGCATTGCCGGGTAATAACAAAGAGAAGAATGCGAGCGAACACATTATTAAACCAAAACGTATATAGAACATGTTCCTGTTTTTCTGTTCTAAAATATAGATCAACACCATTTCAATGGCAACTATAATAAGTCCGTTAAAGGCCATTATAAATCCAATGAATCTTTCGCTTAAATGCAAATTATCTCTGAAGTATTTTGGTACAGTGGTAAACAGTTGAAAAAAACAAAAGGCAAATAAGGTCACCAAAACAATGAACCATAAATAAGTTTTGTCTTTGTAGGCAGACTGTGCAACCGGCACTTCTTCTTTTTTAATTTCTGTTTTAGCTGCAACTGGCGTTGGTTTTAAAAAGCAAAACAAAAATATTGCACCACCAATATTGGTAATGCCATCTATCCAGAATAATAATTCATAATTGTATGCGGCAACTAATCCGCCAATAGAAACACCAACAGCCCAGCCTAAATTAATTGCTAAGCGGTTTAGTGAATAAGAACGTGTTCTGTTCTCTGGGTTACTATAAAATGCAATTGCAGAAGAGTTAGCCGGACGAAAACCCTCATTCACAAAACTTAATAAAAAAGTGAATACACAAATAAGAGGGAAGGAATGGATCTGGCCAAGTACGATAAACAAAACACCTCCAAAAAAAAGAGTGATCAGCTGTACTTTATGAAAGCCGATCTTATCTGAAAATTTCCCGCCAAAATAAGCGCCAATAATTGCACCAAGACCAAACAAACCCATCACGGTTCCGGCATCGCCGAGGCTGTGGTTCATTTCTTTGCTTGTCAAATAAAGTGTCATGAAGGGAACCACCATTGTGCCGCTACGGTTAATTAACATGATAACGGACAGTAGCCAGGTTTCTTTTGACAAGCCTGTAAAAGAGGTTTTATATAAAGAAATTGTGCGGCCTATCATATCCTGTTCGAAATGCGTTTCAAAGCTAATAAAAAGATTGTTTTAGATTTTATTTTTCATTTGAAAAATGCCATTCTGACTTTTATTTTAAGGCAATACTGAAATTTTTACATTGGACAATTCTAAAAAAATGTGAAAATCTACATGTTTTGTCACGTTTTATTTAGTGGAATACAATTTGTTAGTAATGTGTAGGCGCCTAAACTAATAATGTAAAACAAAAAAGTTTAACCTAAAAATATAAAAGCTATGACACTAATAAAATTTAAGAACGGAAACGGGGTAAACAACTTCCCGGCATTTTTTAACGATACGTTAGATCGTTTATGGAAAGATGAAGTGGTGCAATGGATGCCGTCAGTAAATATTAAAGAAAGAGCAGAAGATTTTAAAATAGATCTTGCTGTACCGGGCATGGATAAAAAAGATTTTAAGATAGAAGTAGAGAACGACATTTTAACTGTAAGTGGCGAACGTAAAGAAGAACAAAGTGAAGAGAATGAAAATATAACCCGCAGGGAATTTCACTACGGTTCTTTCAAACGCACCTTTACATTACCTGAAACTGCGGATGCAGAAAAAATAAATGCAAATTACAAGGATGGTTTGTTATCCTTAACAGTTGGAAAACGTGAAGACTCGAGGCTAAAGCCAAAAAAACAGATCACAATTGAATAATTGAAACACACTTATTCGAAAAAAAGGCCGGTAGTGTATGCCGGCCTTTTGTGTTTTTTATTAATTGTTTGATGGAACACAGATGACGCGGATTGAATAGATTTTCACAGTTCGATGTGTGATTATCCGCTTAATCCGTAAGATCCGTGTTCTATCTCGTGTGATAATTAATGATTTTCTTTAAAATAAGCACAATGCTTACTTACCGGGCAATCCTGGTGATACGGATGAGTTGGTCTGCAGATCTCTCTTCCTAAAAAAGAAATAGCCATTCCAATTTCGCCCCAATCTTTTTCGGGGATAACATCCATAATTTGTTTCTCAATTTTTTTAGGATCTGTTCCGGTTGCAATACCAATACGGGGTGCAACACGCACAACATGCAAGTCAACAATAACACCTTCTGCTTTTATTCCTGCACCGCGCATAATAACGTTGGCAGATTTTCGTCCAATACCCGGAAGCTCAATAAGCGCTTCCATTGTTAACGGAATATTTTTATCTTCTTTAAGAGTTTTTGCTAAGGTCATTAGCCACTTGGTCTTATTTCCAAAGTTTCGCACCTTACTAATAAACTCAAACAGTTCTTTTTCAGAAGCAGTTGCCAATGCTTTCATATTTGGAAATGCTTTGAACAGGGCAGGAGCAAGGTTATTGATATTTTTATCCGAATCCTGCGCAGATAAAATTACCATTACTACTAACTGATATAAATTTTTATATTCTAAGGGATGCGCTTTGCCTTTGTATTTATCCAATAAAGGTTTTAGTGCTTTTGACCAATCTGTGTTTGCCATACAATGATGTTTATGATTAAAATTAAATAATTTCTGCTACTCTCACAATTTTAATAAAGCGTAATTTGTAATAAGGTTCGTTCTTAAAACCGGAGATCTTTACACCTGAACATTTTTTGCTGGAAGAGCTGTGAATGAATGTAATGTCTTCTCCCGGATTAGATAGAATTATACCAACATGTCCGGGTTTTCGGTTCTTTGGATTTGTTCCTGTAAATACGATAACATCACCCACCTTGCAGGAATCAGGATCAATTGTTCTACCATAATTTGCATAATCAATAGAAGAGCGCGGAACTTTTACTTTAAAATGATCAAAGGTATAATATACAAAACCGGAGCAATCAAAACC
>JAUXSA010000010.1 GCA_030681615.1 Bacteroidota bacterium
ATGGAATTTTAGATCAGGGAACATTGAAATGGTTATTGCTTCCTGAATATGAAGACCTACGCTTTGCTCACTTTTTTGATAATCCAGATTATGAAAATTCACTTTTAAAGACTTCTGTTACAGATAAATTTTTATTCAACCCCAGGTATTCAATAGATCACAAACAAGTTGGCTTTGAAATTAAAAAAGATGGCAAGTGGGGTGTATATCAATACAAAAAAGGAATAATTATAGAACCTGTATATGAGGAAATTGACGTACTCAGTTCTGTTTCTTCAATAAAAATTAAACTAGTGGGTAAATGGGGTGTTGTAGATCCGGCAGGCAAAACAATATTAAATGCTGAGTTTGACGAAATTACCTTACAGGATAATATCATATACAAAACTACACAGGCAGGCTTAACAAAATATTTTACACTTGAAGGTAAAGCCACCGAACCAAAATAATAACGCCGGATTTGTTTTTGAACTTTGTTAGTCCTAATTTTACTTAATTAAAATAATAATTGTGCAACCAAAGATATTATTAGAAAAAGATCAGTTTGATGTTAAAATAAAACGTTTATGCCACGAATTAATTGAGGTGCATAACGATTTTAACGAAACGGTTATTATTGGTTTACAACCACGCGGCATTTTTCTTGCCAAACGTATTCAAAAAGAATTACAAAGTATTTTAAAAAATAAAAAGATCAATTGCGGCGAACTGGATATTACTTTTCACCGCGATGATTTTAGAAAAAAAGAACTCATTCCAAATCCAACTACGATCAATTTTACCATCGAAGACAAGAATGTTATTTTGGTTGATGATGTTTTATTTACCGGCAGAACTATTCGCGCGGGCTTAGATGCCATGCTCGATTTTGGAAGACCAAAAGATGTAGAGCTTTTAGTTTTGGTAGATCGTAGACTTGCGCGCCATGTGCCCATTCAGGCAAAATATATTGGCATCACTATCGACTCCATTGAATCGCAAAACGTAAAAGTAGAGTGGCAGGAAACTGATGGTAAAGACCGCATTACTCTTTTTAATAAATAACATGAGGCCAAAAAAAGAAGATTGTCCCGAGTATTATCTTTATTACATCGGACTTATAAAGCAACAAGATGTTGTAAGTGCTTTAACCGAAACTAAAAAAGAACAACTCGATTTTATTAAAAGTATCCCAAACGATCTTGAGAATTATGCATACACTGACAAAAAATGGACCGTTAAAGAAGTTTTAATCCATTGTATAGATACAGAACGTATTTTTAGCACAAGGGCATTAAGTTTTGCCCGCGGCGATAAACAAGTACCACATTCTTATGATGAGAATCTTTACGGAGCCAATAGTCATGCGGCTTCGCGTACGTTAAAAGACATTATTGAAGAGTTTGAAGCCGTAAGAACAGGGGTTATTTGTTTATACAGATCATTTTCTGCTGAGATCGTAAATTTAGCGGGACAAACTCCTTCTGGCCCGGCAACGGTAAACTCCATAGGATTCACTATCTGTGGGCATACCGCCCATCATCTAAATATTATAAAAGAACGCTATTTAGAGGCTGCAAAAAAATAATTTCTCAATTAAAAAATAAAAGCTAACTTTAGCTTTTGAAAAGATATTTTCAAAAAATAAATGAGCCACTTAAGCGTCAACCATCTCCTCGGCATAAAAAACCTCACCAAAAACGACATTGATCTTATTTTAACCACCGCTCAAAATTTTAAAGAAGTTATTAATCGTCCCATTAAAAAAGTTCCTTCGCTTCGCGATATAACCATTGCTAATTTATTCTTCGAGAACTCAACACGCACACGTTTATCATTTGAGCTTGCTCAAAAACGTTTAAGCGCCGATACCATTAATTTTTCAGCCTCTAACTCTTCGGTTAAAAAAGGCGAGACCTTAATTGATACCGTAAATAATATTTTGGCCATGAAAGTGGACATGATCGTTATGCGTCATGCCAGTGCAGGCGCTGCAGTATTCTTATCTAAAAAAGTAAACGCAAAAATAATAAATGCTGGCGATGGTGCGCACGAACACCCTACACAAGCTTTGCTGGATGCCTTCTCTATCAAAGAAAGATTAGGCGATCTTAAAGGCAAAAAAGTGGTTATAGTTGGAGACATTTTACATTCACGTGTAGCACTTTCAAATATATTTTGTCTTCAAAAATTAGGGGCCATTGTAAAAGTGTGCGGACCATTAACCCTCATACCAAAACACATCACCTCATTAGGAATTGAAGTAGAATTAGATCTTAAAAAAGCATTGGAATGGTGCGATGTAGCAAACATGTTGCGCATTCAGTTAGAGCGCCAGGATATAAAATATTTTCCGTCACTTAGAGAGTACTCAATGATGTATGGTTTGGATAAAGAAATGCTCGACAGTGTTTCCAAAAAAATAATCATCATGCACCCGGGCCCTATCAATCGCGGGGTAGAAATAACCAGCGATGTAGCCGATAGTAAACAGTCCATTATCTTAGATCAGGTAGAGAATGGTGTAGCGGTAAGAATGGCCGTGATGTTCTTGTTGGCGGGAAGACAGGGATAGTTAAAGATCTCCCACCATCAAATTACAGCCTCTAACATCGCTGTTATCGTAACGGCCCATTAATTCCAATTTATTATTTTCATTTATCTTACCGAGGTCTTTTGTGGCAATGAATGAACAGGAATTGACGTTCGCCAGGTCAATTACATTGATGCCTCCGGTCTTATGATCTGTTCTTATTTTTAAAGGATCTTCAATTTCTCTTATTAAAAATTTCATCCAGGGTGGAGAGGAAAATTCTTCGTTACCCAAACTGTAAGCCTGGCTTAACAATTCTGTCATGCCATACTCACTGTGAATGTTATTTATTTTAAAACCTGATCTTAAATAAGTGTGCAATTCTGATTTTAGTAATTCTTTTCGCGTGCCTTTCATACCTCCAGTTTCCATCACAATAAAATTATTGTTCAAATGAATTCCTTTGTCACATAAATCCATTAAGGCATAAGAAACACCAATTAAAATTACTTTTTGTTTGCTTTGTTTTAACTGCTCAATTTTTAAAATAAGATCGTCTACGTCATCTAAAAAAAATCCGCTCAACGGATGTTTTGAATCTTTAATTAATTTATCGCACATGTAAACCAATGAGGAACCTTTGCGTTGTAAATAATTTGGCAATAACGCCAGGATGCAAAATTCTGAAGGTTTACCATAAAACAATTCAAATCCTTTCAAAAAACTTTTTTCATAGATCGAAATATCATTTACAAAATGTGTGGCCGGAATTTGTGATGTAGTAGAGCTGCTTGTAAACTGAATGGTATTTTGATTTATTGGAGAAGTCACAACCTGGTGCGTTTTAAAGAATTCTATGGGCAAAAAAGGTATTTCTTCCAGTGTTTTAACATGGGCAGGATCTACTCTTAAGAGTTTTACCCATTGGCTATACACCGGATTTTGCTTTAGCTGGAAGTTAAAAATACTTAAAGAAAGGGCTAAAAAGTCACTTTCAGAGGCAATATCAAATATGTTCTTCTCGTTATTAAACAAGCTGTTTGGCTAAAAGGTAATAATTTTGTAAATTTATGGATAGATTTTAGAAAGATGCGTTTTATAATAATTATATTTTTGATCTGCCTTTTTGGTTTTGCCTGCGTAAAAAGACCAAGTAAATCGCCAGAGCCAACTATTGAATTTATTGATTTTACTTCATCCAAATCAAACGGTATCGATAACGGTTCTATGGTATTGGGTTACGAAGATGGTGATGGTGATATTTTCAGGGAAAAATCAACGCCTTTACCAAACCTGATCATGAAATTCTATTATTACAATAATGGCACGCACCAATTCACCGGTTTTTTCGATACCAACATTTCTGATACTTTTAATATTGCCAAAATAATTACACAACCCGGCGACGGCTTTAAAGGAAAATCAATTAAAGGAGAAATTTACATTCCAATGAATGAGTTCAGACCTGCAGATTCTATTAAAGTCTTTAAGTATGTTATTTTTGCTATAGACGAAGAAGGACATAAATCTAACACAGTTACTACCCCACAGTTTACCGTAAATTACTAGAGATCTCAATAAATTGCTTTTTTTGCTGAACTTAATTTTTAAGAGCTGCTATCATCTTTTCAGCAATTATCTTGCTCATTTTAAAATTGCTTTCGTGAGTCCAGCCACCAATATGCGGACTCAAAATAACCTTATCTGAATTAATTAAATAATTTAAAGGATCCGGAATTTCTTTATTCTCAATTTGCTCAAACGAAACGCTCTCGTATTCCAAAACATCCAAACAAGCACCTTTCACTTTCCCGTTTTTTAACGCAGTAACAAGGTCTGCCGTTCTAAGATTTTTACCGCGCGAAGTATTAATGATATATATATCTTTTTTGAACTTATTTATAAAAGTATTATCTACCATAAACTCAGTTTCCTTTGTTAACGGTACGTGCAGGCTAACAATATCACATTCATCAAAGAGTTTATCCATTGTCGTTTCTGTTATTTGACCGTTACCAAAACCAGAAAGGTATTTATCGTAAACTAAAACAGTACAATCAAAGCCTGTTAGTTTTTTAGCAAAAGCGCTACCCATTTTACCATAACCAATAATACCAATGGTTTTATCTTTTATTTCGAAACCTCTATTCTCTGCGCGCAACCAAATTCCTTTTCTTACCTCTGCGTCTGCTTTTTTTAAATTTGTAAACAGCATTAACAACATTGCTATGGCATGTTCGCCAAGTGCATCACGGTTGCCTTCAGGCGCACTTACACAAATAATTTTTTTTAGTGCGGCATAAGCAACATCAATATTTTCCATACCCGCCCCTACCCTGCCTATACATTTTAAATTAGGACAGTTATCCATAATTTCTTTTGTGATCTTAAACTTGCTTCTTATTACAAGCGCATCATAATTTGGTAAAATAGAAATTAATTCTTCGGAACTTTTATTCCAGAACAGATCACACTCAAAGCCTGAATTAATAAGCGTTTCGTGAAGAATATCATGATTTGAATCGGCGAATAAAACCTTCATAAATTAGATACTAAAATTAATCAAAATTCAAACAAAATTTTTCATAAAAACTTTAATCCCTTGGAAATGAACCGTAATAAACAATTAACAATTCCCTAACAGAGGTCTTGTTAAGAAGTGCTTTTTGGAATTATGAACAAAGATGATGGCCTGAGAGTATTGATTTTATTGAGCTTACACATGGAAACAATATTTATGCACAAGTTATGAATATAACCGGAGGTTTTGTAAATTTAAGATGAAGCAATTTTTCGCACATTTGCCTCCCCCCTGTAGTTAGCTGTTAAAGAATATAGGGAGATAAATAGTTACTTTAATATGAATCAAGATAATCAAAATAAAACCCGTAAACGTATATTTTCAAACCCTTCTACGGGTGCGAGCGAGATAGGAAAACTTCCTCCTCAGGCAGTAGAATTAGAAGAAGCTGTGCTTGGCGCTATGCTTTTAGAAAGAGAAGCCTTAAGTACAGTAATTGATATTTTGAGTCCGGAAGCTTTTTACAAAGAACAAAATGGCCGCGTATTTGCTGCCATGGTTGCTTTATTTAACCGCTCCGAGCCGGTTGATATATTAACTGTAACACAAGAATTAAAACGTACTGGGGAACTGGAAGTTGTTGGTGGGGCTTATTATGTTTCTGCTTTAACTAATCGTATTGCTTCTTCTGCCAATATTGAATTTCACTCGCGTATTGTTGCGCAAAAATATTTACAGCGCGAATTAATTCGCCTGAGCACAGAAACAATTAAAGTGGCTTACGAAGACAGTACTGATGTTTTTGAATTACTTGACGAAACAACAAAAAATATTTTCGAGATCTTAGATTCTAACGTGCGTAAACAGCACGATAAAATGAGCACCTTAATCGCAAAAGCTATTACAGAAATTGAAACTGCAGCCAACCAAACAGATGGTCTATCCGGCGTACCAAGTGGCTTTACAGCTATGGATAGAATTACAGGCGGATGGCAAAAATCTGATCTTTTAATTTTAGCAGCAAGGCCTGGTATGGGTAAAACGGCATTCGTAGTTTCTATGGCAAAAAATGCGGCTGTTGATTTTAATAAACCTGTTGCTATTTTTTCTTTAGAGATGAGTAGTTTGCAATTGGTAAAACGTTTGATCTCGAGCGAAACAGAAATTTCACAAGACAAAATTTTAAAAGGAAATTTAGATAACCACGAATTTGTTCAGTTAAATGAACGTATAAAAAAATTAGCAGTAGCACCATTATTTATTGATGATACCCCTGCTCTTTCTATTTTTGAATTACGTGCAAAAGCACGCCGTTTAAAAGAGAACCAAAAAGTAGAATTAATTATTATTGACTACTTACAGTTAATGAGTGGTGGCCCTGATGGAAAAGGAAATCGTGAACAAGAGATCAGTCAGATCTCTCGTGGTTTAAAAAGTTTAGCAAAAGAATTAGAGATCCCTATTATAGCGCTATCACAATTAAGTCGCCAGGTTGAGAACAGACCGGGTGGCAGTAAACGCCCTCAGTTAAGTGATTTACGTGAATCTGGTGCTATTGAGCAGGATGCCGATATGGTAATGTTTATATACAGACCTGAGTATTATGGTTTGGAAGTAGATGAGAATAACGAGCCAACACGTGGACGCGCAGAAGTTATTATAGCAAAGAACAGGCATGGTGCTTTAGAGACCGTTAAACTGCGTTTTATTGGGCAATACGCCAAATTTGCTGATCTTGATTATACAGAAGGGCAAGATATTATTTACGGGCAAAATAATCCCGGACCATTGCAACAAAACACCGATTTTTTAACTTCAGGAACTAAAACGGTTGCTTCTAAGAATTGGGATAAAACAGATGAATCAAGTACCGATATCGTAAAACGTAACGATATTGAGGATTTTGAGCCGCCGTTTTAAATCTTGAAAAACATTTGCCCCGGAGGGGTAAAATGTTTTAGAACGATAATTACAAAATAACATCGGCTCCAGAGGAGCCGAACGAGATCAAAAAGTTTTGCCCTCTACCGGGGCAATAAATTACTCGTCTCTTCTTTTTACAAAATGTTTGGTTCCTCCGGAACCTTTTCCGGGTCACTCAATTTACAAAAAAATTATTTTTTGCTACCAGATGTCTCATCGAGCTTTTGGTCGATAATGAAGTTGGGTCTGTTGCGAGCCGCATCCAGCGTACGATACAGGTACTCACCAATTATTCCTAAAGAGATCATGATAAAGGATGAAGTGAATAATAATACGATCATTAAAGATGACCAGCCTTCTACCTGTACACCGGAATAGAATTTATTTATTAAAATACTGATAGCATAAATGATAGATAAAAGACCCAATGTTATACCCATTACACTTATCATACGCAAAGGCAAATAAGTAAAGGCCACAAAACTATCAATAAATGTTTTTAATTTTTTAGAAAAGGTCCAGCCAGACTTACCAATTTCCCTTTTTCTGCGGGTGTAAGGAATGCTAACATACTCAGGGCCTAGCCACATAAATAATGTTGGCAGGTGAAAATTCTTTTCATTCATTTTTATGATCTCGTCACGCAATGTTTTATCAAACAACCAAAGATCGAAACCACCTTTCGGAGAGTTCTTAAGAATTATTTTTCTTACCAAATTGTGGTAAGTATTAGAGAATAGTTTTGTAATAAAAGAATCTTCGCGGTTTGTTTTTTGTGCTAAAACTAATTTATAGCCTTTTTGCCAGTGTGAATATAATTGCGGGATCAATTCCGGCGGATCCTGAAGATCGGCAGATAGAATAACACAGCAATCGCCGGTGGCATTACAAATGCCTGCAAAGCTTGCATTGTTAGCTCCAAAATTGCGCGACAGTTTAATTACTTTTACTTTATCGGGATGTGCGGCCTGAACTTTCTTTAATTGTTCGAAGGTATTATCCTTTGAACCGTCGTCAACAAACACATATTCAATTTGCGTGCCTTCCGGAAAGTTCTTTTCATTCTCTAACAATACAGGAAATGTAACAGGGATATTATCTCCGTTAAAATAACAAGGTGTTATGATACTTATTTTCGGCATTTATCTTATTGAATGAATCTTACTAAGTTACTACTATTTTCTGTTTTGAATTTATAATAAAAGTGTCCGTGTATCTTTCCTCCCCAACCCTCTTTCCATTCTGTCAATCCAAAGTTAATATCATTTCCTTCGTTATTTGCAGTACCAAGACTAAAATATTTTTTAGAAGGCTGGTATAAATTTATTAAATTATTAAATAAAAAGTCAATTGCCCCGCAATCGCGACCGTGATCGGTTGATGAAATATACTGGCAGTGAATGGTCCCTTCAAAATCCATTAGCGTTACGCCAGCGGCAATTTCATCATTTACATACGCATTTGCCTGTAATAGCTGCGTTGGAAAGCGTGAATGCAATAAATTTATTTCTTCCAAAGAGTGAACCGGTTTTGTACCAAATTTATCTCTTAAGTTAGGGATCAATACAGAGTTCCAGAATTTCTCAAAATTATTATCGATCTCAACACACGTATTAACTTTTTCTCCTTTTTTAACGCTTCTTCTTCTTCTTTCCTGGAATTTTAATTCCTGTTTCAGATCAACAACAAAGGATGTGTCTACTTTAACAACCTCAGCTTTTAATTCTGCAAAGATAAAATGCTCAAGATCATTAACTGTTTTCGAAATATAATTTGGTATGGGTTTATAATAAATCTCTTCAATGCCCTGCGAGTGAAAGTATGAGCCAAGAGCGTAAAAATAATTGATCATCTTTCTTACATTCTTTCTTTCGTTCAGTATCAGTCCACCATAAGTTAAACCCTGATGTGAGTATATATTATTTCCTTTTTTGTTTGCCGGAAAAACACCACAAACAACATTCTCATCTAATAACAATACTGAACCATCTGTAAAACGATCGCTATGGTACTCCATAAAATTACGGTCAAACAAAAAATTACTATTGTCAGCGTTCTTTACAAAGTCGTTCCATTTGTCTTTTTGTTCTGCGGTATATGGTATTATTTCTATCACAATTAATTATCTAGTTCGGCTAAACCAAAGCCGGTTGCGCCCTGATTATTGCCATTGTAAAACATAAAGGTCTTGTTTTTTACTTTTAAAACCGCGCCATAACAAACCATTTCGCTATCCCAACCACTTTCCGAAACATAAATACCAACTTCCTTATCTTTTCTTGTCCAGTTTACCCCATCTATAGATTCGGCATAACCCATACTGTAAGGTAAATTCTTTTTACGAATAGAATACCACATGCGGTATAATTTTTCATCTTTATAAACCCATGGCCTTCCAAATCCAAATTCTTCGTCTCCATCAAACTCAATACTTGGTTTTTCAAATGCCTGCCAGTTAATACCATCAATTGAAGTCGCATAACGTATAGTATGCACAGGCATTTGTTTATTGGTAAATAATTTTGTGTTCAGTGTTTCCCAGGTAACACCTGAAACATACCAGCTTTTGTAAATGCCATTATCATCAATAACACTTTGGCCGGCCCTGTCAAAATATTCAAGATCTGTTCTGTCTAACACCGGCACTTTAGAATATTTTTGGTAAACACCTTTATCGTTTAAAATAGACAGGCCCGAAAAAATATGGTAAGGTGATTGATGTGAACGACAAAAACCGCTGTAATACAAAAAATCTCTGCCGTTAACTTTAATAGCGCAGGCAGGTGTTGCGCCGCAGTCGTCAAACGTACCTTTGATACCAAGATCGATTACAAATTCTTTTGGGTCGTGTTTTATTTTCATCGGATCGTCCGCATCAAGATCAAGATAAGCGGTACGTCCATAAAAATTATCATCCACCGTTCCGTAGAACACGCGGATGATATTTTTTTCAGGAATATAATAGGGACTTGGATAAAGTGCGTACTTTTTGCTCCACCAAAGACTTCCGTCGGGGTTAAAAAGTTGGCCCTTTTTTATCCATTTCATGTGTTGTTTTAATTTTTTTTATTTGTCACATGGAACAGCCAGTTTAATTTATTGTGCTTGCAAATTACAAACTGGCTGTTTCATAGTAAGATTAATTCTTACTCGATGATAAGGAAATTTCTGTCTGGTGTATATTGCGAACGTTCGATCTTGTATTTACTTAAACCGAAAACTTCCATTAAAGCAGTAGTTTCGCCCGGCATTTCAGGACAGTTGATCTCGTCAAACACTAAAACCGATCCTTTAACCAAACGAGGTTTTAATGCTTCTAATGTTTTTTTAGTTGCTTCGTAAATACCAAGATCTAAAAATGCCATTGAAACGATAGTTTCAGGATGATCAATAAAATACTGAGGCAATGTTTTTGTAACATCTCCTTGTACAAGGTCAAATTTCTTTTTGTGAGGAAGTGGGTTTTCTTTTTCGTGGTAACCAAGTACTTGCTCTAAATAAGTTTTGTAATCTTTAGGTACAGCGTAGTTACCTTGTTTTAACCATGGAGAACCTTTATCTTCTTCTTTTAAAATATCAGGATATCCTGTAAAAGTATCAAAACCAATTACCTTACGGCTGTAGTTATACGGTTCGTATACACCACGAAGGTTATTGAATATGGTAAGGTTACTACCCCACCATGTTCCAAATTCCATAATAACTCCCGGAATTGGAAGTATTTTTTTATAGATCTCATCCATACACAATACGTTTGCCAGGTATGAGCTGCGCATGTATAAGCCAAAATTTACAAATATATCCTCAATAGGAATTGGGCTGTGTACATACATTTCTCTAAATGCTTTACGTGCTTCTAACTGGTCCTGCGATGCTCTCGTCCATTCAATTTGTGCCATAATCTATCTTTATTGTTTTATATACGTTTTCTCAAATTTAAAAATTAATTTCAGCATAGCCAAATCCCGTGGCCCCAAAGCCATTCCCATTGTAAAACAGGTAATTTTTATCGTTTATGGTCACTAAACTGGTGTAACAGATCATGTCTTTGTCCCACTCCTCGTGGCTTTCAGAGACCTTTAACAAATCATCGTTCCTGGTCCATTCTTTCCCATCCTTAGATTCGGCATATCCCTGGATATAGCTGTCTGTTTCCCTTAACCTTATTGAAAACAACATTTTATAAAGGTTATTGTGCTTAAAGACAAAAGGACGAGATAAAGAAAATTCGTGTGCTTTTGGTGCTAAACAATGGTGAATTTTACTTTCAGAGAAATTAATTTCCGAAGAAGATTCTATGTAACGGATATTACCCACGGGAAGTTGTTTGCCTTTTACATCCGTCCATTCACTTACGCCATTATACCAGATCTTGAATAAATTATTTTCTTTCATCACACAAGATAAAGAGCGGATAAAAATATCCTCATCGCAACGATCAAGCACAGGAGCTTTAGAATAGCGCTTAAAAGTTTGTCCGTTATCACTGCTAATAGCAACGCCAGTAAATAATGAGAACCTTACTTTTTTTTGGATCTGGAAACCGTGATAATATAAATATTTTTTATTGTTATGGTTTATTATACTTGAAGGGATCAATCCATTATCATCAAAAGTGCCATCAATACCAATATCCAGCACCGGCTCTTTAGAAACATGAATTACTTTTTCGGGATCATTTTTATCAAGATCTACATACCCAATTCTTCCTATATTTTTTTCATCTAACGAAGAGAAATAAACACGGATACGATCTTCCATTACATCAATGGTGGGCGTCATGGCGTGTGTCTTCGACCACCAAAGGCTTCCGTCGGGTACAAAAATTCTTTTTTTCCTTTTGATCTCCACTGTTGGGAATTATTTTTTGCGGTTGAAGCGTTTCATACGCCACGATTTTACATCAGAATCCGTTTCGCTATCATAACCAAGGAAAAGATTTAAATGTGGATCGTCGCTGTATTTACCCTCTAACATACTAGGGAAACTAATAGCTTGCTTAATGTAGGGTTGTACATACATGTTGTTTACTCCAATTCTATCGTATTGCGATTTATTATGTCCTGCGCGATGATATAACATTGAATCAAATACGATTGCAGAGCCTATAGGTGCGTTAGCGCAAACTTCGTTTCTTAAAATATAGTCTTCAGAAGGAAAGGCCTCTGTTTTTTGACTGGCAGGTAAAATATAAGTTCCTCCATTTAATTCATTAAAATCCTGCAGGCAAAATAGGGCGCTTACAGCAAAAGGTCTTGAATAAGTGAAGTGTTGATAAAGAAGATCGCGGTGCCATTTTAACTGGTAGTTTGTAGAATTAGCACGGTTAATAATTCCATTTTGTTCACGAATGATATAATACTTACCAAGCACACGATTTAGTACATCCGTAACTTTTTTATTTAGAGCTACTTTATGCAAAAAGAAATCGTCGTACACCAACAACGCACGCGCAATATCGGTATCGTTTATCTTTTCAATAACTCCCGACTCCAATTCTGCCAATTGTTTTTTATAAACCTCCTCCATTTTGATCTTTGCGATCGTAACTTCTTCAGGCGTTAAAACATTTGGTACAACTGTAAATCCTTTGATCAGAATTTCTTCTGCATGGATTGCACTTTTATCTTCTTCTGCTTTCGTAAACTCATTTACGCCGTAATGTTGTATCTGGCTCATGGATTTGTGTTTTAAATTTTATTTTATTCCGAACTTATCATAAATACTTAATTCATCTGCTTTAGATGCCGGGCCTTTAAACAATTTACCTTCGCCGGTATCTTTTACTATCAGGCAACCTGAACCGATCAGGCAATCTTTACCAATATTAATATTGTTACCTACAGTAGAGTTAACACCCATAAACGTATAATCGCCAACCGTACAAAAACCGCTTATTACAACATGCGATGAAATAAATAAATGATCACCCAAAACAGAATGATGCCCGATGTGGTTACCACTCCACAAAACAATATTAGAACCCATTTTCACAAAGGGTTGCACCGTATTATCTTCAAAAATAAATACGTTATCACCCATGGTTACGTTTCTCCAGACAAAAGCTCTAGAGCTAACATAATTGGCAAGCGTATATCCTTTTTGTTTTGCATCTGAATAAAATTTCTCGCGGGTACGGTTCAACGTGTTATACACCAAAGCAATGTGCATATCAAATTGTTTTGGCGGATATAATTTTTCAACTTCTTCGTAAGCAACTACAGGCAAACCAAATAGTTTATCTTTTTTAAGGAATTCTTTGTTAACTGTAAAGGCTACAACTTCGTATTCAGAATCGTGAGAAAAAAGTTCGTAAGCAACTTCTGCAAAGGCACTGTCTCCAAATAAAATTAATTTTTTTGTTTTATTCATAACCAATTATCTTCTTATTACTAAAATATCTTCGCGGCGATTAGCCATTGGCAGATCGGCAGACTGAGGCATTACATAAGCTTCGCAGCCAAAACGACGTAATCGTGTTACAATTGCTAACACAATACTGTCGTCCATTTTCTGATCACGGTTCTCATGCGCTGTTGAACCTTTTACCTGGTTGCTGTTCTTTAAAAATTGTTTTCCTTCTTCAGAATCTAAAAACCTGTCGCGTTTGTCAATATTTGGAATATCGCCTATCAATAAATGTCCGTTAGCTTTTAAAAGATTAACCGATTGATGAATGAAATCGTAAAGATTATCGTTAGCAAACACATAAAAAATTACACTGTAACATAAAATGTAATCTACTTGTCCTACATATTTATTTAATCGGTCATCATTAAATGGAAATTTACCGGCCAGTTTAATAATTTTATCACTTGAAGGAAGATCCTGGATCATTTCTTCCGAATCGATCAAAATTAAAGTATGATTATTTTTTTTACATACTTCAATTAATTCAAAAGTTAATTCATCGCAACCACAACCAATATCTACAATTACTTTATTGGTGGTGTTATAAATGGGTAATTTTAAATTGATATCATTCAATATTTTGGTAGAAAATCCTTTGCGGTAAGAATCGGGAAATCCGATCTTTTCCGATGCAGAAAGGCTTTTATCAGAAGCCATTTTCTTAAAATCATCAAAATTTAATTCTTTGTTCGAACTCATTATCCTGTTTCTTTATTTAAATATAACTATAAATCTTTAGCTATTATAGTCTAAATAATCCTTGTAATTTCGGATATAATCCTCTTCATGATACACATGAGAGGCCAATACCAGACATATAGAGCCAGATGAAAAATTGATCTCTGAGGCCCAGATTCCCGGAGCAATGTGCAGACCAACATTTGGGCTTCTTAACAATACGGTTCTTTGTGTTTTTCCATCATCTAATAATATCTCAAAGGACCCACTCACGGCCACTAAGAACTGATGACATTCTTTATGGGCGTGGGCTCCACGCGATTCTCCACCCGGAATATCGTATAAATAAAAGATCCTGTTAATGGCGAAAGGAATCTCGGAGTTGTTATTCAATGCAGTAATACGGCCACTTCTATCGCCAATTTGAGGCAAATTAATAAGGGTGCAATCGTTTACAGTAGCTTTCATGGTCATTACTTGCTCCCGTTTTTAAAAGTTTCAAAATTACGAATGTAATCTTTGGCATTGTATTCAAGACTTGACAAGTGAAAACCAACCGAATTGGTTGAGAAATTCTCGATATGCCTCCAGGTTTGCGCCGGAACATATAAGCCATAATACGAGCGGTTTAACGAAAACTTTTT
>JAUXSA010000013.1 GCA_030681615.1 Bacteroidota bacterium
TAATCTGAACAACGTATTTTTTCTTTAAATAATCTAACCATTCTTTTTCAAGATAGTTTTGGTAATCGGCCGTTACCATACCACGGCTTTCTGCCAATGTTTTAGGAGATTTAGGTAATACTTTGTTAACCACTATTATAAAGATCTTTTTCTCTTTATCGTCGTTTATATTTTTTGTAACAATACCTTCTTTCCAGTTATCATCTACATTTTTATTCTCACCTTTTAAATAGGTTACATTTTCAACACTTAAATTTAATTGAGAAGGCTTATTAACAGTTTCGGTGATCTCTTTTTCAGATTTACCTGCTTTTAAAAGCTTTCTTACATCTTTAGCAACGGTTTCATTAATACACTTGTAAGTTGTTACATCTGCACGATCGCCCCATAGATAGTTGTTCTTGTTCTTCTCATAAAATTCTTTTAAGCCGCTTGTATCTTTAACCGCTTTGCTCCAAACTTTTTGATCGGTAAGATCGAATAATAAAATACCGTCGCGGTATTCGCGTAACAAATTCCTGAAGTCAACATATTTTTTTTCTAATTGTGCATCTTCAAAATTAACAATACTCTCTTCCACCCATGTTTTGTAAATGCCTTTCATCGTTTCAAATACATCTGTAGGACTTCTGAATGTCATTTGTGTTTCTAAGAATTTAGCGAAATCGTTTTGTGTATATGATTTTCCACCTAAATTAAATATCTCCTTATTTCCTAATTTAGAAGCGCGTGCGGCTGTCCATGTAGCTTGCAGATAAGTTGTGTCCATCACTTTTTTAAACTCATCTCTGTTAGCTAAATTCTCTTTAAAATTATTTTCTTTTTTAACACGTTCTATCAACGCTACTCTGCCCATTTGTGAACGGCCATCGCGTGTAACGCGGGTTTTTAATTCTGCTTTAACATCGTTAAACGCCGGAACACCTTTTGCTTCGTTACGTTTAATAATGTGCCAGCCGTATTGCGTCATAACCGGTGCAGAATAATCGCCATTTGCTTTTAAAGCAAAAGCGGCATCTTCAAAAGCCTTTGGAAGCTTACCACTTTTAAATGGTTGCAATTGGCCACCACGATCAGAAGTTTGTTTGTCATCACTAAACTGACGGGCAAGCTCTTCAAAATTTTGTCCACCTTTTAATTTTCCGTGGATCTCATCAATTTTTGTTTTTGCGTTTGCTTTGTCTTGTTCAGATGCATCTTTGCCAAATTTTGACATAATGTGCGAAACAAATATCTCACCACGGCTCTCGCGTACATCGTAGACCTTTAAAATATGGTAACCAAAACGGGTTCTAACTACAGGACTAACATCACCAACTTTAGTTGTATATGCGGCAGTCTCGAATGGGTAAACCATATCTAATGAAGAAAAGAAGTTAAGATCACCTCTATTATCAACTACAGAAGGATCATCACTTGTTTTTGGTGCAATGTCCATAAATTTATCATTAGCATTCTTGTAATAATCTGCCAGATATTTTACAGAATTTAATTTCGCTTTGTAGATCGCGCTGTCTTTTCCTTTTAAATTCTTTGCAACTTCTGATTGATTCTTTAATAGTTTCTCGTAATTAGCTATTTCTGCAGTCGTAGGTAATTTCCCAAGAACTGCGTTGCGGATAATGTGGATCCTTGTCCAACCTTCTAAAGTATCTTTTGGCAAAGCAGTTTCTTCAATTCTAACTAAAATATGACTTGCACGCACTTCCGTTTTCATACGGTTGTAAGCTTCAGTCAACAAACTTTCGTTTGTGTTTTTATCTGTAAGATAAGGTGCTGCTAACTGACGACGGTAACCTGCTAATTCATTTTTAAAAGAAGTTAAGGTATCAAGACCTAAACTTTCTGCTTCAAAAACTTTGCTTTTAAAAAGTGAAAAAAGGTCAACGTATTCGTTCACCGATTTAGTAGTATTGTTAACTTCCTTACCATTGTTTTTACGGTATACAGCTTCAAATTCTGATTTTGAAATTGGTTTACCATTAATTGTCATCACAACTGGTTCTTGTGCTTTACTGTAGTTCACAAATGCTCCAAGAGCTAAAGCAACAGCAACAATTTTATTCATTTTCATAACTTGTAGATATTTTTATTTTTTATACTTCACGCCATTACCTGTATGAATTAACATACATTAAATTTGCAAGGCAAAATTAGTTTTTTTTTGATAAAAACGACTATTTAATTAGCTCAGCTAATTTTTCGTCGAGGGCAGGGCCCCGTAGGTTTTTAGCTACGATCTTACCTTCTTTATCTAATAGTAAATTTTGTGGAATGCTTGTAATACTATAGATCTTACCCGCTTCGTTGCCCCAACCTTTAAGGTCGCTAACATGTGGCCAGGTTAAATTATCTTTTTTAATAGCTGCTAACCATGCATCTTTATTAGAATCGAATGACACACCCAATACTGTAAATCCTTTATCTTTAAAACGATTATATGCGGCTACAACATTTGGATTCTCCTGGCGGCAAGGACCACACCAGCTGGCCCAAAAATCTACGAGAACATACTTACCTTTAAAATCGTTTAAGCTGATAGCTTTTCCTTCGGGTGAATCTTGCGAAAAATTAGTGGCTTTATGACCGATCATTGTTCCTTTAATAGCATCTACGCGTTTTGTAGCTAACTTTATGAATTTGGTGTTTTCAATACTTTTATCGATATAACTTAAAGCCTCAATAACGGTTTCCATTGGAATGTTTGGATTATTAAGATCGTTATAAATTATAAAGCCGCTTACAGCCGATTTTGGATGTGTTTTAATAAAGTTCTTTAAGCCATCGATGAATTTATTGTTCAAGCCCTGGAAGTCTTCCTTAATCTTATTCATCGTGTTATAATCGCCAGCTTGCGTAGCAGTATTATATTCTGATTGCATTTGCTGTTGCTGCGACACAAAATCATTGATCATGAAACGGTATTGTAAGTAATCCTTTTGCGTTTGGCCACCGGCAACAGTAGAATATAATATCGAATCGCCTATTAAATTTGCTTTTAATGGTTCGGCATCCGCAAAAAAGATATAGTTTGGTTGCTCGTTGATATTGCTGGTAGTGGTAAACCAGAACATATTTGGATCAACACTTTTAATATTAAAATTAAATTTACCGTTTACAACTTTGGCAGAATCTGTGTGGTCTTTTTCGTCCCATTTATGATGTACATAAATTGTTTTACCGGAAAAGTTACGGATCGTTCCATCTATTTTAACAAGAAACGTTTTTGGTTGACTTTGTTTTTGGGCGTTTGCTAATACAAAGCTTAAAAACGGAATAAGAATGAGAAGTTTTTTCATGATAAATAGTGTAATACAACAAATATACCAAAGCTTTAAGTTAATTGAATTTGTTTTAGAATTTTTAACAACAAAAAACCCCTCAGTAAACTGAAGGGTTTTTAAATGTTTTTTTAAGTTAAATTAGAAATGCCATAGATCATGTTCCCACCTGAATATATCCATTTTAATACGGTCTGATTCGAGTAAAGCATCTATACCTCTTGAGTATTCGTTAATATTTCTACCATAAACGTTTGTTTCTTTTGTAATGGTACTTGCAAACTGTCGTTTCCAGAAAATATCCTCAAATGTTCGTCGTTCGCTATCGTTTTTGGTATTAAATACTTCATGCTTGGCAAAGAACGGACGGATTGATGGGAAATACACCCAAAACTGCTCTCTTAACGCTTCTTTCTCATCATCATAGGTGAAAACCCCCATTCCGATGATACGTACCTCTAAAACCGATTTTTGCTTGTCAAAGAACCAATCTTCTTTTAACCTGAAAGTCCTAATCTGTCTTAAGATACTTAAAGAGTCGCATTGGAAAATTTTGACAACAACCTCTTCCCCTTCAGGAGTGTAAGAAGTTTGATCGGCAGAGTCACATTTTTTCAGTTTGTCTCTGATAGCAGATAACTCTAAAGGAATTTGAAATTGCTCATCATTAAAAGCTATAACCTGACCTTGCAAAATATATTTAGCTAAAACCTGGAACATTGACATTCTGCTTGTGATGTTATCATAGTCAACCGGGTAATATAGCGGCTGGTTTATTTTTTCGCGCATATCAACATCGCGCCAAACACGTTTTTCCCAGGTAACATCACCTTCACGAAGGTGTGTGTATGGAATAAAACGACGATTTACTGCGTTTTCTTTATCATAGATACCATCCTTGTAGTCGCCGGGTTGAAATACACCTTGCTGCGCAGATGCTGCTAATGATAGAACCGTTAATATGGCAAAAAATAGATTTTTCATATTATTTTACTTTTAATGTTACACCGGGTATATTCCTGATGGTCCCATCAGGGCCTTTAGCTTTAACGTTTTCAAAGAAAATTTTACTTCCCACCCCTGCAGAACTTAAGATACTTCTTGCTTCGGAGTTTACACTATTACCCGGACAGGCAACAGATTTTAAAGCTCCTTTTACAACAGCGCTTAGTTCGAATGAGATAACAACAAATTTAGCATCAAAGTCAAAACCTGCTAGTTCAGCACCAACACCACCAATTTGACCTAACTCAACTTTTTTAACCTCAACATTACCTGTTTTACCACCAACTTTCGCAACCGGATCTGGAATCTTCTTAACACGAACAGGTTGAGGAGGGCCTTGAGATTTACCTTTGGCAGATACACTAACCATACAAGTTCCCGGACTGGTAGCTCTAACAACGAATTTACCGTTACCACCCGTTTTAGTTGCACCGCAACCAGAGATGTTAACTTGTAGATCTGTTGGAGAAACACCGGCAGCAGATACCATGATAGGATTATCAACACCAATATACATTACATTCATTTTTGTTAACTGAACAGCTACCGCAGGAGCAGCAACCATATACGTTGCATGCCAAGGATAGTTCTCAAAAGTACCATCTGGTTTTTTAAATTTGATAATACCATTTATTTTTTGTTCACCTTGTCCTCCTGTATTAACAGTGTATTTACCCATACCGTCTTGGATAGGAACCGCAGTTCCACCGGCAGCATTAACAGAATCAGCGCCAATTAATACCTGCATTTGATCAGCAGTCATTGCACTTGATGAGGCTGCCAGGAATATATCAGCGGTATACGGCTGACCAGCCTGAATATAAGAAGAAGGAGCAATTACCTTTGCAGATAATTTATCAAATTTGATCGCTAACTTACCACTTGCACCAGAGAAGATATTTAATATTTCAGCTTCCGTGTTTTTTAAGTCAGCAGCCATTTTGTTGAAATTACAAACAACAGCAGCCATCGGAAGGTGATAGAAGTTTTCAACTTCCCATGTCATTACTACACCATCTTCTTTTGCTCCCGAGCTAACAGGTTTAAGCGAATTGATCTTTCTTTTTAAAGATTCATAATCATCACCTAATAATTTAGTTTTTGGATTAGTTTGCATTTGGTCTAACATGCTTATTAAACTAGAAACTAATTTTTCCATTTTACCTTTTAATTCCTGCGCACTAAGAGGGCCACCAACAACTGCACCCGGCTCAGCAACACCTAAAACACGTGAAGGATCGTCATAATTGTCAAGTCTTTGCGCGTATTTTAAATTAACGGTATCCGGTTGAAGAGTTCCTTCAGATTCTTTTAGTACATTAAGTTTAACCTGATCAACATAGGTTTCCATGTCCTTTAATAGTTTCTGCGCTTCTTTAGCTTTTTCGAAATAGCCAGCCGCAGCAGGGTTACCATTAATTGTATGTTCAAACGATTCTGTTACACGTTTGTTATTTTCTGCTAGATTTTCACGGCTTTTTACCAAACTTTCGTTAACGGTAACATAACCCTTTAATATTTGTTTTGAAACGTTCATAGCCAGAAGAGCGGTTAGTACGAGGTACATCATACCGATCATCTTCTGTCTTGGGGTTTCTTTTCCGCCGCCTGCCATTGTAAAATGTGTGTTTTATTTGTTGTTAAACAATAATAATAATTAATAATACTAACTTTTGAATTAGTTACAACTCAGATTAACCTTTGTTAAAGTTCATAGCACTTAACATGTTGCCATAAACTGTGTTTAACGCAGTTAAATTAGTTGATAACTGAGACATTTCCTGACGATATTTCTTAGTATCATCAACCGAATCGTGTAAGTTCTTCATTAGATCATGTAAACCGTCGTAGAACTTAGAAGTAGCATCTAAGTGAGTTTTGCTACCTTGTAATTGCAATTCGTAAGTTGCATTTAAAGCAGATAAATTTTTAGAAACTTTATTTAATGAATCACCAATTGAGTGACCAGCATCATTTGATTCAGCTAAGCTTGCAATTGAATTTGCAGCACTTTTATAAGTATCAGCTAATGTAGAAACACTGCTTGATGCTTTTTTAACGTTATCAACGTATTCGTTAGTAGCAACAGTTGCATTACTGATATCAGCCATTTTAGTAGCGTTATCACCAATTGCACGCATACCAGCTCCTAAGCTTTCGATCAATTCAGGACCAATCTTTGCGTCAGCTAATAAATTATCTAATTGTTCTGTTATAGGTAAATTGCTTTTTTCTTCTTCAGCTTCGATAGCACCGCCCATACCTGCTAATTCAGGATAAGCTAAAGTCCAATCAACTTCTTCATGAGGAATATCGGATGCAAATAAACAGAATAAAAACGCTTCTGTACTTAATCCAACGATTAGCATCTCATTACAGAGCGGCCAGTGCATAATTTTAAATAGAGCTCCTAAAATAACGATAGACGCCCCAAGGCATGAAGCAACGTGTACGAACCTCTTGAATCCTTTTACTTTTCCTAATTTACTCATAGCTGTTTTGTGTTTGTGTGTTAGTGTTAGTTGTGTTTATTTGTTGTTTTTGTGTTTTCTATTAAATATCGTCACCTTTTGAACGACCTAAATAGGTCATTACGTTCCTGAATCCAACATAACATTTTGCTGTATCCTGGTATTCATAGGTACGGGCACTAGTTTGTAAGTAATAACCAACATCCTTCCAGCTTCCACCACGTATTACTTTACGTTTTAAAACATTCGCGTCTTTATCCTGAGCTTCGTAAACATAATCAGGATTTAAGTCATGTTGAAAATCGTAAGCCGACTCATCATAAGCATTGCTTGTCCACTCTGAAACGTTTCCGGCCATGCAATATAAACCGTAATCGTTAGGGTTATAAGAATAAATATAAACCGAGTGGAAACCACCGTCATCAATATAAGAACCACGCATTGGTTTAAAGTTACCCAAGAAACAACCACGTGAATTACGGATATATGGACCGCCCCAAGGGTATGGAGATTTATCAAGACCACCACGAGCAGCATATTCCCACTCACTTTCAGTTGGTAAACGGAAATCGTTAACGATAGTTTGACCTGTACCAATTAAGTAGTTGTTCAATAATAATGAACGCCAGATCGAGAATGCACGTACTTGCTTCCAGTTAAGACCTACTACCGGGTAGTCGTCATAAGCCGGATGCCAGAAATACATATTCGTTAATGGCTCATTAAATGAATAAGTATAATCATGAACCCAAGCCAAAGTATCAGGGTATACATTAATAATATCTTTTAAAATAAATACTGAACGGTCAACACCTTTACGTTCTCTTGGCACATAGTTACCTTGTCCAACAGAAACCTGGTCTTTTACGTTATATGTACCTAAAACTTTACTGTCTTTTGAAGGATCACCAACTAAAGATGAAGGCGAACCCGGCGCACCGTTCTGTCCATCATTTAAAGTAACACCGTTCATATAGTCTGCTTTTTTGTAATCGTGTGCCGCATCCTGAATATCAGGTGATTTGTTAGGTAAAAAACGGTTAGTTTTTGAAGCAGCTAAACGGATATCAATTCTATAATATTCGTAGTTCAATTTACGTGCATCAATCTCCTTACGGTTATAAAAACGCTCACCCTCAGGAAGATACATTGGCTGAAGATCAGCTCTGTAATCATCATCATCACTGTTCCAATTGATCTTTTGTTCCCAGTTGATATATGGATCCTGTAAGTTGTTATCACCTTTATATATAGGCCACATTGAAAGGAAGTCATCTTGAGAAATCTGGAAATCTTCAGCATCTCCGTTTGAACCGAAAGCTAATAATTTACGGGCTATAGAGTCACGCACCCAATAAACGAATTGGCGGTACTCATTGTTTGAGATCTCAGCGTCATCAATATAAAAGGCCTGAACCGACACCATTTTTGATTTAGTGGTGTGAGCCATAGGGTTTTCTTCATCATCGGGTCCCATGTGGTAACTTCCCATAGGTATGAAAAGTGTACCAAACGGATCAGGTTGAAACCATTTTTCACGGCCACCAACACCAACCAATTCGGCTTCGTGTTTGTTGCAACCTGCAACAAAAGCGACGAATGAAGCTAATACCAATAGTTTTTTCATATTACTTGTTTTAGTTTATAACCACAATCAACATTAAAGTTACAATGCTTTTTTTGTTTAAAGTTATTAACATTAATTGTTAGTTGTAAGTGGTTTAAACGAAATATTATATAAAAGGTTACAATTTAAAATTAATTTAAGAAACGGTCATCGCCATAAGAGGCTAACTTCTTAACTTTTTGTGTTAAACAGAAACCTAAGATAATCTCGTGAGTACCACTAGTATAACCCTTCAATTTTGACATTGTAAGGTCGTAAGAATAGCCAATTTTGTAGCTTAAACCGCCGCTAGCATTATGTCCCTGATATCCGATCATTAATGCGGTAGCATCACTTAAACGGTAAGTAGCACCAACCCAAAGCATTTTATCCCACATATATGTTAAGTTAATATCAACTGCGCTTGCAGCCACATCTGATTTTACCTTAATATTAGGAATTAATTCATTTCTTGGATTTAATGGTAAGTGAACGCCAGTCATTAAATAATAATGAGCTTTCATTTTATAGCTAATATTAGCATCGCCCTTAACCGTTTGAGATGGCAAGTGTGTACTAGATAAACCTAAATAAAATTTACCTGGAATGTTGTAAAAAGCACCAAAACCAAGGTCATAGGTTAATTTATTTAAAGATGGATTACTTAAAGCATCGTAAGCGCCCGGAATATTCGGGTCAACTTTACCCGGCTCAGGGGTGATCCATGTATTGTTAATTTTCTTTTGTAGGAAGCCAACATCTAAACCAATGCCTAATTTACCAGCACCAACAGGTATAAGATAAGAAACCGGAACCCTTAAGAACAAGGTATTCATTGGACCTATTTTATCACTAATAACATTTAAACCTATACCTAAATTTGGTAAAATCGGCATATCAAAAGCTAATGCTATTGATTGAGGCGCACCATCAAAGTTCACCCATTGTTGACGGAATTGTGCGTTGCCGCAAATAGCGCCTGAAGTACCAGCATAACCGGGGTTATAGATCAATTTATTGTGCATAAATTGTGTGAATTGAGGATCTTGCTGTGCAACTGCAACCCCTGTAAAACCTGCTACTGCAATAGCAATTTTGGTAAAAAGTTTTTTCATACTTTGTTTTAGTTAAGATAAATAAGCGTTTTTTTGACTATACACTTAGGCGGCTAAATTAGTTAAAGAATTTTAAAAAACAAATAATCGGGTCAATTTTTTTGATATTTGTTAAATTTTAAGGCTATTTTTTGAACGAAACTTTACATCGTAAATTGTTAAGAGAATAATATTTGGCATTTAAAATAATAAACGTATATTTGCATCCCAATTTTGAAATTAAATAAACTTTCTACAAATGAAAAAAGAGATCCATCCAGAAAATTATAGATTATGCGTATTTAAAGATATGAGTAATGGTTATGCATTTATTACCCGCTCATGCGCAGAAACTAAAGAAAACGTTAAATGGGAAGATGGTAACGAATATCCATTAGTGAAATTAGATATCTCAATGACCTCACACCCTTTTTACACCGGTAAACAAGTGTTAGTTGATACTGCCGGCCGTGTAGATAAATTCCGCACGCGTTACGCTAAAAAGAAATAATCTTAAATTAAGATCATACTCTACCCTGCTTCGGTTAAACCAAAGCAGGGTTTTTTATTTATTACTATTCAATAATTACTGATCTATTTACCGATGCAAAATTTACTGAAAATATTTTCCAGCAGGTCTTCAGTTGTTACTTGCCCCGTTATGGTTCCAATTTCTTCTAAAGCATATCTTATATCCAGTGCTAAAAGATCGGCAACAATATTTTCATCCAATCCAAGTAAAACTTTTTCAAGCGCTGAGCTTACATTTTTTAATGAATTAACATGACGCGCATTGGTAACAATGGTATCGGTTGCGCTTACAGTTCTTGCGTCAAATAATTCAAGAAGCTTACTCTTAAGATCTTTAACATGATCATGTGTTTTGGCGGAAATAAAAATAATTTCAGGATAATTTGAGAATTCTTTTTTAAGGTCGGCCACGTTTTCGGTATCTATTTTGTTGGCTACAATTACCAATTGCGAATTACCAATATGTTCCTGCAACATATCAATTTCCATCTTAAGATCGCCACTACTTATTTCATGCGAATCAAATAAATAAATAACAATGGCAGATTTTTGAATGGCCTCAAAGGCTTTATTCACGCCTATTTGCTCAATCACATCAGTAGTTGTTCTTATACCCGCTGTATCTATAAATCTAAATAAAACGCCGTCAATTGTAATTTCATCTTCAATGGTATCGCGCGTAGTTCCTGCAATTTCGCTCACTATGGCGCGATCATCCTCTAAAAGTACATTCAATAACGTTGATTTACCGGCGTTAGGTTTGCCAACAATAGCAACGGGTATACCGTTCTTTATAACATTCCCTAATTCAAAACTGTTAACCAGTTTTTGAACAATTGTATTAATAGAATGAATTAAATTCTTTAGATCGTTACGGTTTGCAAACTCAACATCTTCTTCGCTAAAATCCAATTCGAGCTCAATTAACGAAGCAAAGTTCACAAGGTTCTCGCGCAATAATTTTATTTTATTACTAAAACCTCCACGCATTTGTTGCATGGCCACCTGGTGCGAAATAGCGGAATTGCTGGCAATAAGATCGGCAACGGCTTCGGCCTGACTCAGATCAAATTTTCCGTTCAAAAATGCACGCAGTGTAAATTCGCCTGGTGCTGCCGGTCTTGCTCCTGCCGCTAAAAATAATTGTATAAGTTGTTGTTGTATGAATGGTGAACCATGACAAGAAACTTCAACACTATCCTGTCCTGTAAACGAGTTGGGTGTTTTAAAAACACTCACTAAAACTTCATCAATAATCACTTCCTGATGAATGATCAATCCAAAATGCAACGTGTGAGAATCTTTATTACTAATTTGTTTTTTTTGTAAATTCTTTGAATAAAAATTCTTCTCAACAATTTTAAAAGCGTTTGGTCCGCTTAAACGAATAACAGCAATGGCGGCACTTCCGTGAGCCGTTGCCAAGGCAACAATCGTATCATTCGTTTC
>JAUXSA010000017.1 GCA_030681615.1 Bacteroidota bacterium
TTGGAAAAAAATAGTCAGCTATGTTCTCGCCAATTATTTGTTTTTTACTTTCGTATTCAAAGAATTTTAATGCAGCTTTATTTGCGTCAATTACATTAAGGTCAAGGTCAACAATAAATACATATTCTATCGCATTCTCAAATAAGTTCTTGAATTTATTTTCGCTTTCTTTTAGCGATCTTAAAACATTTGCTTTTTCAATTGCATACCTTATACTTCTGTCAATATCTTCTGAAGTATACTGACCCTTCACTAAATAATCATAAACACCTGACTTTAAAGCTTGCTCATCAATTGCTAAAGCTTGCAAGCCGGTCATTAAAATAGTTGGCGTGAAAGGATGTGTCTCATTAATATATGAAACCAGTTCAATACCCGTATGAACTCCCAAGCGGTAATCTACAATCACAATATCAATTGCCTGCGATTTTAAAATTTCTTTTGCTCTAGTATAGGTTTCAGCCCATACTATTGTTTTATCAAATGAGGTTCCCTTTAAACTGCTTACTAAAAGAAAATAATCATCTTCATCATCTTCTACAATTAATAATCTTATTGTTTTGGTACTGCTCATAAGCTGGTGTGCGAGGTTTTAACAATTTTGAACCAGTATTGTTTAAAAATCTCCATGATCTTTACAAGTTCTTGGTATGAATAGGGTTTGGTAATGTAACTGCTTGCGCCAATTTCATAAGCATATGAAATATCATCGGGGTTACTGCTAGTGCTATATATAATAATAGGGATTCGATTAAATTTAGAATTTTTTTTAATTTCCTTAAGACACTCACGCCCGTCTTTTTTAGGCATATTAAGGTCTAGTAGAATTATTTTAGGACATGGTGTTTCAATATCTTTATATTTACCTTTTTTGTGAAGGTAGTCTAATAATTCAACACCGTCGTTAACCGTTTGAATATTTTCGTTCAGATTGATGCTTGCGAAGGCTTGTTTGATCATATACTGATCATCTACGTCGTCATCGGCAATTAAGATGCAGTAATCTGAATCTGGTTTTTCAATATTCATATATGTCTTTTTACGGGTAATCCTATTATAAATGTGGTTCCTTTACCAACTTCACTCTCTGCAGTTATAAAACCTTCATGGTTCTCAACAATACGTTTACATATAGCTAATCCTATGCCCGTTCCTTCGTATTCCGATCGCCCGTGTAATCTTTGAAAGATAATAAATATCTGCCGCAAATACTGCAGTTCAAAACCAATACCGTTATCTTTCACAAAAATACAATAATATTGTTTTTGTTTTGTATTAAAATCCGTTATCCAGTTTGTTGTTTTCAGTTCTTCATCTGTATAATGTTTCCCTGTTATATCAATTTCCGGAATAGGTTTATCACTAAATTTTAAAGCGTTACTAATAAGATTTTGAAACAACTGGCGAAGTTGCGTATTGTTGCCATTAATTTCATCCAAAGGACCAACATTTATAATAGCTTTTTTTGTTGTTAATGCAACACCAAGGTCTTCAATGATCAATTTAAAAATAGAATCAAGGTTTACACGTTCATTTATGTCCAGTAACCGTGTGACCCGTGAATAATTTAAAAGGTCGTTAATTAGCACACGCATGCGCGCTACTGAGTTATTAAGCCGTTTAAGACAATCAATAACTTCATCATCAGGATAATCATTTAACTTCAGGTGGATCTTTTCACTAAAAGAACTTATCTTTCTTAACGGTTCTTCAAGATCATGTGAAGCAACATAAGCAAACTGTTCTAATTCTTTATTGGATAAGTTAAGCATATGTACTTGCAGTTGTAACTGTTTTTCGGAGGCAATTAGTTTTTCTTCTACAAGTGTTTTGGAAATATGCTCACGTCGCAAAGCAATTAAAATACTTATTAATAACAAGATAGAAATGCCTGAAGTTAAGGCAATGATAAAAATGGAAAGTTCAGATTTTGTAAATGTTTTTTCGCGTAAAATAGAGAAACGTTTGTATTCTACTTTTTTCATTTTATTAATAGTCTCTCTTGTTTTGTCCATTATAAAATCGCCACGCGCTATTATCTTTCTTAATGAATCATTTTTGAGATTCCCTGATTCCAAATATTTTTTTCCAATATCAAGTGCTTTTAGTTTCATCTCTATTTCAATTCTAAGAGCAATAAGGTTCTCATGTTGTTCTTTCTCGTCCTTAAGAATATTATATAATCCCGAATATTCAATATTAACATCCCTTTCCACGTAATTATTGGTATTTAAAAAACTTGGCTTAGCAGTAATTAAATAAGCACGCTGTTGATTTTCCGCATCCTTCATAATAGAATAGATCTTATCTATCCTTGCGTTTATACCATATGCTTTATCCAAATACGACAACGACCTGTAATTATCTGTAATTGTATAAAGTGCCAATAAAATAGAGGAAAGAATAATAATGATAGAAAAGCCTGCAATTAAATAAAAATAATTTCTATTCGATATTTTCAGGTCAATGATGGGCATATAGAACTATAAAATTATAAAGTTTTATTAAAATAACAAGATATAGTTAGAATATACTTGACAGTAAGAGGTTGCAGTAATCATGCCATTTGGTTTTTTTGACTGAGGTATTTTTTACCCACAATCCCACAAGCTGGTTATTTTTTATTTCAAATTTTGAAAATGAATTTATCAAAAAAATGCATTTTGATCTGATTATGGCATACAATTAGCTAAATAATGATACCCATAATAGTTTAAATAGCTAATAAGTATGCAGAAATCTAATCCAAAAAAGCCACTTAGAAAACCCCAACACCAAAATCGCCCGGGGAAAGAATTCAAAATGGTACCCACCCCTGTTTACGATAACAAAAAAGTAAAAGGTAGTGGAAAACTTAATGGAAAAGTTGCCTTAATAACCGGTGGCGATAGCGGGATCGGAAAAGCGGTTGCCATACTTTTTGCCAAAGAAGGGGCAGATATTGCTATAGTGTATTTAAACGAACATAAAGATGCCAATGATACAAGAGACGTGATTGAGGGGTATGGACAAAAATGTTTACTTATTGCAGCCGATATTGGTAAAGAAGCAAAATGTATTGCGGCCGTAAAAAAAACATTTAAAACCTATAAGCGTATCGATATTTTAGTAAATAATGCGGCCATACATTATGCAAGCAAAGGCTTAGAAGATATAACAACAGAGCATTTACTAAAAACTTTTCAGGTTAATTTATTTTCTTTTTTCTGGATCACAAAAAATGCTTTGAAACATATGTCAAAAGGCGCGGCCATTATCAACACCAGTTCTGTTACAGCTTATCGAGGTAGTGGCGGGTTGATCGATTATGCATCCACCAAAGGCGCAATAATTTCTTTTACCAGAAGTCTATCGGCCAACCTGGTGAATAAAAATATACGAGTAAATGCTGTTGCGCCGGGACCAATCTGGACACCACTGGTGGTTTCGAGTTTTAAACCCGATAAAGTTGCAAAGTTTGGAAGCGAAGTGCCAATGAAACGTGCCGGCGAACCTGCAGAAGTGGCATCATGTTATTTGTTCCTGGCTTGCGATGACTCGTCATATATTACAGGACAGGTCCTCCATCCAAATGGCGGTGAAATTGTAAATGCATAATTATTATAGGACTTAAAAAAAGCTTTATATAAAAATTATCAATATTAATTTTAACGATGACCGGGTTTCAATTGAGAACTGAAAAAAGGCTTTTCTTCTCTTTTTTCTTTTATATGCAAATATCCGCTTTCGATCATTTTTTTGATCATCGCTTTATGTGCGCGAAGCTCGGCGATCTGTTCTTTTTTTGCCAGCCATTTTTTTCCGAATAAAAAATTCATCAATTTATCTAATGGCATATAAACAGTTAAAGATAGAGCTCCTAATAGTTTCATCTTAAAGCTTTGGGCTATCTTTCGGTAGCTTACAGCAAATCCACCATCGAGATAGGTGATATAATGCCAATAGCCGCTTGGCATGAATAAGGCGTCGCCCGGCTCTAAAATATACTCCTCAGCTTCAACATATGCTAAACCCGGGTATTTATTATAGTCAGGATTGTCGAGATCCACCAAAGAATGTGTGTTAAACGGAAGACGGTATAAAAGATCTGAATATTCTGGTGATATCAATACAACACGTTTTCTTCCGTGAAATTGTGTTAACATAACATTCGACATATCAATATCCTGATGAATGCGCACTTTAGTGTTTTTACTGCCAAAAAACATGTAACCCATTTTACCAAGTATGCCTTTGAACATATATGGGCAAGGAAAATCTTTTCTTAATTTTGGTTTACACTTGAACATATTAAAAAGGAACATCCGTAAATTTGACGGTTCATCTTTTGAAATTAGATCAACATATTTGCTGAATTTCATTTTAAGATCGGGTGCTGTAAAAGCAGTTGATGAGGTATCTTTGTTATTGTTGTCAAATAATTCAACTTTAACATCACCACAAACATCTTTAAGATAATCTATGGTCCATTTTTTTCCAGCAGGATAGTGGTTCGCTAACCCTTTTATCAAAAGGGGTTTTTGAGGTTTTAAATACTTTTCAGTGAAATCTTTTATACTAATTGTACTAACGCTGTTTATATTTTTATTAATTTTCATAACAATAATTTTATAATTTATTATATAAAAAATCTTGCCAATTATTAAACTGCCTTAAAAACATTTAAATGGGTATGTTTTTTTGCATTTAACGAGAAAATGAATATTTAAAAGTAATAAAAGAGGAAATATTTCTACGAAAAACCTAAGTTAAAAAATTTAAAATTTTTTAAAAAATAAAAACGGCTTCCTCATCGGAAACCGTTTTGTTTATATGTAAATAAAGATCGTTTATAAATTTTTGCCCAATTCTTTTAAGGCTTTTACCCTGTCATGATCAAGTTGTATTTCCTGTTTTTGGATTTGTATTAATTTACGGAGATCCTCAGTAAGTAAATTTTCTTCATCTGCCAAAATACCTTTATACGTATCCAATGCAGCATCTTCTCCAAACTCACATGAACTTAATATTTCTTTCCTGTTCTTACCTGTAAGCGCTGCTTTAATATCCATCCAGGCGCGAAATAATTTGCCTGAATTTGTTGTGCCTTTGGAAGGTTCTCCTCCCATGGAAGAGATCTCTCTACTCAGATCGTTTTTATAGGCTATGCTATGCGCGGCCATGTTCGTGAAAAGATAAGTAAGGTCTTCATCATTAGTTTCTGCGATTGCTCTTTCATATCCCTGAATGCGATCATTGTTTATTTCTACCAGACTATTAAGTTGAATAATAAGTTTTTCGTTTTTTTCTTTTGTTACAGTTTCCATAATTAGATCTTAGTTTTAATTGGTCACTTAGTGTATTAGAATTTCATGCCAAAAGCTGCTCATAAAAAAGTAACAAAACAGCATTTGAGTACAGGATTCTCATTTTGGGGAATTAAAAGTACGACGTTACGTTTTTTGATCCATAGTGTAACTAAGTAAAGTCAAAAAATGGAAATTAGCCTCAACTTCCCATAATGGGGAATTTTTTACTCTTTTTAAAAATTGAGTAATTGAGAAGTTGGTTGTAATAATTTGATAATCAAACTATTGACTAATAATTTTAAAGGTGGCACAATGTTGGTCATATGAGACTTATAAAAATATAAACTTAAAAACTAAATATTATGGAAAATTCAGGAAAACTCATAGGCGCCTTATTATTAGGTGCAGCCGTTGGAGCAGCTTTAGGAATATTGTTAGCACCCGATAAAGGCAGTGAAACACGCAAGAAATTATTTAATGGTGCAAAAGATCTTGCAGACGATTTCAAAGAAAAAGTTAAAGACGGTGCAGACAGATTAAAAGATATGGCCGAAGAAAAAATGCATAAAATGGATGGTCAATACAAATCAGCATCAGATAAAGCAAAATCGGGTTTAGCTTAACTATCAACACTAACCGTAAAAATTTATGGAAGAGCAAAGTAAAATTGAAGAAACAGTAGATAGTATTAAAGACTATGTGAACACCCGTTATGAACTAGCGGTCTTAAAGGCTTCCGATAAGGTTGCTCACATAGGCTCAAACGCAATATCTTTTGTGCCTATAATTTTTCTTACCATACTAACAGTTTTTATGTTAAGTTTTGCTCTTGCCTTTTATTTAAATACAGTTTTTGTAAGTGAATATTGTGGTTTTCTTGTTGTTGGAGGGGGTTATTTTGTTATTGCATTTTTTCTGATTTGTGTGCGGAAAAAATTGATC
>JAUXSA010000042.1 GCA_030681615.1 Bacteroidota bacterium
CCGGATGAACCTATGACCGTTAAAGTTGGCGATATAGTTCTTTATGGTAAATATGCCGGAACCGAACTAAGCATTGAGGGTAAAGAATACCTTATTATGAAAGAAAGCGATATCTACGCTATTATCTAATACGAATAGGTACGAATTTGTGTTTTGCAAATATACATTCGTACAATTCGTAAAGATTAGTAATTCGTAGAGAAAAATAATTCAAATAAATAGTTTTATAAATTTTAAAATAAACATAAGGAAATGGCAAAAGATATCACCTTTAATATAGAAGCCCGCGATGCTTTAAAGCGCGGTGTAGATGCGTTAGCAAATGCAGTAAAAGTTACACTAGGTCCAAAAGGGCGTAATGTGATCATTGATAAAAAATTTGGTTCACCTCAAATTACTAAAGACGGTGTAACCGTTGCAAAAGAAATTGAATTAAGTCACCCGGTTGAGAACATGGGCGCACAATTATTAAAAGAAGTTGCTTCTAAAACGGCTGATGTAGCAGGTGATGGAACAACTACTGCAACTGTATTAGGTCAGGCAATTGTTACTGCCGGTTTAAAGAACGTAGCTGCAGGAGCAAATCCAATGGATCTAAAACGCGGTATAGACAAAGCCGTTATAGCTGTTGTAGAGAATTTAAAAAAACAATCTCAAAACATTGGTAACGAAAATAAAAAAATTGAACAAGTTGCAACTATCTCTGCAAATAACGATAACACTATCGGTAAACTTATTGCAGAAGCAATGGGCAAAGTAAAAAAAGAAGGTGTTATTACTGTTGAAGAAGCTAAAGGAACTGATACAACTGTTGAAGTTGTTGAAGGTATGCAATTCGACCGTGGTTATATCTCTCCATACTTTGTTACTAACGTAGATAAAATGGAAGTGGTAATGGAAAGCCCTTACATATTAATTTACGAAAAGAAAATTTCTGCAATGAAAGAATTATTACCAATTCTTGAAAAAGCAGTACAAACAGGAAAACCTTTATTAATAATTGCTGAAGACTTAGATGGCGAAGCGTTACAAACATTAGTGGTTAACCGTTTACGCGCTAACTTAAAGATCTGTGCTGTTAAAGCTCCGGGTTTTGGCGATCGTCGTAAAGCTATGTTAGAAGACATTGCTATTTTAACCGGTGGAACTTATATCAGCGAAGATCAAGGTCGCAGATTAGAAGACATGCAGTTAACTGATCTTGGTAAAGCAGAAAAGATCTCTATTGATAAAGACAACACTACGATTGTGAATGGTGCCGGTAAAAAAGCCGAGATCACTTCACGTGTAAATCAAATTAAAGCTCAGATCGAGTCTACAACATCTGATTACGATAAAGAAAAATTACAAGAGCGCCTTGCTAAATTAGCCGGCGGAGTAGCGGTGTTATACATTGGTGCTGCAAGTGAAGTAGAGATGAAAGAGAAAAAAGATCGTGTAGACGATGCTTTAGCTGCAACACGTGCTGCTGTGGAAGAAGGAATTGTACCGGGTGGAGGAACAGCTTACATTCGTGCAATTACAGCTTTAGAAAAATTAAAAGGTGCTAACGAAGATGAGAATACAGGTATTGCCATTGTAAAACGTGCTTTAGAAGAACCTTTACGTCAAATTTGTACTAACTGTGGTATCGAAGGATCTATTGTTGTACAAAAAGTAAAAGAAGGTAAAGATGATTTTGGTTTTAATGCAAGAACTGAAGTATATGAGAACTTATTAAAAGCAGGTGTTATTGATCCTACTAAAGTAAGTCGTGTTGCTTTAGAAAATGCAGCTTCAGTTGCTGCAATGCTTTTAACTACAGACTGTGTTTTAGCTGAGAAAAAAGAAGAGAAACAAGCCATGGGTGGCACTCCTGATATGGGTGGCATGGGTGGCATGATGTAAGTGAGATCTTAGTTTTTGCCTTAGCAAAAAGTTAGATATCACTTATCCCGAGTTTACCTCGGGATCTGTTCACAGCTCTTATAAAAAATATCTAAAAACCTCTATTTAAAAAATAGAGGTTTTTTTATTTATAATAAATTCTATGGGTTTGCGTTATCTTATAAAATCCATAAAATATTTAAAAATGAAAAAGACACTAGTTTTAGCGGCTATTGCAGGAATTGCTTTTGCTTCATGTAAAAAAGACAGAGTTTGTAATTGTACCAACACAACAATTTCTCAAACTTCTACAGATCCAGGTTATACTTATACAGCATCTCCGCCCACTACGCAAAAAACAACTTTTAAAAAAGTTAAAAAGAATAGTTTGGCGGCTCAAACCTGCATCAGTGAAGAAAGAACCTACACTTATAATTATACAGGTTTTTCTCCAAGCGGTAGTGCCGATTATGTAATGACAGTAAATGACAAAAACGAGTGCACTTTAAAATAAAATTGATCTTGATAAATTAAAACCTTCATTCGAAAGTCTGAAGGTTTTAATTTTTAAAATACTTCATCACCACGTATTCCTCCGGAACAGCTAGCTCTCCGTGACAGTAATTTACTTTATCTTTTAATTCTATAGGGTATTCATTAACAATTTTAAAGCCCAGCGGCTCAAAAAATTTAGGAATGATACAGACCAGGTATAAAGGCTGTTGTGAGTTTTTGATAAGGTTGTTGCACAACAAATGACCAATGCCTTTTAAACGTTCACTCTCAATAACACCCAGCGAGCAAAGCTCATCACAGCCTTTATGCACTCTTATTCTTCCAAATGCTAAGATCTCATTTGCACTGTTTTTTGCAATTAAGAATTGCTCCATTTGCAGATCGCGGTTATCCAATTCAAATTTACAGATGTGATCTGTTATAAAATCAAAATCAGGATGGTTAGGATGAGAGATCGTCATAAATTTGTGACGTAAAAATACATATAGTATCATTGTAAAACGATAATTTGGGCTAAAGCCCTCTTTATAAATGTGTTAAATTTTTAACTCCCGCCTAAAGGCGGAGGCTATATTTTTGCATTTAATGTATATTTAATAAAATTATGAAGACCAGTTTATACCTACCCATTTTGTGCATGTGTTTACTTTTTTCGTGTGGAAAGAGTGATGAGGACATGCGCAAGAAAGAACAAAAGAAAATGCAGGAACAATTGAATAATCCAAAAATTCAATTGTATAAATCTATGAAGATCGCATTGCGTTCAACCGCAACAGTTGGTCAAAATCCTGAGTTGGACAGTGCAAGAAAAAGCATGTTCATTTTGGTTGGTGCTGTTTTAAATGAGGGTGCTACTTTATTGGATAAATCAAAACCGGTTGAGATCCACCCTTTAGAATTAATAACCCTTGCAAAAGAGGTTTATGATACCAAAGAAGTATTATTGAAAACAGATGAAGATTCGTTACCCACTTTATTGGCAAATATTTTTTATGTATTTACAGGCACTTCAAAAATTGAGTCCTCTTTTTTTCCTGTTGCTTATAACAATAACCACGAACATATTATTCTTTCACTCTTATGGCAAACCACACCATCGGCACCAAAAGATTTTGCGTTATATGAAGTTTATAAATCAAACGAAAAAGGTATTGATGATCTTAATCTAAGATTGGTTTACCAGCTTACAAAATCATTTGTACTTATGGAAAACGAGTATTATTATCACTCATTTGATAAATGCAATGAGTATTTAAAATTTATGGAAGATAACAAAGATGTTATTTCGAAAACACCAATGATAAACATGGTTGACCAGGGTTTTGGACCAAGCGAACAAAGTTATTACCAGTTTCATGGTATGGGTGTTATTATCCGCGCTTTGGATGAAGATAAAATGAAAAAAGAAAAAGAATCTTTAAATGATATGGAACTTTTTTTATCTGATATGCAAAAGGGCGGACTTGATAACGAATTAACATGGCTTGTAGATGCATATGTTCATATTAAAAAAGAAGAATATGATAAGGCTATTCCTGCTTTAGAAAAATTGGAGAAAAGCGATAAGATCAGTGCGCCAGAAAAACAGGCAATTACAGAGCTATTGGTCTTCATTAAAGCAAGAAAAAAAGATAATGCGCTTAATATGTTCAATGATAAACTGGCTTTTGGCAAGATCGCTTTTCATTTAATGACAGAGCGTTTAAATGCCTCAAAACAATTAACAGATCTTGATAAAAGTAAAGAAGGCAAAAAACTGGTTGAAGTGCATCAACAAATAAATGATAAAATGCAATATATTGAAAGCGCCCGGAGCTCTTTGAACACAGATAGTTTGAGTTCTAAAGCCAGGAACCTTGTAAAAGATATTTTTAAATAATTTGTTTAGTTCTTAAGATAGCATGAAATCTAATTGGTTATTTATTGTTCTGTTATTTGTTTGTAATACCTTTTACGGGCAATCAACTAAACAACTCGATTCGTTAATTGCCGTATTAGGAAAATCAAAAGAGGATACCAATAAAGTAAACACTCTTCAAAAGATCGCTTTTCAATACCTTGAGGATGATAAAGAAAAAGCACTTACTTATTTAATTCAAAGTAAAATTTTAGCGGAGCAATTAAGATTTAAGAAAGGCATGGCCAAGGCCTATCTTAATATTGCTGATATACTTCGCTTAAAAACAGATTATCCCGGTTCCAAACGTTATTTTTTAATGTCCATCGCGGTAAATTCTTCTTTGAAGACGAACGAAAAAGCTTTGGCAAAGGCATATAACAATTTAGCAATGGTTTATGAGGAGTTAGCTGACAATGACAGCGCACTTGTTTGTTATTTAGCATCTTTAAAACATAAGCAGAATTTAAAAGATACAGGCGCTGTGGGTAACACTTTATTAAATATTGGTGTTTTTTATTTACGACAGTCCGAAATGGAAAAGGGCAGGGAATATTTTCAGAAAGCCATTGATTATAGTAGATCAATGAAAGATTCTGTTATTATGGCTAAATCCTATAATAATATGGCTTTGTATCATAAAAATTTAGGCGAATATGAAGAAGCGTTAAAGTATAATTTTTTGGCGTTGCGAATAAAAGAACTTACTAAAAAAGCAAAGAGTTCTATTTCATCTTTTGAGAATATTGGAAATATTTATCTGGCGATCAAAGATTACAAAAAAGCAAAAGAGTATTATGTTAAAGGATTAAGAGTTGCTATGGATATTCACTCTGAAGATGCCATTGCCTCTGTATACAGTAAGATAGGGCTTGTGTTTTATGAAGTAAACGATCTTGATTCTGCAGAGTGGTATTATACAAAGGCAAAAATCACCTTTGAAAAAAATAACGACGAACCTGCTTTAGGGATCATATATAATAACCTTGGTAATTTATATAAAGACAGGGAAGATAATGTAAAGGCTAAGGATTATATTGAAAGATCACTTGAAATAGATAGAAAGCGAAATAACCGTAAAGGAATAACGTCTTCTTTATCAAATCTTGGTTTGGTTTATGGAAAATTAAAAGATTATAGAAATGCTGAGCGGGTTTTAAAGGAAGCGATAACGCTGTCGTATGACATTAATTATTTGCAAGGTGTTAAAGATGCGAGTATCATCCTTTCAAAAATCTATACTTTGCAAAATAAATTTGAACTGGCATTAAATTATTATATTAAACACACGGAGATAAAAGATTCATTGCTCTCTGAAAATAATCTTAAAAATTTAAATGAATTAGAAACAAAGTACGATACTGAAAAAAAGGAACGAGAGATATTAAAATTATCGTACGAGCAAAAGCTAGGGGAGAGTGAATTAAAGCAGCAAAAAGAGGCTTCTCAGAAGCGTAGTATTTATTTCATTTTTGGGATATCATTTGTTTTAATAATTGCAGTGCTTCTTACAATAGGCTTTATTCAAAAACGTAAGAACAACATAAGCTTATCGCAACAAAAACATTTACTCGAAGAAAAAAATAAAGAGATCACCGATAGTATTACTTATGCAAAGCGCTTGCAACAAGCTATCTTGCCACCCGCACATTTTATTGATGCTTTTTTGCCCGACAATTTTGTGTTTTATAAACCAAAAGATATTGTTGCCGGCGACTTTTACTGGATGCATGCCTCAGATGAATTGATACACATTGCCGCTGCCGATTCTACCGGTCATGGTGTGCCGGGTGCAATGGTGAGTATTGTGTGTAGCAATGCTATGGACAAGGCAGTAAAGGAATTCAGGTTAACTGATCCCGGAAAGATCCTGGATAAAACTACGGACCTGGTTTTAGAAACCTTTGCGAAGAGTGGTGATGAGATCAAAGATGGTATGGATATCTCGTTATTATGTATTGATAAACAAGCTAAGAAGATATTTTGGAGCGGTGCCAACAATCCGTTATGGTTTATTTTGCCTGGAAACGGAAGCCCTATTGAGCTAACACAGATAAAAGCAGATAAGCAGCCTATAGGTAAAAGCGATAACAGGAAACCCTTTACCACGCAAGTGATAGATTATAAAGCCGGCACAATTTTTTATTTAATAACCGATGGCTACGCTGATCAGTTTGGTGGGCCGAAAGGCAAAAAATTCAAGTATAAACAATTAGAAGAATTATTACTTCAAGTACATCAACAACCATTAGATAAGCAATTAATAAAGCTGGATGAGGAATTCATTAAATGGAAAGGCAACCTTGAGCAGGTAGACGATGTTACGGTAATGGCAATAAAAATTTAATTAAGAATTCTCGTCTTTTTTTGAAGCCATATCTTTTAAAAGACTCTTAGAAAAGAAAAAGATAACGATCGTTCCTACACCTAAACACAACCATAAAAATTGTCTTGTTTCAAAAAATGATTTTTGCTTTTCTTCAACCTTAACGGTAGACTGAGGCACCTGTTTAATAAAACCTATCGAGGCTTCCGGTAACAATTGAGGGATACTTGAAACAAAGTTACTAAGGTCGTACTCCGGTACTTTTAAAGCTTTGTTTCCAAATCGTAAATGGTATTTGTTACCTGCATTTAAGTCGCACACAATATAACTTGCTAATTGTTTACAGTTTATACTTTCAATTTCTAAAGGCGGATTATCTTTATTCTCAATTTCAATAAAAACTTCCTTTTCATTTAAATTCGGAACATCAAAAAATAAAAGATCATCCGAGCTTAAATTAAATTCAAATAAAAGTTCACGGTACTTTTCAACCTTATCATGTTTTAATTTACGCTCTCGGTTCGCGTAAATAGCCGCGTGGCGCATGTAGAGGCGGGGACTCTTAATTCTTAGATCTAACCTGTCTACTTCCTGGTTATTTGAAAAAGATAATTGAACAATTGTTTTTTTGTTTACTTTATCCTCTGTAATTGATTTTGTAAAAACAACTTCGTTATGTTTACCTGCAATAACAGAGTTTCTGAACCAACCTGCTTTATTGATCTTTAAAGGTTGTGCGTGCCAGTCATCCACTAAAAGTCTAAAGTAACTGTAATTATTCATTGGAAAATAAATGCATTTGTATGTATTGGTATACACCTCGTTATAAGCTAAACTCAATTCCTGCGATGCACTCACGCTATACCATTGCTTCATATCTTCACTGCCTTCAATCGCACAATATTTATAGGCATCTGAATTATTGATATTAAAAGCAATGTTGCTGATCTTATCTTTATTTGGATTATGAATGATTATTTCGGAATAGCTATTAAAATGTTTTTGTGATAAAATGGTGTATTCCACAAAATCAGATTTTGCTTTTAATAAAGGTTCGCTTAAAACCACATACGGCACCTCCTGCTGTGCTGAATCATGAATACGCGTATCATGAAGGTCACTGGTCATGTATTGTTTAATATCCGGGTTAAGTGGTATCTTATAAAGCCCGCTCGTTTTTATGTTCTCAATTAAAGCCTGGTGCGAATAGGATTGTGCATTACTTTTACAAATGCTACCTGCAACTAAAATTAAAATATACAATATGTTCTTCATGTTCTTAGTTTTAAGATTCTATTCCGGTTTAGTATTAGTATCTGTTGGATCTGTTTTTGTTTCAATTGGTTTGTCTTTTCCGTCATCCAATAACAAGGCTTTTATTTTTTGATACATAAATGAAATGATCAATAAGACTACCCCTAAAATAATAAAGGCTATAATTTTTCCAGCCTCTGAAGCATCTTTTATATCGTAGGTAAATAATTTTAAAAGCGTAATAGCAATTAATACCAGCGACATGACCCTAAACGTTTTGTTGTATTTTTTCATACCCACAAAAAGAAATACAAAGGCCAGCAGTCCCCATAATATTGGAAAGCCGATCTTTACTATATGAGTCTCCACAGATTCGATCTCCATTAATTTATTGGTATATTCATAATCGTTTGTATTAAATACATTTATGAGGTTCAGTTTTAAAACATGTAAAATAAGTTCCACACTTGCCAGGTAAACAATGGCCACAGAAGACAATATGCTATTCAATACTCTTGTATTTGAGATAAACGAATCCTTTTTGTGAATAGTCTTGTACATTCTGATTGCGATAAATAGTGCAGCGGCAATAGAAACATAATGAAAGATAAAACCAACATTATACATTTCAGTAGTAAGCAGCTGGTCTGTAAATTCTGCAATGGGTAACCAGGCAAATCCGAACAAGAACGCAGTAAGACTTATAAAATTAAAAATATACAAAGTAACTTGTGTGCCTTTATTTTGAATCTTAGCCGCACCAACATTTAAGATCGCTAAAAAGACGATATGATACACATGTATGAGTATGGCAACATTTAACGAACCACTGAACCATTCGCCAACCTGGTAACCAACTTCTAATAAGCCTGTAATATAAAGTAATGCAATAAAACCAACTTTTAAAACAGCTGCATAATTTTTTGGGTTAAAGGGAATGCCAAGATATTTTAGCTGTTCGTCCTCTTTTCTTAATAATAAGGCAACAGCTAATAACGATAGTGATGAAACAATACCTGTGATAAACGCTTTGTTCAACAAGATCGCCACTTCTTCTTCATGGTAGGTACCATAAACATTTACCCAATCCATAAACAAACTAATACACATTAAAAATGTAATTATTACCGATGCAAAACGGAATAATACTATTTGCGACTTTTGTGCTAACCAAATAAGCAGCACAGCTTCAAGTGCCCAGAATAAGGTGATGTAATTACCATGAAGCTGTATTGGAGCAGCAACAGTTATAAACGTTAAGGTTAAACCTATCATGAGGTAAACAAGTTTAACATCTGCTTTAAATTTCTTGTAGAGTAGGAATGAACAGATCAAATTAAATCCGGCAAGTAATACCGCAAAAATCCCTTTTAATTCTGGATGATAATAGCTTAAAATTTGCATTCCCACTCCAAAGAACAAGAATGTATTACTAATTAAAATGGTAAGATCTAAAGCTGCAAATTTTCTTCTTTCTTTAATATTGTTTATTATGTTCATTAAAATAAACACAACATAAAATACGGCACCAAATATTAAAGCGCCTTTGTAAGGAGCGTTCTCTTGTCCGATACATTTTGTCTGCAACCAACCAAAATAAAGGATCATGGTTAAGCAATAAGCCAAAATATTAATGAGGTTCCATTTGCGCATGTAAGCGAGGATCAACATACCTATATCAAGAATTAAGATGTAGGTAAATAATACCTGGTAATTGCCTTGCCCGGTGCTTACCATAAATGGTGTTGCAAAGCCGCCAATAATTGATAATGCCGCAAGTTCTACACGATCGTAGACAATAGAGATGAACACACTGAAAGCCGTTATTAAAAGCATTATAATAAAGGCCGTGGTTTGATCGAAAATGTGATATTGATGAAAAGCAATACCAATGGTGAAATAGAAAATGGAAATACCGCCGGCAACAAGCACCGAGCTAAAGGCTTTAAAGTTCTTGCGTAAACGGTGCGCGAAACCTAAAACAATACCGCCGCATAAAATACCTATGCCAACACGGGCAATTTCGTTTATCCAATCCTTGTCAATAGCATACTTTACAAAGAAGGCAACACCAATTACCAAAATAATAATACCTATTTTACTTACAAGGTTCTCACCAATAAATTTTTCAAGATCAGGATTGTTCTTCCTGAATTTAGTATACCAGCCTTCGCTTGGTAATACAGGTTTTATTGGTTGTTTTTGCGGTTGGTTTACCTGCACCTTAATTGGTTCATCCTGGTTAACAACAACTTTTTCTACCTCTTTTTCTGGAGGTGGAATTTCGTCTTTTACAACAGGTGGGTCAATAATTTTTGGAGGAACAATGGTTGTTTTAACAGGAGGAACAACTTTTTCAGGTTCTTCTTTAACGGTTTCGGTTGTTGTTTGAGTAGTAGTTTTTGGAGCCTGGCTAAATTTAACAGCTTTAAGATAATTCTCGATGTTGGTTAACCTGTCTTCTGTTTTTTTTAATTTGGAGTTCTTAGATATATGAAAAATAAAAAGTAATATAATTATTACACACAATAAAAGAATTTCCATAAGGTTTGGCTTTTGTTAGGATAAATATACAATATTCGTCAAGATTGATACCATAATTTTAATGAACGTATACACGTTTTTTAGCAGAAAATGGATCAAATCACTCACTAACCCTCAGATATGGATTAGATTGCTTTATTACTAAAATAAGTTAATTAGTTTTTTTTGTGGCAGGCGTTAATCCTTTGTTTACCCTCTCAACAATGGTATTGGCAATTTTTGAGAAATGTTTATCGACGATCTTTTTTGGGTTGTTTAAATTCACAGGAAATTCTTCTTCGGCAATGCCCGAGTTTATTTCTTTGGCATCGTAAGAGTAAACTGTATAGTGTACTGTAATTTTTCTATTGCCATTACCGTCACCTAATTCTGCTGGGCCTTTAGAACCACTGGCTTTAATATCGAGTTGATTGATGAATACAAAAAGATCGGTTTTGTATTTACCATAAAGTATGGGTACTACTTTTGCATTGGTAATTTTTGCATTCATAAAACGTGCGTCAGAATTGCTCTCCACGTTTAACTGGCCTTTTTCAATTTTCTTTTGATCTTTTTCTTTTTTTGGTGGCTGGTAATTTTCCTGGTTGGGCACCTTTTGAAACTCGTAAGTAAGGTATTGATAAATACCATCAAGGTCTTTTTTATACTTAGTGGTATCTTCCATAAGATCTACCACGTTAAATTTATTTGTTTTAAAGGCTTTAAACAATTGCTCATTCAAACCATCCCTAAACTTGTATTTTATTTCTTTAGCGGTTAGTTTGGTTTCTGCGTTTATATTCTGGTCTATTTCGCCCATGTATAAACGCGTTTCGAAAGGAATAAGCATTACTTTGTGTGAAGCAGCAGTTTCACGCTCGTTTTTAGTTCCCGAGACAGTGGTGTTTTGCCCAATAAAATTTAAGGCAAAAAAGTTTAAGCTTAAAAAGATTATAAGTTTTTTCATCTTTTATAATTTTCTTTTTAGTTAAATTTTGTAGAACAAATTTAATCTCTCAACCAATCTGTATTTGCCCAAACCATTAAACCCAACACAAGAAACAATCCAACATTATTGGCATAATAAACTACTTTATCAGATACTTTTTTACCGGTTACCATTTCCCATAATATGAACATGATGTAACCACCATCTAACATAGGTATCGGTAAAAAATTCATGAATGCCAATGCCAACGATAAGAAGCCCGTGAACATCCAGAAACTCTGCCAATCCCAGGTTGCATTCATTTGCTGCACCATTGTATAAAAGCCACCCACTTTTTTATGTGCTTCTTTAACTGTAAATATGACTACAAATTGTTTTGCCTGCATAACTATTTGCTCCATGCCGTCCTTTATACCTTGTATAAATGCTTCGCCAATACCAAACTTTTGTTCTTCAATTTTTAGTTCGTTAACAGCGCCCGGCCAAAAACCAAGAGTACCAATATCGCTTACCTGGCAAGTTGTTTTTACAGTATCAGTACCTCTTAATAAGGTTAATTCTGCTTTCGTATTTTTGTTTTTCACCAATTGCGCTTTTAGTTCATCGTAAAAAACTACAGGAACATTATTCACCGCAATAATACGGTCTTGTTTTTTTAGGTCTGAATTTGCCGCAAAACTTGTACTATCAATACCTGCAACAGTTGCAATAAATCTTGGTTCAACAAACTTTGATTTTTTTATACGCTTTAAGATCTTTGAACGGTCATCGTCGTTAACTGGTAAAGAGAATTTTTTTCCATCAGCATGCACACCTTCAATACTGCTAACGCCATTCATGATAATCTCTAAAGGAATGCGATGAATTGACTTCACAGGGTTTCCATCCAGGGAAGTGATAAAGTCTCCATTCCTTAATCCCATTTCATATGCAGAGCTATCTACCATTAAACCATCAGGAATATTGGTAATAGGTAAAGTATCTTTTCCCCAAACAAATAACGCCATCCAAAAAATTAAGATCCCTAAAACAAAATTCACAATAATCCCGCCCATCATTACCAATAAACGTTGCCACGCTGGTTTGCTACGAAGTTCCCATGGCTCAGCCGGTTTATCAATAATAGATTTATCCATTTGCTCATCAACCATACCGGCAATTTGCACATAGCCACCAAATGGGAACCAACCTAAACCATATTCTGTATCACCGATCTTTTTTTTGATCAGTGCAAAATTCATGATGTTGGCAAAGGGAAATAAAAAATCGAAGAATAAATAGAATTTATCTACGCGGCATTTAAATCTTTTGGCAAACCAAAAGTGACCAAATTCGTGAAGGGTTACAAGTATTGTAAGACTAAGAAATAACTGAGCAATTTTAATAAACATAGTATGGTTTTAATTTTAGTAACTAATTACACCTTTAATTGTAATTAATTAAGCAGCTAAAGTTACGGTAATTTAGGCGGGTTTTAAAGGAAAAATTGGCAGTTTTAAGTATTATTATGAACTTATAACTGTTGGTTGGCTAAAACCCTTGCTTCCTTGTCGCAGTCAATATATTGCTGGTAGTCAGGGTTTTTAATGTATTGGCATTTTTCCATTGTATTACCAACTACGTCGCTCATTTGCAAAAAGCCTATTTTATCTTCTAAAAATGCCTGCACAGCTACTTCGTTGGCAGCGTTTAACACACAAGGCATATTACCACCTTTTTCTAAAGCGCTAAAGGCTAATTTAAGATTTGTAAATGTATCAAGGTCGGCTTTCTCAAAAGTTAATTGTGGGTAATTTAAAAAATCAAAACGAGGGAATTTATTTTTTATCCTGTGCGGAAAACCAATGGCATATTGTATGGGCAGTTTCATATCCGGCAAACCCATTTGTGCTTTCATACTGCCATCTTCAAACTGTACAAGGCTATGAATGATACTTTGTGGATGAACAATAACATCAATTTTAGAAGGCTCCAGATTAAATAACCATTTTGCTTCGATCACTTCTAAACCTTTATTCATAAGGCTTGCAGAATCAATGGTGATCTTGGCACCCATGGTCCAGTTGGGATGTTTTAAAGCCTGTGCTTTTGTAACCTGTATTAGGTCTTTACGTGTTTTTCCTCTAAACGGACCACCGCTTGCGGTTAAATAGATCTTCTCGATCTTATTGTCCCATTCGCCGGCAAGGCATTGAAAAATGGCAGAGTGTTCACTATCCACCGGGTAAATATTTACGGCGTTCTCTAAAGCTAAACGGGTTACAAGGTCTCCTGCAACAACCAGGGTTTCTTTATTGGCAAGGGCAATTTGTTTTTTATGTTTAATGGCATTAATGGTAGAAGCAAGGCCCGCATAACCAACAACAGCAGCTAAAACAAGATCGATGGTTTCCATCTCAACAATTTGTTCAACTGCTTTTGCGCCTGCAAAAACCTTAATGTCAGAAGAACTTAATGCTTCTTTAACCTGTTTGTATTTTGTTTCGTCTGCAATAACAACCGCATTTGGATTAAACTCCAACGCCTGTTTTATTAAAAGTTCGGCATTGCCATTTGCCACTAAAACCTCTGCCACAAAATGGTCGGGGTTCTCTTTTATTACTTCCAGGGCTTGTGTACCAATACTTCCGGTGCTCCCAATAATGGCTATGTTCTTCTTTTTTTCCAAAATCCACTGCAATAATCAACAAAATTTTTTAGCTGTTAAAACTATTTTTTGCACAATGAATAATCAATTGTAAATTTGGCCTGTCTTAAGGGGTGCTTTTTGCATTTCAGATTTAAGAATTTAGATTTAAGATTTAACACAAATCTGAAAATCTGCCTTCTAACATCTAAAATCGATTGGCTGAGATTAAACCCGTTAACAGATTTGCGCCAAACGCTGCTGTTAAACACCTGAACAGGATAATGCCTGCGGAGGGAAAACAATTAAAAATAACACATGCCCCACGTGTTGTTATGTTTAATTAAAAAAAATAAAAAAATGAACAAAACATTATTGGCAAAGATCTTCTTTGCAACCGCGCTCTTTAGCATGGCTAAACTCAACGCACAACACAGTCTGTCGGGCACTGTTAAGACCGATAAAGGCGAAACAATACCCTTTGCGATTGTTGGTTTAAAAAACACACAACTTTCTGCCACCACTAATTCTGAAGGTGTTTTTAAATTCAAGAACTTAAAAGATGGAACTTATATTCTTATTACAAGGTGTTTGGGTTACAGTGAAAGTACCGACACAGTTCTGGTAAATGGTGACGTAGTTATTGACCCTCAACTTACACCATCAAACAAACAATTGGATGAAGTACTTATAAATGCTACCCGTGTTGATAAAAATAACGGTATGGCCTTTAGTAATATTGACGCTGAAACTTTAAAAAAACAAAATCTTGGGCAGGATGCACCTTATATGCTGAATTTATTACCAAGCGTTGTGGTTAATTCTGACGCTGGTGCAGGTGTTGGTTACACTGGTTTAAGAATAAGAGGTTCTGACGGGACGCGTATAAATGTTACCATTAATGGTGTTCCGGTAAACGATGCAGAATCTCAGGGAACTTTTTTTGTGAACATGCCCGATTTTGTTTCAAGTACAAATAATATACAGGTACAGCGTGGAGTAGGGGCTTCGAGCAATGGTGCCGGAGCTTTTGGAGCAAGCATTAATTTTCAAACAAACGAATTAAAAGATAAACCTTATGCCAATGTAATTTCAACCGCAGGATCTTTTGATACATATAGGAATACGTTAGCTGCCGGAACAGGTTTATTAAATGATAAATTCACGCTAGACGCCAGAGCTTCCAGTATTACTAGTAACGGTTATATCGATAGGGCAAAATCAAATTTACAATCTTATTATTTGGCTGCAGGATATTACGGTAAAAGATCTGTTTTAAAATTCATTAATTTTTTGGGACAGGAAAAAACTTACCAGGCCTGGTATTATGTACCTGAAGATTCGATAAAAAAAGGAAACAGAACTTATAATCCTGCCGGAGAATATTATG
>JAUXSA010000015.1 GCA_030681615.1 Bacteroidota bacterium
GTTTTTGTTGTTCTATTATCAATTTTTGTTTTTGCGTTATACGCCAACGATTATAGATAAAGCTTGAAAAAATAAGCACTAATAATAAACCACCCACAACTGACCATATGATGATCTGTTGTTTTTTACTTTCCGCCTCAGTAATTGCAGCTTGTTTTTCTTTGTCCTTGTTCAGTAATTTTATTTCGTTGTCTTTTTTCTCGCTTTCGTATTGTGCACTTAGTTGCGCGGTTTTTTTAGAACTCTCTTCGTTAAACAAACTATCATTATATATTCTGTATAATTTATAGTGTTCGTATGCACTTTTATGATCGCCCAGGTCTGTTTCTGTAATTGATAAGGCTTCGTAACATGCGCGAATAAGGTCTTTAGCATTTATTTCGCGGGCAATATCTAAAGCTAATAATAATTGTTTTTTGTTTTTTGCGTAGTTCTTTTCTTTTTTTAGTAGTTGGCCCATATTTATATAAGCGCTTGCAATTCCTCTTTTATCTCCGCTTTCCATTTTTATTTTAAGCGATCGTTCCAAATAATCAACTGCCAGTTTTTCCTTATTCATGTCGCTATAAACATTGCCAATGTTTTGGTAACTGCTTGCCAGGGTACTCTTATCGCCACTCTTTTCAGAAACTTCTATTGATTTTATGAAAAATTCAAGGGCTTTTTCGAAATTCTTTTGAGAATAATATACTGTGCCAATATTATTGTAAGAAGATGCGATCTCTCTTTTTTTACCGTTTTCTAATTTTAATTTTAAGGCTGCAAAATGATATTCTAATGCCTTTGGAAAATTATTAAGCTGATAATAGATTATGCCCAGGTTATTGTATCCTGATGCAAGGTTCTTTTTGTTATTGGATCTTTCTTTTAATTTAACTGATAAAAGACTTTTTTCGAGTGCCATGGCGTAATTGCCCTGCATGATGTATGCATTAGAAATTGTATTGTATGCGTTGGCAATACCAATTAGGTCTCCGTGTTTTTTGTGAATATTTAATGCAACGGAGGTATATTCCAGGGTTTTGTTGTAATCCCCAATTTTAAGGTAAGCAACGCCTATGTTTGAATTACAATAGGCTAATGCGTTCGTGTAATTTAGTTTTTGCGCCAGTAACAATCCTTCGTTGCCGTACTGTAAACTTAATTTGTATTCTCCCGTTTTTTGATAAGTTTCAGATAAGGCTTCCAGGTGGAGAACTCGGTTGGTGTCTTGTTTATCTGTCTTAAGTAAGTTTAGAAGCGAATCTGCTACAGCTTTTTTATTTTGCGCAAAAGATACCGACCACAGCTGGCAAAATAAAATAAATAAAATATGTGCAGCACTTTTGCCCATTACTTTTTAATCAGTTTTTTTAATTGTGTTAGGTTCTTTTCAATATACTTTTCGCTTGGCAATAAACTTGTTTGTATGCGCTTTGCGTAATAAATACTATCTAATATTTCTTTTTGTTTTTCGTCAACAATTTCTTTTTGTTCTTCAATTACCAATTTTTGCTGTTGGGTAATTCGCCAACGGTTGTAAATAAAAACAGAAAAGAAAATAACCAAGATTAATCCACATGCAACCGACCAAATAATGATCCTTTGTTTTTTGCTTTCCGCTTCGCTAATAGCAGCTTGTTTTTCTTTATCCTTGTTTAGGAGTTTGATCTCATTATCTTTTTTTTCGCTTTCGTATTGGGCGCTCATTTGCGCTGTTTTTTTTGTATTATCTTCGTTGTAAATGCTATCAATAATCTCTTTATGCAGCTTGCAATAATCTAAAGCACCTTTATAATTGCCCTGGGCCGAATCGCACATGGCAAGCCCGCTGTAAGCAAAGGCGATAAGGTCTTTTGATCCAATTTCGTTTGAAATCTGAAGGCAGGGAACGAATTGTTTTCTTGCCTCAGCGATCTTGTTTTGTTTTACAAGTAACCGCCCAATATTATAATAAGCTCCTGCTATCCCAAACTTATCCTGTAATGCTTCACTCATTTTTAGTGAAACAGAATAATGTTCGAGCGACTTATTTAGATCTCCCTGCATAAAATAAATATCGCCAATATTAATTTGTGAGTTAACAATACCTTTTTTATCACCTACTTCTTCTTTTAATTTAAGCGAGGCCAAAAATTTATCTAATGCTTTTGCATATAATCCCTGTTTTTTATAAATAGTACCAATGTTATTATACACCTGCGCAATGCCTTTTTTATTTCCCAACCCTTCAAAGATCTTTAGGGCGGCAAAATTACTTTCTAAGGCTTTTTCGTAATTATTCTGAGATGAAAATATGTAAGCCATATTAACGTAACCGGCGGCAATACCTTTTTTATTTCCCAATTCCTCATTTATTTTAGTGGAGGCCAGGTAATTTTCCAATGCTTTTGAGTGGTTACTCTGGTAAGCGTATATATTGCCAATATTATTATACGCATACGCACAGCCTTTTTTATATTGTAATTGTTTTGCAAGTGTTAATGCCAGGTTACCATATTGCATGGCAGCCTGGTTATCGCCAATTTTTCGGTATTCGCCGCAGAGAAAAATATAATTATTAACCAGGATCGTGTCCTGCTTGGTAACAGTTTTAACAAGGTTTAAAACCGAATCTATAAGTGTTTTTTGCGCATAAGAATGATTTGCAGTAACTAATATTACGGCTAAAAGAAAAAGATATTTTATAGACCTTCTCATTTATTTTTTTTCAGCTCTTTAAAACTCCGGTCAAGATATTTTTCTGTAGGTAATAAACTTGTTTGTATACGTTTAGCATAACGGATACTATCCATTATTTCTTTTTGTTTTTCTTCTACCAAATATTTTTGTTGTTCAACTACGGTCTTTTGCGCATTAATGGTGTTCTTTTGTTTTTTTATAGTGCGGAAGCGGTTAAACATAAATACCCCAAATACCAATGTTAAGAGTAAACCGGCATACAAAAAGTAACGCTGGTTCTCTTCTTGTTTTAATTGTAAAGTAGTTAGTTTTTTTTCTTCGGCTACTTTAACACTATCTGCAGCAACTTTTTTTTCGTATTCGTATTTGAGTTGCGATTTTATACTTGCTTTACGCGTTTCCTGATTGTTA
>JAUXSA010000089.1 GCA_030681615.1 Bacteroidota bacterium
GATAAGCATAAACATTATTGTATTTCTCATCGCCTTCAATAATTACACTTCTAAAAGATTGCAGCCCAAGTTCTGTACCAATATATATATCTCCTGTAACTTTTTCATAATTAATATCAATTATAGTATTTGAATACAGTGGACTATTGTCTTTTGTAAAGTGATAGATTTGCGTTAACCCGTCGGGGCTAAAACAATAAAGGCCTCCATCTAATGTACCAACCCATTTGTTATTTGCCCCATCTACAACAATTGAAGTTACTACATCTTTTTCTAATAATAATTCTACATTGCCATCCTGAACGATCTTTATTGGCTGACCATCATAATTAGAGCTATTAAAAATATTTGTTGGATTATAGAATACTCTTATTCCGGCGTCTGTGCCTATCCATATTTTTCCGTCTTTGTCTTCTGCAATGGAATACACTGAGTTAGACTCCAGATTGCCACTACCAACATCTTTTGTAAGTATTTTATAATTTACATTTTGAACAGGAGAAGAAAAATTATTATGATTAAATACAGTTATTCCACCCTGTCTTTCGTGAAGGGCCCACACATAATTATTTTTGTCGACAAAAATTTTTCTTGTAAATCTGCCGGCATCAAAATAAAATGATTGAAATGTTCCGTCTTTCTTCTTAACACATATAAAATTCTTAGAGTCGCTGTTTGCAAACCACAAATTGCCGGCTTCATCCATACACATACCGGTACAACGTGGAGCCCCCGAGTATACCTCACCCATTGGCGTATTTGATGCATTATATACTGCAACTAACTGATCATCTTTATACTCCAACAAGCCCGAAAACCAGCTACTGGCATAAAACCTGCTTTTATCTTTCCTGTCGTAATAAACACCGGTAACATCAAATACGGGGTTGTTTAATGGATCAACTACATTTAAATAAGACCAGGTATCTTCTTTAAATATATTTATCCCTTCGTTTGTATAAATTGTTCCTCCACCCTGATCGGGTGCAGAAGGAGACACAGCAACCTGGCCTTCAAAAATATCAATATTGCTTATTAGATTTTTATTGGTACCATTAGATTTTACAACAGTTTGTGCATAATATGGATTACTTCCATACGTCTGAAAGGCACCATGATAGCGATCTGCTACCCAAAAAGAAGTGCTACCATTAAAGTTATAAAAATAAGCATCTGCCGGACTAAAACCAGGCTCATTATTTACACCGGTAAAATATCCTTTATTTTCTAATGTGTTCACATCCCTAACAAATACACCAAATTGATCGATAATTGAAAAATAAGTATTTGTAGAATACGACATTTTTTTTACGGTAGTTGCCAAAGGGTTACTGAGCAGTTTTGACCAAATATTATTTGACAGAACATATAAAGTGTCCTTTTGTACATCTACAAGATTAATACGCCATGGAGAATAAGCGGCCACAACTTTACCCGAAACGGTAATAACGCCACCCACAGGGCCAGTTGGAATATCTGAAGAAGGAACCAAAACCCAATTATTAAAATTATTTAAGATCTTTGTTTTATAGTTTGATTTGTATAACCCATTAGGTGTTGCCGCAAAAATAAGTGAGTCGTTTAAAGCAACCTGGTATACTTCAAGGTTAGAACCGTTAGGGCCAATTATAAATGTTTCTTTAACCTCCAGCTTTTCCATATCAAAAACAATGATGCCAAACCCACAGGCCAGGTATGCAAAATGATCTTTAAATGTAACTTCATTTATTATTTTTTTTCCGTTTAGAACCTTGAGTTTAATGTCGGAATAATTTTTGATCTCATTGTTTTCATTTATAACATCAATATTACTATTCTCGTAAATGACCAAGAGTTTATTATTGTTTGGATTTGTTCTTAGAAGACGAATACCAACATCATTTAAACCATTTATCTTACTTAGCTTTTCAATGCTAAAATCGTTCTCATCAATTTTAACTATGCCATTATAATTTGAAGCATAGATCAAATTATTAAATCGTGTAATGGAATTACAGTTGCTCAAACTCAAATGATCCTGCCATGAACGTGGCCCCACTTGAGGAACCACAGAAAAAAAAGCGAAGCAGAAAATAATTACTAAAATACGGTTCATGGCTGGGTTTTGGTATAAAAACACATATATAACGCTAAAATTACGACAATATTATATTAAAAACCATAAAATATGGTGTTATATTTGTTGGCCAAATTGTTGTAATGGCCTCGTAGCTCAACTGGATAGAGTGTCGGTTTCCGGAACCGAAGGTTATGGGTTCGACTCCCTTCGAGGTCACAGTGTTTTATCCATGTATTTTACATTCCAAGCGTTTCAATAGCTTTTACTTTGGCAAAAGTCAGATCCAGGCTGCCTGAAACTAAAAGAGTTGTTATTGTTCTGTTATTTTAGAAAAACTTCTTTTTTTACTACATATTTAGTTACATTCTTAACTCTATGTCCCTCCCCCTTTTGGGGTGAGTTGTTTAAGCAGTTAACTTTCTGCTTTTCTCTTTGCTCTTTTCTTTATAGAAAATATACGCACCGCCATCTACATAATAAGCTATTCATCTAAAAATTAACTTCATATCGGTTTCATTGTTAATTTTGTGCTCTATTTTAAATCTATGAAAAAACTATTTTCCATTTTATTTGTTACCCTAAGCTTTTTTTCAATTAAGGCCGATGAAGGTATGTGGTTGGTACAACTTATTGGCGAAAAAACTTATGCCGATATGGTTAAGAAAGGTCTTAAGCTTACAAAAGAACAACTTTATAGCGCAAATAAAAGCAGTATAAAAGATGCCATTGTTTTATTTGGTGGTGGCTGCACAGCCGAAATAGTTAGTAAAGAAGGATTAGTTTTTACTAACCACCACTGCGGTTATGGCAGTATTGCCGCAGCAAGTTCGGTAGCTCACAATTATTTAAGAGATGGCTTTTGGGCAAAATCAAAACAAGAAGAAATTGCAAGCCCGGGATTAAGCGTTCAGTTCTTATTAAATATTGATGACGTGACTGATAAGGTTAATGAAAAAATAAAAGATATTCCTGTAAACGAACTGGCCGCAAAACTTCCTGGCATCTTAGCTAGCATGTCGGCCAAGGCAGGAGAAGGAACCGGTTATGAAATAAGGATCGGCAGTTTTTTTAAAGGAAACCAATTCTTACAATTCACTTACCAAAGATATACTGATGTTCGTCTTGTTGGCGCGCCGCCAGAGAGCATTGGCAAATTTGGTGGAGACACTGATAACTGGGAGTGGCCGCGTCACACTGGTGATTTTTCTATCTTCCGCGTTTACATGAGCAAAGACGGTAAACCTGCCGATTACAGTGCCGAGAACATTCCTTATGTTCCAAAACATTTTCTTCCAGTATCTATAAAAGGGTTAAAAGACGGAGATTTTTCTATGATCTATGGCTATCCTGGTGGCACAAACAGGTACGAAACTTCTTATGGCGTCAAATTAAAAATTGATATTGAAAATCCTTTTACTGTTAGTTTACGCGATGCCCGTTTAAAATTAATGATGACGGAAATGTTGAAGGATCCTGCCAATAAAATTCAGTTAGCAAGTTATTACGCGCAGGTTGCCAACTACTGGAAATTTTTTGATGGCGAAACAAAACAATTAGTAAAATATAACACTATTGCACAAAAGCAAAAAGATGAAGCCGCTTTTGAAGCTTGGGCAAAAGGCAAACCTGAGTACGATAATTTATTTGTAAATATTAAGAGTGCTTATGATAACTGGAGACCTTACGCAAAACACCGAGTTTATATTGCAGAAGGAATTATGGGTTCGCCACTACTTGCATTTGCAGCTACTTTAAAAGGTCTTGATGTAGCGCTTTCGGATAAAACCACTACTGCTGAAAATTTAAACAAAACAATTGCTGCATTAAAAGGGGCGCAGGAAAGATTCATTAAAAATGAAAATATTATTTCAGACAGAAATATTTTAGGTATAGTTACCAAGCTTTTTTATACGGATATTGATCCAAGCCAAAGACCCCAGGCTTTTTACGGCGCACTTAAAACAACTTATGGTTCGTTAGAAAAAGAAGAAACGTACGAAAAGTTTGCGAAGGATGTTTTTGCAAATACATTAATTTTAAATAAAGAGAAGTGGGATGCCTTTATTGCAAAGCCTGATACTGCAACGCTTCATAAAGATCCTGCATATAAAACCGCGATCAGCTTTTTGGATAACTTTAATAATAATTACGGCAAATTTTTTGCTGATTTTAATGGCGCTACTTATGCCTTAAATAAAAAATATTTAAAGGGCGTTTTAGAAATGAAAAAAGGTCAGGCTATTTATCCTGATGCCAATCAAACCATGCGCGTATCTTATGGTAATGTAAAATCATACACACCAAGAGATGGTGTAAGCTATAATTATGTTTGTACATTAAACGGTTTAATGGAAAAATACAAGCCGGGCGATTATGAATTTGATGCGCCGGCTAAATTAATTGAGCTTATAAAAAATAAAGATTATGGTCAGTACATTGATAAACAAACAAACGACATTGTAGTTTCATTTATAACTACCGATGATATCACAGGTGGTAATTCAGGTTCGCCGGTTATAAACGCTAAAGGAGAGCTTATTGGTTTGGCATTTGACGGGAATTATGAAGCATTAAGTCACAAAATTGCTTTTGATAAGAATTTAAACCGCACCATATGTGTGGACGTTAGGTTTGTATTATTTGTAATTGACAAATTAGGTGGCGCAAAAAATATTATAGATGAATTAGTAATTATGAAGAACTAACCTTTTTTAAATTGATCTAAAAACAAAAATCCCATTGTATTTTTTACAACGGGATTTTTTAGTTTTAATTTGTAATTACTTTGCTTTTCCTGCTTTCTTTATGAGGAATAATGTACCCTACTCTAAAGCCTGCTGTGAAGGAAAGCCCTAAAGTTGGCACTCGTATAAAACCATGATAGTTAGAGGTGTAATTTCTTTCATTACCATAATAATATTGTTGTTGATTTCCTGTTCCAAAAGGATTTGTAAAAAAATCTGGGTTTGAATACGATTCTGTTTGTCCTGTAAAACCAATGCCTGCATAATAATCCAACGTTAATATATTTCCCAATATAAATTGGCGACCATAATTAACAAATCCACCATACGAAATAGTATTCATATTTGAATATACCGTTTGTGAATTCACTGCCGGAGGAGGATAAGTATTATTGTTGTTATAATAAACCCTACTGAGATCTTCAAAATTAATGTAAGAAACTGCAAAGTCTAATTTTACATATCTGCCTTTTAAAGGATGCGCATATTTTAATCCTTTAATTGAAAAGTCTTCCCCTAAAAAGAATTTTATGCCTGGCTTAATGAACACTCCTGAATTATGAGTGCTGTTATTAAATCCCTTTCTGAATATATTATTTGATGCATCGCTATTAATACTCGAATTAATATATCCGGCTTCGATATCTAAATTCATCCCTACTTTAATTACACTTTCATAAGCAACAGTTAGGTGACTGAAAGCAGCAGAAAAAGGGCTTATTTTAATTACCTGCCTGTTTCCTAAGATCTCTTTGTGTTCATTCTCGATCGAAAGTTCATCGGGCACTAAGCGCTCTGTAAATCCATTTGCTAAAGCGTATTTAATTACAGAGGCCTTATCAATAAAATATATTGGTCCATCCATATTTCCGGCCCATTTGTATTTGATCTCCGATTCGTTTATCTCCATTATTTTACAGGCTATCTTTTTATTTTTTTGTAAATACAAAGTATCTGCCTGCGAAAAAATAACTGTTGCAACGAACAGAAAAACAAAAGAAAACAATAGCTTTTTCATGTGCTTATTTTTTAATTTTTGTAGTAATAAGATCTTCTACTTTAATTTCATTAACGATTTGATTTGATGTTTTATTGCTCAAAAACATCTTCTGTTTAAATAAAGATATAAAAAAACACGCTTGATCCAAAAGCAAAATCGTTAAATCTTATATCCGGTAGTTTATTTGAGTAGAAGTAGTGTCTTAGTCTTTATCTGGTAAATAAACGCTATGAGCTTTAGTATAAAAATGGCTTAATGGCTGGATCGATCTTATCCTCTTCAGGTTTAGGGTTGCCTTGATAAAACTGTTTTAAATTATCATTTAATTGTTCTACACCAAAACTGATAGATTCGTAAACATCGCCTTTCTGCAATAGTAAAGTTTTAAACCCCACGGGCTGTGGCTTAAAATTCTTTGTAGTGGATTGTTGTCTATCGAACAGTTGTGTTTTATCTACTCCGTAAATAATTTTATTATCAGCATATTTATAGTACATAGGTATAGGCCCTAAATAACCAACTATCTTTTTGCCGAAACCACCTAAATAAGGAAAAGGGCGTTTTAATTGATGTCCATATTTATTCTTAATAACAACATCGTACATACCGCCACTTGGGTTACCATTTTCCCTCACAAATTTTGCCGAATCTTCTTTAACAAAACCTATAGAAGAATTATAAGCAAAATCTTTTTCAGCTATTAAATAAAATTTTTCAGTCATGCTAATGTTCGGATCTATAGTAAGGTTTGTATCTAAAAAGATCCCGGTTCGCGCACCTTTTAACAAACTATCCTGACTATTGCTATAAATAAAATAGATCTTACAGAATTTAAAATTGTCCAGATAGGCCATCATAATATTTTTATTTACAATGTAGGTCTCTATTATTTTCTCAACGGCCTTGTCTTTTTCTCCGTGACTATTAAAAGCATCTATCTGTTTGATATTGGTCTTTAGTTTTACAACCAAAGCACCCTCCTTTAATTGATTAATTTGCCAGGCTGCAATTACTATCCGTCTCTTTCTGAATTTCTCAAATTGTTTTGGGTCTTTGTAATCTTTTGTATTCTGATATTCGTTCCCCTCTTGTGCATTTATAAAAAATACACTTACAATAAAACAAAGTAAAAAAATTACTTTTTTATTTAACAATCGAGCCATTTTCAATATCATTTTTTTCGGGTGAAACAAAACTTAATTCGCCTTTCGCATTTTCGGCCATTAAGATCATTCCCTGGCTTTCTATCCCCTTTATTTTACGGGGAGCCAGGTTAACTAATAAGCAAACTTTATGCCCAATAATATCTTCGGGTTTAAAATATATCGCAATTCCACTCACTACAGTACGTACATCCTTTCCTGTATCTATTGTTAGTTTTAATAACTTATCTGTTTTTGGAACAGCTTCTGCTGCAATAATTGTAGCAGTTCTAATATCCATTTTAGAAAAGTCATCAAAGGTTGTTTCAGTTTTAAATTCAATCGGACCTGCATTCACTAAATTATCTTCTTTACTTTTTTTCAATCGATCTAACTGAATTTGAATATGCTCATCTTCAACTTTCGAAAATAGTAATTCATCTTTATTTATTGTGTGGCCATGCGCCATGTTGGATGTTTGGCTTGCTGCAGCCCACCGCAATGGTTTAATATTTAATAGTTCAAATAATTTCTTTGAAGTAAAAGGTAAAAATGGTTCTGCTAAAATGGCAAGATTACAAGAGATCTGGAGCGCTACGTTCATAATTGTTTTAACACGTTGCTCATCTGTTTTAATTAATTTCCACGGCTCTGTTTCTGCCAAATATTTATTGCCAATGCGCGCAACATTCATCCATTCGCTAATTGCTTCTCTGAATTTAAATTGTTCAATAGCTTTAGCAACCTTGCCTGGCGCTGCGGCTAACTCTTCTAATACTATAAGATCTTCTTTGTTATAGGTTTTTGCCTCAGGCACTTTACCTTCGTAAAATTTATGCGTTAAAACTAATGTTCTATTAATAAAATTTCCAAAAATAGCAACCAGTTCGCTGTTGTTCTTTGTTTGAAAATCTTTCCACGTAAAATCGTTATCTTTTGTTTCAGGCGCGTTAGAACAAAGGGTGTAACGTAAAACATCCTGCATGTTCTTAAAATCATTTAAATACTCGTGCAACCAAACTGCCCAGTTACGAGAAGTAGAAATTTTATCGCCTTCTAGATTTAAAAATTCATTAGCGGGAACATTATCTGGTAAAATAAATTCGCCATGCTCCATTAACATGGCAGGAAAAATAATACAGTGAAAAACAATATTATCTTTTCCAATAAAATGTATCAATCGCGAATCGTCTTTTTTCCAATAATCTTCCCAGGTATCCGGCAATAGTTCTTTGGTGGCAGATATATAACCGATGGGTGCATCAAACCAAACGTATAATACTTTTCCTTCAGCGTCTTTAAGCGGCACGGGTACACCCCAATCCAGGTCGCGTGTCATTGCTCTTGGTTGTAAACCGTCTCCGCTATCCAACCAGCTTTTGCATTGTCCGTAAACGTTTGTTTTCCAGTCGCTATGTTTTTCTATATAGGCTTTTATTTTTGGTTGTAATTTATCAAGAGGTAAAAACCAATTCTTTGTCTGTTTTAAAACCGGCTTGCTGCCCGATAAGGTTGACTTAGGGTCGATCAGATCGGTGGCGTTAAGGGTAGAGCCACATTTTTCACATTGGTCGCCATAAGCGTTAGGGTTAGCACATTTTGGGCATGTGCCAACTATATAACGGTCAGCAAGAAATTGTTTTGCAGTTTCATCATAGTATTGCTCTGTAACTTCTTCGGTAAACCCGTTTTTATCATATAAAGTTTTAAAAAAGTCGGAGGCCGTTTGATGATGGATCTTTGAGCTTGTGCGTGAATACACATCAAACGATATTCCAAAATCTTTAAAAGAATTGCCCATAATAGTATGGTACTTATCTACAACGGCCTGCGGTGTGGTATGCTCTTTTTTTGCTTTAATGGTAATAGGCACACCATGCTCATCGCTTCCGCAAACAAACTTTACATCGTGCCCAATGCTTCTTAAGTACCTCACATAAATATCTGCCGGTAAATAACATCCTGCTAAGTGCCCAATATGAACCGGCCCATTTGCATAAGGCAAAGCTGCTGTAACTAATGTTCTTTTAAATTTTGAATTCATTTTTATCTCCTAAAGTGCAACCCGTTATGCGTATTTGTTATTTTTTAGCCTAAAATACAAATAAATCATTTTTTTGTTATATTTATACAAAAGTAACTATAACTATTAAAATAAATTAAGAATGAGCAATAAAAAAGAAATTTGGAAAACAATTACTGTAAATGGCAAAAAACCTTCGGTGCCATACGTAATTTCGAATCATGGTCATTTTGGTGTATTACTAGACAAAAGTGGCAAGGTTGAAAGAAGAAATTTTAAACCCACAGCCGGCAGCTACCGCTTTAATGTAAGGCAGGACGGCAAAGCGGCGGCTATCTTTTTATATAAAGAAGTTGCTAAAGCCTTTTTGAAAAAACCTTCTCCCAAACATAAATTCGTTATTCATAAAGATCATAATTATTTGAATGATCATGTAGATAATTTAAAGTGGGCAACACAAACCGAACACAGGGCACACACTACTTTTAGCCCTAATGCTATTTTATCAAGAAAGAAAAAAGCTATTGTAAAAAGCTCTCACTCGCAGATCTTTAATGAGAAAAGTATTGTTACTTTAAAGAAAATGATCTGGGATCCTAAGAGAAAACTATCTTATAAACAGATAGCCGACAAATTTGGTGTTTCAGAAATGCAGATATACCGTATTAAAACGGGTCAGTTCTGGTATCATGTTAGGGTTGAGAACGAACCTATTCACGCTAAATACAAACAGAATTTAAGCAATATAGAATACCAGGAAAAGAAATCAAATGCTGAAATGGCGAAGAAAGAAAAACGTACCGCATCTTTGAAAAAAAGTGCTTCAAAAAAACCTTCTTCAAAAGCTAAAGGCAAGAAAAAGAAATAATCAAATGGCAATCATTCCTCCTTATTTAAAAAAAGGCGATACCATTTTAATTATTGCAACGGCGCGGGCCCGATCTAAAGAGGCCATTCAACCTGCCATTGACATTATAAAGAATTGGGGCTTAAAGGTTGAACTTGGCCCCAATGTTTTTAAAGTACATCACCAGTTTGCAGGAACAGATGAACAACGTATAAATGACCTGCAATGGGCTATTGACCATAAAAGTGCTAAAGCTGTTTTAATAAGCGGCGGTGGATATGGAACTTTAAGGGTTGTTGATCACGTCAACTTTAAACCCCTTTTAAAAAGTCCAAAATGGTTTGTAGGTTATAGCGATACAACTATTATTCATAACCGCCTATACCATTTAAAAATGGCTGCCATTCATGGCACTATGGCCTTTCAGTTTGCAAAAGATGAAGAGGCTACAAATTCCATTAAACAATTACTATTTGGCGAACAAGTAAAATATGCCATTGCAAAAAATAAATACAACCGCCCCGGTAAAGCTGAGGCCGAAATAGTTGGCGGGAATTTATCTTTATTATATGCATTAAGTGGAAGCGTGGATGATGTTTCGGGAAAAAATAAGATCTTATTTATTGAGGATCTTGACGAACAATTGTATCACGTTGATAGAATGATGTTACAATTAAAACGCAGCGGAAAACTTAAACATTTAAAAGGGTTGATTGTTGGTGGTATGAGCGACATGAAAGATAACGCGATACCATTTGGAAAAACTGCAGAAGAAATTGTTTTAGATGCTGTTAAAGAATATGATTACCCTGTTTGTTTTAATTTTCCGGCCGGACACATCGAAAAAAACATGGCGCTTTATTTAGGTAAAAAGGCAAAACTGGAAGTAACAAAAAACAAAGTTGAATTAAGCTTCTAAAAAATGTTTTGTAAAACATCAGATAATTTGAACCTCTATTACGAGGTACAAGGAAATACGGAAGCTAACGAGACCCTTGTGTTTTTAAATGGGTTAACACAATCTACCATTTCCTGGTTCTTTGTTTTACCTTTTTTTAAAGAAAAATATAAAATTGTTTTGCTCGATCTTATCTTCCAGGGACAAAGTGATAAGGCGGAAAACCGGCGTGATTTTGACCAGCATGCGGCCGATGTAAAAAAAATATTAGAGCAGGAAAAAATAAACAAAGCCAACATCATTGGTTTATCATACGGTAGTTTGGTCGCCCAACATTTTGCAGTGAACCATCCAACTTTTGTAAGCAAATTAATTTTGGTCTCAACGTTTGCGCATAAAACCCCTTATTATGAAGCCATTGAATTAAGCTGGTGGCGGGCGTTAGAGCTTGGCGGTTATAATTTAATGTTAGATATCATGTTGCCCAGTGTACTGAGCGAAAATTATTTTTCAAATCCTATCATTCCTATTCAATTAATGAAAGAAGCACGTTTGGATGCACAGCAAAATAAACAAGCCATCTTTCATTTAATGCAGGCCACAAAAGAACGAAAAGATTATCGTAAAGAGCTTGAAAAGATAACGGCTCCCACATTGGTAATACAAGGCGAGAAAGATCTTTTGTTGCCGGTACATTTAGCACAGGAAGTTCATAAACATATTAAGAATTCTAAATTAATAGTTGTTGCAAACGCAGGCCATACATTAAATCTGGAGCGTGTGCCGGAAGTATCAGGATATATAAAAGAGTTTTTAGCTTAAAACAGTACACAAAGAAAAATTCAATTCCCCTTACCCCTTATAAATACGGAGAATAAAAAAATTCTTATTTCAGATCAAACAAATTATTCACGCCCGGATAACGCTCCACTGTAAAGCCTTCTGCATAAGGCACACCAATGGCTCTTCCCCATAATGCCATTTTACTGTTTACGGTTTCAATAAATGCTTTGCTGGATATTGGCGTTTCTGGTTCTTTAGAATTGGGGTCGAAGAACTGTGAAGAAAATGCCATTATGGCTTTGTGTTTTATCTCCATAAAGTCTGTAATATCAATTACAAGATCGGGATGAATGTAATGATCCTGTATATAATGATAAACAGCTTTTGGTCGCCAGGCAGTTTGTTTTTTTCCGTCAACCATTGTTTCAATTTTTATCAGGCCGCTGTAAAAACAAGCGTCAGATGTTAACTTGGCGGCGCGGCCGTGATCCGGGTGACGATCATTAATAGCATTACATAAAATAATTTCGGGTTGGTGTTTGCGAATTATTTCGATGATCTGTTTTTGATGGGCTTCATTATTTTCAAAAAAACCATCCTTCATTTTTAATTGTGTTCGGAAAGAAACGCCTAAGATCGTTGCAGCTTCGTTTGCTTCCTTTGTTCTTAGCTCTGCGCTTCCACGTGTGCCGAGCTCTCCCAGTGTAAGATCTAAAATACCAACTTTTTTATCTAAGGCAATATGTTTTGCAATGGTTCCGCTGCAACCTAATTCTACATCATCAGGATGAACTCCAATTGCTAAAATATCAACCTTCATTTTATTTTGGATTTGACTTTTTAGTTAAGTCGTTAAGTTTTTCGTTTATCTTCGGAAGATTCCTGAACAACACAAAACTGCGTTTAAATTCGCCGCTGTTAAAGGCAGGTGAACCTTGTACGATCTCACCCTCTTTTTCAATATTGGAAGCTACGCCTGATTGGCCGCCAATTTTTACGCCATTAGCAATTTTAAGATGGCCTGCAATACCAACCTGCGCGCCGATCATACAGTTCTTACCCACCTTTGTGGAGCCTGCAACACCAGATAGACCGGCTATAACAGTATTCTCTCCTATTTCTACATTATGCGCTATCTGTACTAAATTATCCAACTTCACGCCTTTGCGTAAAATAGTAGACCCTAAGGTGGCCCTATCGATAGAGGAGTTAGAACCTATCTCAACATTATCTTCTATTACTACATTTCCTATTTGCGGCACTTTTACAAACGCGTTACCTTCTGTATTTGGGGCAAAACCAAAACCATCGCTGCCAATTACCGTGCTTGCATGAACAGTACAGTTGGCACCGATCTTACAATCGTAATATAATTTTACACCTGCAAACAAAGTGGTGTTATCTCCTACTTCACAATTATCTCCAATATATACATGCGGATATAGCTTTACATTATTTCCGATCTTAGCATTGTTACCAATATATACAAAAGCGCCTATATAACAATCGGTGCCTGTTTGAGCGCTTTCAGAAATAAATGAAGGTTGTTCGACGCCAACTTTTTTTCCTTTTATCTGGGTGTATATCTCCAACAGTTTTGCGAAAGATTCGTAAGCATTTTCTACACGTATTAAAGTACAAGTTGGTTTTATTTTTTTCTCGAGTGCAAGGGTTTTATTTACAATAACAATACTTGCATCTGTTGTATAAATAAAATGTGTGTAAACGGGGTTTGCTAAAAAAGAAAGCGTTTTGGGTTTTCCTTCTTCGATCTTGGAAAGGTTATTTACAATGCTGTTTTCATCGCCTTCTACGGTTCCATTTAAGAGTTGTGCTATTTGTTGTGCCGAAAATTCCATACAATTTAACCCTTTAAATTTAGGTATTTTATTAATACATAACGTTTAAAATTGACTAAATATTGCTTTAAGCTTTTGTTTTTCAGTTACCCAGCTTAATTCTTTTGCCGCTACGTTCGTATTCTCTTTATACTCCCTTAGTTTTTGTGATGCCAACATTTCGTTTATTTTTCCGGCAATTGTTTGCGGTTTGTGATCATCAATAAAATCGCCAATTCTATAATGCGTAATAATTTTTTCTATTTCGGGTAAACGGCTTGCTAATATAGGTAAACCAGCCTGTAGATAATCAAAGATCTTATTTGGCAAACTGTAATAATAATTCAAGTTCGTATTCTTATCTATGCTAATTCCCAAGTCAGCATTAAATGTGTAGCTCATTAGTTGTATTTTTTGCATCTTATCAATAAGTAATACTTTTTCCGAGAGGTGTTGATCGTTAACCTTTTTTTGTAAAACTTCCCAGCAATCACCACCTCCAATAATTAATAAAAATGCGTTGTCTACAAATTTCATCGCGTCCACTAATTCCTCGGCACCTCTATCTATATTTATACCGGCACCTTGTAAAAGTATTATGTTCTTATTTAAAGGCAATCCTAATTCCTCTTTTGATCGTGGTTCAAAGTTTTCAACCATATCAGAAATGTTTCTGATCACATTAAATTTTACTTTGTATTTTTCTTCAAATATTTTAGCAATACTTTCATTTACAGTAATGCAGTTTTTCAATTTAGGCACAATGCTTTTTTCGATCTTTAGCCAGATCTTTCTTTTAAATGGTGAGGTTAATAACTCAGGTACCTCACAAAACAATTCGTGGCTATCATAAATTAAAGGGATTGATCTTATTTTTGAAACCAGGTAATTTGGCAACAGTGTATCAAGATCGTTTGCGTATAAAAGATCTGCTCTTTTGAATAAAAGTTTAAAGAACAATCTTAAATTAAAAAAGAAATAAAATAATGGTCCATTTAAGAATAACAAGCGCATCCTGATGGTTGAAAAGGCCCAGTTTTTAATTGGTAAAGAATTTGGCAATTCTCTTCCAATTAATACAACAGTAAAACCGCATTCCATAAGCGTTAAGCAGCTTTTCTTAACGCGATTGTCAGTCACCAGGTCGTTAATTACACTTACTACAGCTATTTTTTTTGTTGTAAACAAATACTTTGTTGATATTGGGTTAAAGATAGAAATATTACCCCTAATTTATTAGTTATTTTTGTTTGAATATGTTGGATATAAGAAACAATGTAAACCTTAAAACCTATAATACCTTTGGTATTGAAGCCTTTTGCACCTATTTTACCGAAATAAATTCTATTGAGGATTTTCTAGCTCTTTTAAAAACCGATATCTACAAGAACAATTTAAAACTGATCCTTGGTGGTGGCAGTAATGTTTTATTTACTCAAAATTTTAATGGTATTGTTATTAAAAATAATTTGAAAGGAATTGAAGTGGTTACTCAAGATAATGAAGCGGTAATTGTTCGGGCAGCCGCAGGCGAAAACTGGCATGGCTTTGTGCTTTGGTGTATTGAAAAAGGTTTTTGTGGTCTTGAAAATTTATCCCTTATTCCAGGCTGTATTGGCGCGAGCCCAATGCAAAACATTGGTGCTTATGGCGTTGAAATTAAAGATGTTTTTAATGATCTGGAAGCAATAAACACAGCGACTGGCCAAAAAAAAGTATTTAGTGCAGCTGAATGCGAGTTTGGTTACCGTGAAAGTGTTTTTAAAACAAAATATAAGAACCAATTCTTTATTATATCGGTATCTTTTAAATTATACAGACAGCCAAAATTAAATACTACTTATGGTGCCATTAATTCGGAACTGGAAGCCATGAAAATTAGTAATGCCACAATAAAAGATGTTTCAAACGCCGTTATTGCCATTCGCCAAAGTAAATTGCCAAACCCTGCAGAAACCGGAAACGCTGGGAGTTTTTTTAAGAACCCTGAAGTAGCAAAGGAAAAATATGATGAATTAAAAAGATCTTTTGAAGGTCTTGTTGCTTACCCTTTACCAAATGGCAACTTTAAATTGGCCGCAGGCTGGTTAATTGAGCAGTGTGGCTTAAAGGGGTTTGAAAAAGAAGGTGCCGCAGTGCATTCAAAACAAGCGCTGGTATTGATTAATAAAAATAATTGTTCTGGCAAAGCTGTTTTTGAGTTATCTGGTTATGTTTTACAGAAAGTATTTGATAAATTTGGAGTAACACTCGAGCGCGAAGTAAACATTATCTGATGATTGGTTTTTTAATTGATGTAGGAATTTTTTCGAATTTATTTTATACAGGTTTTGTTTTTTTTAAAGAACCTTTCGAATTTTACTTTTCATATATCCCAATTTTAATTTTACTACCAATTTTTATTATAAAATATAAATTTTATACCCCAACGTTATATATACTTATTCCACTTTTAATTGTAGGTGTGTTTAATGTATTGATAGATAATAATACACTTCCTAAATTCTTAAAGATCTACCTGAACCTTTCCATAAATCTTGTCTTCTACCAATTTGTGTTACAATATTATAATTTTGATGTAAAATTAATATTTAAAAAATACCTTAATATTTCTTTTCTTATTTGTGCCGTGGGTCTTTTCCAGTTGTTCTGTTTTTGGATCGGGTTTGAATATGGTTATAATTTAAAATTACTCTTACCTCTTAATAAATGGGGGTACCATTCGGGGGGCTTAGGTATCCGGATAAACAGTTTTTTTAGTGAGCCGTCATCACTTGGTATTGCTATAGCTCCCGCATTTTTTGTAAGTATATATCAACTATTAACAAGAACTGTGGCTTTTATTTCGTTAAAACGTTGTTTAGTAATTGTAACATGTTATTGTTTTTCCTTTTCCAGTTTGGCGTTTTTTGGGATATTCCTTTCCATTATTCTAATTACACTCAACTTTGGTGCGGTACGTTATTTTCTATTTGCAATTCCACTTTCTGTTTTTTTGTTTTTTGTGGCTTATAATAATGCTACTGAATTTAAAGTACGTGTTGACGGGATCAAAGAATTATTTATTGATAATATTTTAGCTGAGGCAAAAGTTGGTGAAAATAGCAGGGCTAAGATCAAACGGATCCAGGGTTTCTTAAAACGGGTTCATGGTTCATCATTCGTTTTTTATAATAATTATTACATTGCAAAAAAGAATTTTGTTAAAAACCCTTTATTTGGCACCGGCATTGGCTCCCATGAATTTGCATATGATAAATACACCCTCAACAAACTAATAGGGGGTATTTACGAATTTAATACGGGTGATGCCAACTCGCTTTTTTTGAGAACGGTTTCAGAGGTGGGTTTGTTTGGCGCTTTATTTTTGATTTTGTTCGTCTTCAAATATTTTGTTTCGCATGACCTTAATGGGGGAGAAGAAAACAGTTATTGGCTAATTAGCAATGGTTTATTGGTTTTAATTCTTTTAACCTATTTGCGGCAAGGAAATTATACTTACAATGGTTTTTTTCTGTATGGATGGATGTATTATTATAATTTCGCAAATTATAAAAACTATACCGAAAGCTTATCTACAAAATGACAGTTCTTTTTTTATATACTGAAATCGCCGACTATTTTATTAAATGCTGTGAAGATCTTTCAAAAACTGCCCGTGTTCATATCATTCGTTGGCCAGTAAATAAAGAAGCGCCTTTTGTTTTTTCGTTTTCCGACAGGCTTAAAGTTTATGACAAAAGTGAATTCAACTTTTCCCAATTAAATGATCTGCTAAAAAAAATTGCCCCAGATGTTATAGTATGCAGTGGGTGGATCGATAAAGATTATTTAAAACTTATAAAACCATACTATAAAAAAATTCCCACTGTATTAACGTGTGATACACATTGGACAGGATCGGTCAAACAACACATTGCAAGGATTTTGAGTCGATTTTTTTTATTGAACAGGTTCTCTCATGCATGGGTGCCAGGCAATGCGCAGGCGCAATACGCTAAAAAGTTAGGTTTTGGCCAAAAAGAAATAAAAGCAGGATTTTATTGTTGCGACCTTGAAAAATTTAATACAATTTACAAAACACAATTGCCTTTAAAGAAAAATGCGTTTCCCAAGAAATTTTTATTTGTTGGTCGCTATTATGATTTTAAAGGTATTACAGACCTATGGGAAGCGTTTACACAATTACAAACCGAAATTCCGAATGAATGGGAATTATGGTGTTTAGGAACCGGTAGCATCGCACCAATAGAGCATAAAAAAGTTAAGCATTTTGGTTTTGTTCAACCCAAAGACCTGGAAGAGATCACAAAAAAATGTGGCGTATTTGTTTTACCTAGTCATTTTGAGCCGTGGGGCGTTGTTGTTCAGGAATATGCCGCATCAGGCTTTCCTCTTGTTACCAGCACTGCTGTAGGCTCAAACGAAGCGTTTTTGATAGAAAATCAAACAGGTTACTCTTTTAAATCAAAAAATATTGATGAGTTAAAAAAAATACTAAAAAAAATCATAACTTTAAGTGATACTGAGTTATGTGAAATGTCAGTAAAAAGCCATGATGTTGCTCAAAAAATTAATCCTAAAAATTGGACAAATACCGTTATAGAAATTTATAATGAATTTAATAAAAAATAAGATCCTGGTTACAGGTGGTGCCGGCAATATTGGGAGTGCTTTGGTTGAAAAGCTAATAAGTGACCCGCATAATTTTGTAGTTATAATAGATAATCTATCTACAGGTTTTCTTTCAAAATTACCTTCTACTAAACAAACAAACTGGAAATTTATAAAAGGGGATGTGAACCATTTGAACGACCTTTCCTCTGTTATGCTTTCGTTTCACTTCGATTACGTTTTTCACTTTGCCGCAGTTGTTGGTGTAATTAGAACACAAGAAAACCCAATAGACGTATTAAATGATATTGAAGGGATAAAAAATGTTTTAAATCTTTCTAAGAACACATCCGTAAAACATGTTTACTTTTCTTCAAGTTCTGAGGTATATGGTGAGCCGGTAGAGCTGCCGCAAAACGAATATAGTACTCCTTTGAATTCTCGTGTTCCATATGCGGTAGTTAAAAATGTGGGCGAATGTTTTTTTAGAAGTTACTGGCAATCTTTCCATTTACCTTACACTATTTTCAGGTTTTTTAATACCTATGGCCCAAATCAAAGTACCGATTTCGTTGTGTCACGCTTTTTATCTGCGGCTTTAAAAAACAAAGACATTACTATTTATGGCGACGGTCTTCAAACCCGAACATTTACTTACGTAGACGATACTGTGAATGTTTGTGCAAAAATATTTGAAGACAAGCTACTTATAAACGACGTGATCAATATTGGTAATCATGAACTAATGACAGTAAAAGATCTGGCAGAGCTAACGATTAAACTAACGAACTCGTCCTCAAAAATAATTTATCTGCCGCCTTTAAAAGAGGGAGATATGACACGACGTCAACCTGACAATACAAAAATGCGCGAGATCCTTAACAAAAAATTTGTGAGTATTGAAGAAGGTATAAAATTAATGATGGCAGATGAGCGCTTTTTAAAATCGACTGGTTTAAAATAACGCTATGTGTGGTATAAACGGTTTTATATCCGATCTTCATTCACCTGAACAAAGAAAAGAGGTTGTTCAAAAAATGAACACGCTTTTAAGTCACAGAGGGCCTGATAATGAAGGCTTGTGGGCAAATGATAATGTTGTTTTAGGTCACCGTCGTTTATCCATCATTGACCTTAGTGCTGAAAGTAACCAACCTTTTTTTTCAACAGATAACCGTTATGTGATCGTTTACAATGGCGAGCTTTACAATTATAAAGAATTAAAATTAGAACTGCAACGCTCTTCACACGGTTCAAATGATCAGCCCTATTTTTTTAAAACCAACTCTGATACCGAAGTAGTTCTTGCGGCCTTTATTCGTTATGGAACAAAATGTTTACAGTTATTTAATGGTATGTATGCCTTTGCTATTTATGATACGGTAGAAAAAAAACTTACCGTTGCAAGAGACCGGCTGGGTGTAAAACCACTTTACTATTATTATGGCGATGAAGGTTTTTTATTTTCGAGCGAAATAAGGCCGATCATCCATTCCAAAATAAAAACATTTTCTTTGAACAAAAGCGTGATAGCAGAATATGCTACGTACCAAACCGTGTTTGCTCCAAATACGATCATTAAGGGAGTTAAAATGTTATTGCCTGGAAATTATCTGGAGTATCAAAATGGAAAGGCAAGTATAGCTGAATATTATACATTGAATAAATTTTCTAATTCAACTAATGATCTACCTTATTCTGAAACCTGTACAAAAGTAAATGAACTTCTCACGCATTCGGTACACCAGCGTTTGGTGGCCGATGTGCCTTTTGGAGCTTTTCTTTCGGGAGGAATTGATTCAAGCGCCATTGTTGGATTAATGAGTAAAGTAAGCGCTGAAAAAATTCAAACATTTAATGTGAGTTTTGATGAAAGCGAATTTTCAGAATCAAAATATGCCCGACTCATTGCTAAAAAGTTTAATACTCAACATCACGAAATAAAATTAACGCCCGAAGATTTTTTAAAACAATTACCCGAAGCGCTATCAGCTATGGATCATCCCAGTGGTGACGGGCCTAATACGTACATTGTTTCAAAAGCAACTAAACTGGCCGGCGTTACTATGGCATTAAGTGGCATCGGCGGCGATGAACTTTTTGCCGGTTACGATGTTTTTAAACGAATGGCCGAGTTACAAAAAAAATCATGGATAAACGCTTTTCCTTCATTTAGTCGAAAGGCAGTAGGATACGTGATACAAAAAAAGAAAAAAACAATTGCCGGAAATAAAATTGAGGAATTATTGGGCCAGGAAAAGATCAATTTTAATTCTGCCTACCCATTAAGCAGAAGTCTTTTTACTGAAAAAGAACTTTCAACATTTTTAAATGAAAAAGGTCCTTTTAAACAAATTAATGAAATAGTTTCTAAGGTTCCTCAAATAAAAGATCATTTATTAAGTTCGGTTTCTATAAGCGAAATAAATACCTATTTACAAAATGTATTGTTGCGCGATGCGGATCAGATGAGTATGGCTGTAGCACTTGAGGTGAGAGAGCCTTTTTTGGATTATAGGTTGGTAGATTTTGTTCTGGCAATAAATGACGAGAAAAAGTATCCGCACACACCAAAAAAATTATTGATCGACAGTCTTGGAGATCTTTTACCCGGCGAAATTGTGAACAGACCTAAAATGGGTTTTACTTTACCCTGGCAAGTGTGGTTAAAAACAGACTTGAAGTCTTTTTGTGAAAAAAATATTATGGAGTTCTCAAATTATGATTTTTGCAACAAACAGGAACTTCAAAATTTATGGCAACGCTTTTTAAATAATGATAATACAATTACGTGGAGCAGGATCTGGCACCTCGTAGTTTTAAACAATTGGATAAAAGAAAATAATATTTCAGTATCTTAAATTTGAAAAAACCGAAAATAGTTATTTTTATGCACTGGTATTTACCCGGCACAAAAGCCGGCGGGCCGGTGCGTTCGGTATTCTCTTTAGTTAGTTTATTAAAAAAATATTTTGACTTTTATATTATCACTACCAACAGCGATCTTGGAAGCGACAAAGAATATGTTGATATAAAACCAAACACGTTTTTTGTAAAAGATGAAATAAATTATTATTACTTTAATAAGGAAAATCTTATTGCCGAAAATGTTCTTGCTTTATTGAAACAAATAGATCCTGCGCTCATCTATTTAAACAGTTTTTGGTCTTTTACTTTCTCGATAAACATTATTCGTTTAAAAAATAAAAAATTAATTTCCGCGCCTATTCTATTAGCGCCACGCGGGATGTTAAGTAAAGGAGCATTAAGTCTTAAGTCATTCAAAAAAAACATCTATCTTATTTCAGCTAAATTATTTGGTTGGTACAAGTGTGTTCATTTTCACGCAACAAACAAGCAGGAAGAACAGGATATTAAAGCGCGATTTGCTTCTGCAAAAATTACCATTGCATCAAATTTAAACTCGGGCACACTACTTAAAAACAATTCATTAAAGAAAGCTGGGCAGTTAGATCTGTTTTTCCTCTCGAGGATCTCAGAAGTTAAGAATTTACATTTCGCGTTAGAGATCTTAAAAGATGTTCCTTCAGATATTCATATCAACTATGATATTTATGGCAACCTCGAAGACCAGGGATATTGGAACAGGTGCATCGAAATAATAAACCAACTCCCAAAAAATGTTAGCGTTACCTATAAGAATGAATTAGCATTTAATGAAGTACAAAGCATAATTTCAAAATATCATTCTTTGTTTTTACCAACGTTGAACGAAAATTTTGGGCACTCTATAGTTGAAAGCCTTTTATCAGGCTGTCCTGCTATTATTAGTGACCAAACCCCATGGAACGATCTTGAGAAGTACAATGCGGGCTATGCCATTCCTCTGAACAGCAAAGAAAGGTTTTTACATACAATTGTTGCGATGGCAAAATTAAACCAGGAAGAATTTTCTCAAAAAAGCAATGCTGCAAATACCTATATTAGCAACAAAATTGAAATAGAGAAAAGTATTAATTTATATAAAAATTTGTTCAATGAGTTCGTCAAAAACTGATCTTTCTAGTTTTGATAATGACTGGTATAAGCCAGGAAGACCTTTAATAATAAGGGTTTTATGGTATTTTATTAACTACTGGTTCTTTAAATCACCGTTTCCTTTTTATGGCCCAAAACGGGTTATGTTACGCATGTTTGGCGCTAAAGTTGGTAAAGGCGTTATCATTAAACCGCATGTATCTATTAAATATCCTTGGCATTTAGTAATTGGTAATCATGTTTGGATAGGCGAAATGGCCTGGATAGATAATCTCGCTAAAGTAACACTCAAAGATCATTCCTGCATTTCGCAGGGCGCTATGTTATTATGTGGCAATCATAATTATAAAAGGCCATCCTTTGATCTTCTTGTTGGTGAAATAACATTAGAAGAAGGCGCTTGGGCAGGAGCTAAAACTGTTATTTGTCCTGGGGTTAGGTTAGGAAGTCACAGCTTACTAACGGTTGGCAGTATTGCTACAATGTCTTTAGAAGCAAACTGGATCTACCAGGGTAATCCGGCAAAAAAACTAAAGCTTCGTGAATTCAAAGCGCCTAAGCCTTAATTTTTTTCATCTATCCGTTCTACTTTCGTTACACCCTTCACTTTTTTAAGCACGTCCATCAAGTGATTTAAGTGTTTAGTATCGTGAACATAGATCATAATAGTTCCCTCAAAAAGTCCATCATCGGTATCAAATTTAATTGATCGCATGTTGACGTTATTTTCGCTTGAAATTATTTTAGTGATGTTGTTTACTAATCCTAATTCATCCGTACCAATAATTTTAATACCAGCAAGAAAAGAGATCATCTGATCGTTGAGCCATTTTGCTTTTACAACGCGGTAAGCATAATTAGAAAGTAATTTAATTGCATTCGGACAATTAACCCTGTGAATTTTTATTCCTTCGGCAACTGTAATAAAACCAAAAACGTCATCGCCCGGAATTGGATTACAACACGGCGAAAGTTTATAATCCAGTTTTTGCATGTCGTCGCCAATCACAAGCATATCACTACTACCACGTGCGTTGGTAACCAATTGTTCGATTTTTGGCGTAACCGTCTTCCTTCCTGGTTTTACAGGGTTGTTCTTAAAACGGATATACTCTTTTATTTCTTTTATATCAACGTTACCTAAAGCTGCGCGATAAAATAATTCCTGAGAAGAAGGGATCTTTAAGAACTGGCAAAAATCATTTACATTTTGCAAAGTAAAATCCAGTTTGTTCTTATAGAACTTCCGTTCCATAATTTCGCGGCCTTCTTCTGCTGTTTTTTTACGCTGTTCTTTTAAACTGCTTTTTATCTTCGATTTAGCTTTGGCTGTAATAACATAGCCTAACCAATCTTCTTTTGGTGTTTGTTTGTTACTGGTAAGGATCTCAACCTGGTCGCCACTTTTTAATTCGTAACTTAATGGTACCAGTTTAAAATTTACTTTTGCGCCAATACATTGCTCCCCTACTTTAGTATGAATTTCAAAAGCAAAATCTAATGCGGTTGCTCCAACAGGTAAGGTTTTCATGTCGCCTTTTGGAGTAAATGCAAATAATTCATCGCTGAATAAATTCAGTTTAAAATCATCCATAAATTCCAAAGCATTCGGATCGGGATTCTCCAACATCTCGCGAATACGCTGTAACCAATTTTCTAATTTACTTTCTTTATCTGCTGCACTGTCTTTGTATTTCCAGTGTGCTGCATATCCTTTTTCGGCTAACTCATCCATCCTAACGGTGCGTATCTGCACCTCAACCCATTTACCTTCAGGACCCATTACAGTAGTATGCAAGCTTTCGTAGCCATTACTTTTTGGTGTGCTGATCCAATCACGCAAACGCTCCGGGCTAGGGTGATAAAAATCGGTGATAATAGAATATACTTTCCAGCAATCAGATTTTTCCTGTTCTAAGGGTGTATCAATAACAATGCGTATGGCGAAGAGATCGTAAATTTCTTCAAAGGCAACACCTTTGGTTTTTGTTTTATTATAAATACTAAAAATAGATTTTGGTCGCCCAAAAATCTTAAATTGAAATCCTTGTTCCCCTAAAATTTCTTTTAAAGGTTCTATAAATTTTTGTACAAAACGTTTTCGCTCAGGTTCTGTTTCCTGTAATTTAACCGCTATGTCATAATACCCTTCAGAATTGGTGTATTTTAAACCAAGATCTTCAAGTTCCGTTTTAATATTATTTAGGCCGAGGCGATGTGCGAGTGGTGCGTATAAGAACAACGTTTCACTTGCGATCTTCATTTGCTTTTCACGCTTCATGTGCTCGAGCGTACGCATGTTATGCATTCTATCCGCCAGCTTTATTAAAATAACGCGAATATCCTCGCTCATGGTTAAGAGTACTTTTCTAAAATTCTCTGCCTGGATAGAGGATGTATTATCAATTACACCCGAAATTTTTGTTAAACCGTTTATGATCTGCGCAACCTTTTCACCAAACAAACCTTTTACATCTTCAAGTGTGAGGTCTGTATCTTCAACGGTATCGTGCAATAAGGCACAAACAATACCTGTAGCACCTAAACCAATTTCTTCGGCGCAAATTTGGGCAACAGCAATTGGGTGATAAATATAAGGTTCGCCGCTTTTACGACGCATTTCTTTATGGGCTTCAACAGCTACTTCAAATGCTTTACGGACAATCTCTTTATCGCCTTTTTCTAAGCGGCGTTTACAGGCCTTTATTAAAATTTTGTACCGGTTTAGAATTTCCTTACGCTCCGCTTCAAGATCAATTTTCATATGAACTATAATTTCATAATTTGTTTAGAAATATGTTTATGAAGGTATTAATTTTGCGTAACATTAAAAAGCATTTCATTGAAAGTTTTTTTATATATCTATTATTTTTTTCGCTCCGCATTTTTACGCGGATTTGCCAATACTATCAGGCTTATCAGGGCAGAAGCCCAAAACGAAAAAAAATATGGCATTACAACTTCGTCTATCAAAAAAAGCAACTCAACAGAGTTTTTTCATTACCAGGGCGCGGGCTACCTCATATTGTTTAAGGTCTTTGAGAAAATAATACCCCATACAAAAACCTTTAATTTTATGGATATTGGCTGCGGAAAGGGCCGGCCTGTTTTTGTGGCAGAATCGTTAGGTTTTGAAAATTTAAAGGGAATTGATCTTGATGAAGAATTAATAGCAATTTCTAATTCAAATTTAAAAAACTATTTATTAAAAAGAAAAACGTCAGACATTCAATTTATTAAAGCAAATGCTTTAGATTTTAATTACGAGAACAAACCAACAGTTTATTTTTTATTTAATCCTTTTAATGAAGAAGTATTAAAAAAAGTTTTGCAAAGAATAATTAATTCAACAACTGCTGAAACGTGGTTTGTTTATATGAACCCAAAATATAAAGACGCTTTTACAAAAGAGAAATTTGAAGTTGTAGAGGAATTGAAAACGAAAAGGTATTTAGAGGCGGTTATCTATCGTTTAAAATAAGCCACAGATTTCACTAATTTCACTGATCAAAATTGCCAATAAACAATTAGTGAAATTTTCGTTTTTCAAGGCGATATTTCGCTTTGAAAAAATATTTCACAAAACAAGGTGCTAATAAAAATTTGTGCGAATCCGTGAAATTCGTGGCATAAAATATAAACTATTCTCTTTTTAATGCAATTCTAAACGTTGTTCCTTTATTCACCTCGCTTTTTAGAACAAATATTTTTCCGTTGTGATAGATCTCGATAATTCTTTTACATAAACTTAATCCTAAACCCCAACCTCTTTGTTTGGAAGTATAGCCGGGTTCAAAAACAGTTTTGAATTTTGATTTTGGAATTCCTTTTCCTGTATCCGAAATGTCTACGAACAAGCCTTCGGGCACATCAATTAATGCAACTTCTATATCGCCTTTGCCTTCCATGGCATCAATGGCATTCTTACAAATATTCTCAATTACCCACTCAAAAAGCGGAACACAAAGGTGTACCTGCAAATGTTCTTCAGGCAATTTTAATGTGTAGTTTGTATTCTTTGAGGTGCGGTTCTTTAAATATTCGATCGCATCAATTAATACCTGGTTAATATCTGAAGGAACCAATGTAGGTTGTGATCCAATTTTACTAAAGCGATCGGTAATAGTATTTAAGCGTTTTACATCCTGCTGCATTTCGTTCACAATAGATTCGTCAACACCCATTGCTCTTAAATGTTCGTTCCAGGCCATTAAAGATGAAAGCGGTGTGCCCAGTTGATGCGCCGTCTCTTTACTCATTCCTACCCAAACCTGGTCCTGTTCTGCCTTGCGGGCGGTACTAAAAAGTATATAAGCAATTAATAAAAATAAACCTATTACACCAAATTGTACATAGGGATAATATTTAAGTTGCGTTAACAATTCAGATGGTGCATAAAAAATATAATCACTTGTTCCTTCGCCAAGGTCTACTTGTATGGGCGTATTTTCTGAAGAAAGTTCTGACAGTTTTTGTTGTAATTTTTCAGGTGTATTTACTTCTATTGTATCTATCTTTCCAAGGGCCAATATTTTATCCTTGGTATTGTTTGTATAAATAACAGGTACCGCAGCAGAATTAACAGCAACTTCTGTAATAAAAGATTTTATTAAACTATCAAATACTAATTTAATATCACTAAAAACACGGCTATCTTTATGATACAGCTTTTGTTTAATGCCTTTGTAAACATTTATCTCAACTGGCTGGTACAGATCTTTCATGATCTGCAATTGTTCTTTTAAATAAACAGGGTCTTTTTCTCTTGCAGAATCTAAATTCCTTGAGATCTGGATCTCATCGTTCTCGTTAGTTAAAATTACAGGCACGGAAGTGTTTTCCTGTAAAACTTTTAAAACGAAAGAAACATCCTGTGCATCAGCGCTTAATTGTTTTGTTGCCTCAGCATATAACTCTGCTTTTTTTCTTTCACCTTCTTTTATTTTTTCGAATAACTCATTCGTGAATTTTACAAGGTTAGCTTTCTTTTGTACGGCTTTTGCCCAAAGCTCTACTTTCTCTTTTTCGTTAGTTGAGATGGTCTTAACTAAATTACGGGTATACCATAACGACGCAATAATTATCACCAAAGCCGATGCGGCAAGGCCTAATTTCCAACGTTGTTTTTTGTTATAGATATTCACTCCTAAAAAATAATTAATTAAAGATACGATTTTTAGAAATCATCATCGTCATCTTTCTTCTTTTTTGGTTCTAACGTTTTTTTAGGCTGATTATTGTTGGGTTTCTCCAATTCAAAGGCCTGGTCTGCCTTATCTTTCTTTTTTGCAGAAACAGAGTCTTTTTTAAACAGCCCAAATTCTTCTTTCAGCAACTGTTTTAAATTTTGTTTCTCTTCTTTCAGGTCTTTTTTAATGTTCTCTTTTAAACCTTTTCTGTCGTACTTTATGATAGGTTTATCAACTGTACCGGTCATTAATATAAAAGCACTGCGTTTGTTGTCAGGATCATTCTCTATCGGACCAAACTCTTCGTCTTTGTTTTTGCGTTTTTTAGCAAGCAACTCGCTTATCAATAATTCTATGTGATAATTAATATCATTATTAAATGTATGTGTGCCCCAGAAAATAATATTTAAAGCAGAATTTTTTATAGTCGTACTTGGCAAAATAATGGTTTGATTGTTTATTTCGATGGTGCTTTGCAGGTTTGAGAATTTTATTTTTTGAAGATCCTGTATATCCACAAATTTTGATAAACTCAATAAAGGTTTAAAATCTATCAACTCGCCTCTATCTATATTTAAATTGATATTTGATCTTACAGAATTAAGATCCGATTCAAGGGCATTGCTCCAGCTCCCTGAAAACTCCACAGTAGCAGTAGCCAAACCTTTAATGTTCTTTTCCTGCAACGTATTTTGACCAAAATTATTGAGTTGGTCAAACATGCTGTTTATGTTTATGTTCTTTAGTTTACTTTGCATCACCACATCCAGCTTGCTTCCGGAATTATCGGCAAAGGCATCTATCTCTGCTTCGCCCTGCATGGTATTCAATTTCATATCGCTTACAATTGCCTTTTGATCTTTAATTTCAATCTCACCTGTTACAGATTGCGCCTCAAACTTTGCGTAGCTGAATTTTAAAATTGCCGCGTTTAACTTAAATTGAATATTTTTTGGGATCAGTGGCGCAGTTTTATCTTCAGAAGATTTGTACTTCATCATAAAATCTTCCAGCTTAATATAATTAGAGAATAAATTTCCCGTAATAATTAGTGGCGCGGTTTTATCCGATAAATAATTAAATATACCCGGCAGTTTGCCATTTAAAACTATATCCGAACTTCCACGTTTTAATTTAAGATCCTTCACCTCAACCTCACGGTCTTTTGCAGTTACAGAACAGTTTTCAACTGCAAAAATATTTTCGTCTCCTTTAAATTGTGCTTCCAGGTTTGTAACTGTTGCATCTAAATTCAATTTTACTTTGGTTGAAAATGTCTGGTCTTTCAAGTCGCTTAACAACCCTTCTATCTCAGAATTTATTTTTAGCTTTCCTTTTAATTTACTCAAAGTATCTATTGGCCAAAAATTCTGTAGTGTTTCAAGATCCGAAGTTGCATCTACCAATAAATGTATAAAAGGGTTTGAAAAATCATTTATCGAAAGGCTGCCTTTTAGCTCATCATTATTTAATTTTAAATAAACGTTTGTAAGGTCGAGCCTGGATGTAGAATTTGTGTACACTAACTTCCCATCCATATTAATATTTTTTGCAGTTGTAGAAGTAGGCTTGTAGGTTACTTCTGCTTTCTTTATACCAAAATCGCTTCGCAATTCAAAATTTGTTTTACTCGCATAATTAAAACTTCCTTTAGTATAAAACCCGCCATCACTTTTATAATCGTTGGCTTTTTGTTTTTGATCTTCGGGTAATAAAGATAGAACGGTTGCTATATCAAGATCTGATGCCTCGTAATCGATCTTCATTTTTTGCAAACTATCGCCATACAAAAAATTGCCATTTAAATTAAACAGCATAGAGTTTAAACTAAAACTTGTTTCTTCGAGTAAATAATTATTACCGTTTACTTTAAGGTTAATGTTTAAGTTACAGTTTTTGTTCTTTAAAAAACTTCTTTTGCTTGCTGCAATTTGATTAATTACCAATTTACCTTTTGAGCTCATGTCGTATTCAACATCGCTAAAATTTCCTTTAAAGCTTAATTCTTTTATTAAAAGATCGGTCTTAAAAATTCTTGATCGGTCTCTATAAACAACATGACAGTTTTCAAGTTGAATTAACTCGAGATTGAAGTTAATAGAGTCGTTTTTATTTTCACCGCTTGATTCTTCCCAAAAAATATAATTTGGTTTTCCTGCTTTTGTTAAGCCCGGTTTTGCTATTGCATTTTTTAGTGTGATCTTTTTAATATCGTACTTTTTATTCCAGAGGTCGCTGATATTAAAATGCAGGTTAAGCTGTTCGGCAAACAACAGTGTATCGCGCTTTTTAATTTTTAGTGCCTCCAGCATTAAAACATTTTTAAACTCCATCGAACAATCAGGAAATGTTTTTAGAATTGTTAGATCAATATTTTTCGGGTCTATAGTAACCTCCGACTTAAGGTGTTTATTGATCTCTCCAAGCAAAGCTGCTTTTACTTCATCCTGGTAAATAAACAAAAGACTAACTAACGTCACGCAAATTAAAACAAAGGTAAGGGCCAGGTAAAAAATGGTTTTTACTATCCGTTTAAGTACGGACTTCTTTTTAGGGGCTATTTCTGGGGTATTTTCCAATAAGGTAAATTTCAGTAAAACTATAACTCCTATTAAGGTTTAAGTTACTAGAAATAAACAATTGGCTTTTTATAAAATTATAGTGTGAAACGCCTAAATTCTCACAATTTAATACAAAAAACTTTAATCAATGATGAGTTTTTGCGAAAAAGTATCTTGTGGGTCAGATCCCGAAATGAGATAAATTCCTTTTACAAATTCTGCTTTTGAAATTTCGATCATTGCAGGAGCATCAGCATTCAAGCTGATCTCTTTCACCAGCCGCCCGGTGATATCATAAATAGCAGCGGTTTTACTCAGCGGTTTTTTTTCGTAGCCTATCTTTATTGCATCAGCTGTTTGATTTACCCATATGGCCGAAGCCGCTTTGTTTTTGAAGTTGATCGTTATTGTTTTATGAATATCCACTGAACCATCTCTGTCAACATTCTTTAACCGGTAATAGTTTATGCCCTGATCGGGCGCATAGTCATAATTAAAGTAGGACAGATTATTTTCTCCATTCACATTTGCAAGTGAATAAACGGTGTTCAGCGGTACGAATACAATTCCATCTACACTTTTTTCCAGCAAATAATACTCAACATTCCTTTCGCTTGCAACACTCCACTTTAACAAAACTTTGTCTTCTAAAGGTTCTGCATAAAAATCTTTTAAACTTATTGGAAGAACGCCATTGCAACCAGGGCCACAAGTACCGCTTAGGTTTACAGTAAAAGTAATGAGTTCGTCAGAGCGATTAGATTGTCCGCCGATATTAAAAGAGCCGCCTGTTAAGATCATTTGCACCGTGCCGTCGGAATTAGCGCAACCCCCAATTAAACTGGAAACGCCTGTGGTGTATGTTCCGAGCGCAGTATATGCGCCGCATGTACCAACATTTACAATCATAGTTGAACCCTGAGCAATAACAAGGCCGCCCGTGTTTGTAATAAAAATATCGTCACCCGAATCCATACCACAATTGCTGCATCCGGTGCCTGAAGGGTTTATAGGGGCGCCAAAATAGTTTCTCTTCATGAATTGTGCAGTAATTGTAGCTGTGCAGCCGGCGGGCAATGAATAATTTGTTGAATAATTATCTGTTGTACCGCCCCCAAGTACAGAAGTACCGCATGCTGTTGGCGAAAACGCAGGAACATACAGCGAGGCTAAATTGCAATAATTAGCGCCATTACCACAACCAGCCAAAGCATTTTGATTTATCATAGCCCCACTTATATTGCAACCAGAAAAAGAGACCTGGCAGAAGGAATGGGTAACTATCAAAAATAAAAATATAATATAAACTTTTCTCATTCTGTTTTTATAACAGTAAATTAAAAAAGCGGTTAAGGTTTACTTTGATTTCGAGACGAAAGATCAAATTCCTTTAGGGTGTTCACTTCTTGTTTAAGTGCAGATCAAATTTAGGACTTTTAGGTAAGATACATTGTTTAGATATATTAAGTAAATATTAACTTTTTTCCTTAATATTTACTAAAACATGATCTTATTTCATGCTTTTATTGTTAAAATTGGCTTTTGTAATTTTCAATCTGTTGCAAATTTTGTAAATTTAATGCTATGAAAAAAGCAGCATTATTTCTATCCCTTATTATTGTTTCGGTATTAACTTTTTCGTTCGTTAATTCTCCTCCTGAAGAGCTGGCTATTAACGCCCCCATCCCACAAGGCGATTATAAAATGAAAGATGTAAGTGGTAAAACGGTTTCTTTGAACGAAATTAAAACCGCAAAAGGGTTATTGGTTATTTTTAGTTGCAATACCTGCCCTTATGTAAAGTTAAGTGAAACCCGTATTAAAGAATATTCAGATTATTGTTTAGCAAATGGTATTGGTTGTGCTTTAATTAACAGTAATGAAGCGCAGCGTACCGAAGATGATAGTTTTGATAAAATGTCGGCATACTTTGCTGCACAAAAATTAAAATGTACTTATGCGGTTGACGAAAAAAGTCAATTGGCAAACGCTTTTGGTGCAACACGCACTCCTCAATGTTTTTTATTTAATGCAAAAGGTTTAGTTTATAAGGGTGCTATTGATGATAATGTAAAAGATGCAGCAGCAGTTAAAGCGCCATATCTTAAAGAGGCTTTGGCTTCTTTACTTAAGAACGAAACTCCTAAAACACAGGAAACCAAATCTATTGGCTGTACTATTAAACGTGTAGAATAATCCTACAAGTTTAACCACACAGAGAGCATAGAAAAATTAAAAAAATTCAGATAACAACAGTTGACGCTTCGCCTTTGGCGGAGCGTTTATGTTTTACTATGTTGCCTATTACAAAATAATTCTATGTGTCTATGTGGTTTATTTTATAATGGTAGGCTTAATCCTTATCTTTACGGTTGCAATGTTTAACAAAGAACTCGACCCTGAAGATTTTTATTATAGTCCCGAAGGATATATTGTTTTTACTGAAAAGTATCACTTAAAGCGTGGTCACTGCTGTAAGAGCGGTTGCAAACATTGCCCTTACGGTTATGATAAGAAAACAGGTAATTTTACAAATGATAAAACAAAAAAGTAGATCCGAATTATGTCAGCAATAACAGGTGTTTCATTTAAAGAATTAATATTACAGGGCATACCGGAACAGTTACCGGAAGCAAAACCCTACGACAGCAATATCAACCACGCGCCAAAACGTAAAGACAGTTTAAATGCTGAAGAAAAAAAATTAGCTATCCGCAACGCATTACGTTATTTCGATCCAAAACATCATGCAGTTTTAGCAAAAGAATTTGCGTACGAATTAAAAACATATGGCCGTGTTTACATGCACCGTTTTAGACCCGACTATAAAATTTACGCACGACCAATTAATGAGTATCCGCATAAAAGCATACAGGCAGCGGCTATTATGCACATGCTTAGTAATAATTTAGATCATGCTGTTGCACAACATCCGCACGAATTAATTACATATGGTGGTAATGGTTCTGTTTTTCAGAACTGGGCGCAGTATTTATTAACCATGCAATATTTAGCAATAATGACCAACGAACAAACCTTAGTTCTATACAGCGGTCATCCTATGGGTTTATTTCCATCGCACAAAGATGCGCCAAGGGTTGTTGTTACAAATGGTATGATGATACCAAATTATAGCAAGCCTGATGACTGGGAAAAATTTAACGCTTTAGGCGTAACACAATACGGGCAAATGACTGCCGGTAGTTTTATGTATATTGGCCCACAAGGCATTGTACACGGCACAACCATAACCGTTATGAATGCGGCCCGTAAAAAATTCCATACCGAAGAAGAACGTAAAGGTAAATTATTTGTTACCTGTGGTCTTGGTGGTATGAGCGGCGCGCAGCCTAAAGCCGCAAAAATTGCCGGACTGGTTTCTGTTACTGCGGAGATAAATCCAAAAGCAGTTGTGACAAGACACAGCCAGGGTTGGGTAGACGAAGTTTTTCCTGATCTTGATAAATTGATAGTTCGCATTAAAAACGCACAAAAAAATAAAGAAGCGGTAAGTTTAGCTTACCAGGGAAATGCCGTTGACCTTTGGGAAAAATTATTAAAGGAAAATATTTTAGTGGATATTGGTACCGATCAATCGTCGCTACACAATCCGTGGGCGGGTGGTTATTATCCACAAGGGCTTAGCTATGAAGAATCAAACAAACTCATGGCAGAGAACCCTGCTAAATTTAAAGAAGAAGTTCAAAAAACATTACGCGCACATGCCGATTGTATAAATAAATTTGCCGCAAAAGGCATGTACTTTTTTGATTATGGTAATGCCTTTTTATTAGAAGCAAGCCGTGCCGGTGCAGATATTTTAGAAAAGAACGGCGACTTTAAATACAAAAGTTATGTTCAGGATATTTTAGGGCCTATGTGTTTTGATTATGGCTTTGGTCCGTTCCGTTGGGTGTGTACCAGTGCAAACGAGAACGACCTTAGAAAAACAGATGAGTTAGCATTAACTGTATTAGAAGAAATTTATAAAACAGCACCAAAAGAAATTCAACAACAGTTAATGGATAATATTTTGTGGATAAAGAATGCCATGCAAAATAATTTAGTTGTTGGTTCGCAGGCGCGTATCTTATACGCCGATAGTGAAGGCAGAATTAAAGTTGCAAAAGCAATTAACAAGGCCATTAAAGAGGGAAAAATTACTGCGCCGGTTGTTTTAGGAAGAGATCATCATGATGTGAGTGGAACTGATAGTCCTTACAGAGAAACCTCTAATATTTATGATGGCAGTAAGTTTACTGCAGACATGGCCGTGCAAAATTTTGTAGGTGATGCGTTTAGAGGCGCAACATGGATAAGTTTACATAATGGTGGTGGTGTTGGTTGGGGCGAAGTTATAAACGGTGGTTTTGGTCTGGTGTTGGATGGAACCGATGATGCCGAAAGAAGATTAGAACAAATGTTATTCTGGGATGTAAATAACGGGATCTCGAGAAGAGCCTGGGCGCGTAATGATGAAGCTCTTTTTGCCATTAAACGCGAAATGGAACGAACACCGAATTTGAAGGTTACGCTTCCGAATTTGGTAGACGATAGTTTGTTGGAAGGATTATAGTTTTGGCATAAAGATTGAACGACATTAATTAATGACAGCTTCAAAAAGCATAATCGAGATCTATAAGGAAGAGCAAAACTCTTTTTTAAAACATCTTCGTAAGGCTAAGGATCTTGAGGAGTCTCAAGTTCATAAATTGCGGGTAGATATTAAAAACCTACGCGTGTTAGCGGCACTTTTAAAAATTATTGCGCCTAAAAAAAGGTTTAGTCCAAAACCTTTACTCCTTTTATTATCCCCTGTTTTTAAAAAAGCAGGAAAAATAAGGACCGCTACACTTAATCTTAAACTAATACAGCATTACAAGTCGCCGGCAATGCTAACGTTTAAAGCACACATTAAAGATCAGATAAAGGGTGCAGAAGTGGGTTTGGTAAAGGAAATTAAAAGCTTCAAAAAAAAGAAATTACAAGCGCTTAGCAAAACACATGTTTCACTTTTTAAAAAGCAAAAGGCCGAAAAAATTAACCAAAAAATTAAATTGCTTTTTGAAGATGAGTTAGTAAAAGTAAAATCTCATTTACTAGAAATGAATAATGATGAGAATCTTCATTCAATTAGAAAAGAACTGAAAATAATAAAAAACCTTGCTTCTATTTTAAAAAAGATCGCCCCGGAAAACCCTATACCGGCTTCCATAAAAAAAATTGAAAGTACTTATGAAAAAATAGGTAAATGGCATGATGATACAGTATTAATAGAAGCTATTGAAAAGTTTGTGAATTCCCATAATAAAATAAAACCACAGTTAAAAACCATAACTGCTCTTGAGAAATTAAAAGAAAAAAACCACATGGATAGACTTTACATTACAAAAAAACTGAGGGCTGGCCTGTTATGAATTCTTTAAACAAAAAACCCGCTCACGTGTAGTAAGCGGGTTTTTGATTTGTCCAGTTCGCTATTTTTGAGATAGCAAAATTGACGGTATTTATTATTTACGCTTTTGTGTTAGATCTTTTTTAAGATCAGCGTTTTGTTTTTTATTCTTATCCGTTTCTTTTTGATGCGTTGTTGCGTCGTGTGATGGAGCCGCTTTCTTAATGCGTTCTCTTGCATCATCTCTTCCTTGTCTTGGCATATTTTCTATTTTTAATTGTTTCTTATACTAATGCCGGCAAGAAGCAGGCCAAAAATATATTTTATTATTAATCAATAAGTTAAATATTGGGCAAAAAAAGATCTGTGTATTTACATACACAGATCTGTAAAGCATTTCTACAATAAACAATAAAATTATAGAATAGCGCGGAACAATAAGAACAAGCCTCCCGATAAAATAATTGTTACCGGTAAGGTAAGTAACCATGCCAAAGCAATGGTTTTAATAGTTCCTTTTTGTAAATTCTTTAATCCTTTTTTAGCAACCATTGAGCCGGCAATACCCGAAGATAACATGTGCGTGGTTGAAACAGGAACGCCATACGCTGATGCCATACCAATACCCATTGATGCAACTAACTCGGCGCTGGCGCCTTGCGCGTAACTCATGTGTTGTTTACCAATTTTTTCGCCAACTGTTTTTACAATACGTTTCCAACCCACCATTGTACCAAGCCCTAAACATAAAGAGACAATTATAATTACCCATGACGGCGCATACTCTATTAATTTTTTAGTGGCTTTTATTTCGTGGTTTAGTTCTTTTATTTCGTTGGCGCTTAAGGTTAAGTTGCCGCCTTTAATTATTTTATCGGTATTCTTGGTGATCTTGATAACATCTTTTCTTAAAGAAAAACGTTCCTTCAAACCAACTTCATCGGAGTTAAATTTATTAACTGTAACTTCTTCAAAATGGTCGGAGTACTTCATGACCTCAGCATACAGTATCTTTTCTTTTTTTGCAAGTACCGTAGTGTCGGCTTTTGCCATTAATAATTCTATTTTATTTACATTACCGTTAACGCTTTGCAGATTGACGCTCGCGTCTATTGCAAACTGGCCTGGTAAAATGGCAATTAAGATGAGCATAATTAAACCCACACCTTTTTGTCCATCGTTCTGCCCATGAAAAAAACTTACCAGTCCACAAGTGATCCATAATAACATGCGGATCCAGATAGGCGGCATTTTTCCGGGAATTGGTTCTTTATATATTATTTCATTTTTTATAAAACGCTTAAAAATAAACATCATAATAATAGCCACTGAAAAACCAATTAATGGCGATAACAATAATGCCAAACCGGTGTCTTTTGCTTTATCCCAGTTAACAGCTGTAAGACCAAGATCGCCGGGCAGGAAAGCAAAGGCCAAACCAATTCCTAAAATTGAACCAATTAATGTGTGTGAGCTGGATGAAGGAATGCCAAAATACCAGGTACCAAAATTCCATATAATAGCACTTATTAATAATGCCAATATCATTGCAACACCATGATATGGATTGCTATCTACCAAAGCATCCATTGGTAATAAGTTTACAATGCCCATAGCCACTGCAATACCACCTAACATAACTCCTGTAAAATTTAAGATACCGCTGTATACTACGGCTACAGTAGGTTTCATTGAGTTTGTATAAATAACAGTGGCTACCGCGTTTGCAGTATCATGAAAACCATTAATAAATTCAAAAAAACAGGCTGCTAAAAGGCAAATTATTAATAAAACAGTAAGTGTAGTATCTAATCCAAACATAAACGGAAATTTTAGCTAAAAGTATTTATTAATAATCGTGACAATGTTAATTTATTGTTACCATTTTAAAAATTTAGCTGGGCCTGTAAGCGTAAAAAAGAACCAAACTGGTAGTTATTTTCTTTTGCTTTATCCGATGTTGTTCTATCAGAATACAGATAGGTTGCAGTAAACTCAAAATTCTTAATTGGCTGATATTCAACGCCTCCTTCAATTTCCATAACTTTGTAAGACCGCGCATCTAATTCATGTTTTTTGCCTCCTTCATACATTAAACCCCTTACAAAAGGAATAATAACATGTTTTTTAACTTTAACCAGGTAACTTAACGTAACATAACCTCCTTTTAGGTTTTTCGTCATTATTGAGTCTTTTTGTACATCATACTCAGGGCCTTTGCCAATGTTATATTCGGCTTGTATTCCAAATGGTTTTGGATAAAGAACTAAAGTAGCTGCATAACGTTCATCCAAATATTCATAGTTTTTTACCACTTTAGTTGCAGCCGTTAACTGATCTTTTGGTACCACAAACATGCCCGTGTAACCTTGAATGCCCGGCTCAATAATTTGTTTTCCTATTGTAAATGGGTATGAAAGGCGGGCAACAAAATGTGAGTTATTGTTAAGCTCAGGTTTGTTTGCGGTTTGGCCATTATATAATCCACAAGCAAAAACTCCATAATCTCCCGATCCTTTATAGCCATCATTAACTAAACTACTATATAACTCTCTCACTTTTTTAGGTGCATACATAAAAAATATTCCCAGATCGCGCTCGTTTGATACAGCGCTATTTAAAGCATCGTTACGATCTAAGGCCAAACGATTCTGGCTCGATTGCATATTCTCAAAACCGAAAGGAACTTTACTTTGACCTATACGAAATCTATACTCGCGTTTTTTATCAATAGAAACATCAAAATAAGCATCTCTCAATTGCGCAAAGTGCAGGCTTGTAGATGATGCGGATGAAGCAATGTCGGGTTGTACATAAAAGTAAACATGGTCGGATACCTGGCCAAAAAAGATAATACGCATACGGCGTATAAAAAAGCCCCCCAGATTGCCAATAGATTTATCTCCCTGTTCGCTTTTTAGATTGGGGTTAGTTTCAAAAAGGCGGTTATACCTTACTTGTGTGTAGCCCCTGATAGATATTTTATCATACCAATGTGCTTTTTTTTCCTCAGCCTTAGGGGGCTCTACAGTTACTGTTTTTACAATACTATCCTGTGATTGTAAATTTAATATTAAAAAAACCGGAAATAATACGAGTATAGATCTAAACATAAAGTAAATTAATTGTCATTTAAAGACAAAATAAATGTTACTTTATTAAAGTAAGGTGTTTTTAATGTTATGTAATTGTTAAGATGTTAAATAAAAAATTATTGCTTTTTAAGAGAATCTCTTATTTCCATCAACAATTTTTCTGTGTTACTTGGTTCCGGATCAACTGCCGCTTTGGCCTCTTCTTTTTTCTTCATCCTGTTAATGCCTTTTATCAATAGAAACAAGGCAAAAGCAACAAAAATAAATGAAATTATTTGCGAAAGAAAATTACCATACTTAATGGCAGTGCCCGGAATTACCAATTGAGAAAGGTCGGCAATATGTGCTGCTTTTAACGCCGGCGTTAATATGGCCGGTGTAATAATATCATCTACCAATGATTTTACGATGCCACTAAAAGCCGCGCCAACTACAACCCCAATAGCCAGATCAATAACATTGCCCTTTACAGCAAAGTCTTTAAATTCTTTTATCATTCCCATACTATTAGTTTTTAGTTGTTATTACCCAATACTTTTAAAAGCTCATCCAGCTTAGGCGTTAAAATAATTTCTGTACGGCGGTTTTTCTTTCTTGCCTCGGCTGTTTTACCATTATCCAAAGGGAAGAATTCGCCGCGGCCTGCTGCAGTAATGCGTTGCGATTCTATTTTTGCAGCTGATAACATTATTTTTGTAACAGAGGTTGCTCTCATTACGCTCAGGTCCCAATTATCTTTTATTTCGCCAGCGCCTTTCATTGGCACATCATCTGTATGACCTTCCACCAAAACATTTATATCCGGATTTTGCTCTAATACTTTCGCAACACTTTTTAAAGCTTCAACACCTTTTGCTTCTACATTGGTTTTTCCACTGGCAAATAAAAGACTCTCATCCATACTCACATAAACTTTACCATTCTTTTGCGTAATGGTTAATCCTTTACCTTCAAAACCAATTAAAGCATCGCTTAGTTTTTTCTTTAGGTCTGCCGCAGCCTGATCTTTCTTTTTAAGAATTTCTTCCAGTTCCGTAACACGGGCCTCACGTTTTTTTAATTCTGCATTAAGCATATCAAGATCTATTTTTTGTAGCGTTAATTTTGCCTCAAGCGCTTTTAACTCGTCTTGTTTTTTTAATAATTGTTCCTGGGTCAATTGAAGATCGCCACTTAATTTACTGTTATCTTTTTCGCTACCGCTTAATAATTTATTCAAGCGGTCCATTAACTGTTGATTCAACTGATCTAACTTATCGTATTTAGAGGTTAAATTCCTGTAGCTGCTTCCAACTATGCTCGTATCTCTTTTTAGACCAACGTTTTCTTTTTCGTATTTTGTAAATTGCTCTTTTAGCTCGGCTAATTTTGCTTCCGCTTCTTGAGTTGATTTTTTAAGTGAAGCTCGTTCTGTATCACATTCGTTTAATTTTGCTTTCGATTCATCCAACAATCTTGCGGGCACACAAGCGTACACCAAAAATAAGGCCGATACGGCTATTACTAAATATTTTTTCATCATGGTTAAAGATAAGTCCATTTTTTAATATATATAGTGTTTTAAACGCCGCGTTTTTAACAATGCAATTGTTTACAAAAATACTTATCTTGTGGGTATTATATTCCATTGAAAACCCGGCTATTTATATCACTTTTCATGTTCAAAACGTTACTGTTTTTTGCGCAAAGCAACTTAAAAGATTCGGCTGTATACAACAAACTTTTTAAAGAATATGAGGCCGTAACCAGCACTGACAGGTCAAAGGCATTTACTGCGCTTAATAAGATAGAGAAAAAAAGTACAGCCGAAAACAACTTTTATTATTTATCAGAGGCTCTCGTTTATAAAGCCATTTTATATTATTACGATAACAATTATGATAGCGCTAAATTCTTTATTAACAGATCTCTTGCATTAGCGCCAAAGGGAAATAACGCTAAGGCGCAAATGCGTGCTTATAATTTATTAGGCGCCATTTATTATAACCAGGGCGATTTTAAGAACACCGAAAAATATTATAATGAAAAAATTAAGGTTGCCGAAAAAAATAATGATACTGCGGCTATTTACGGCACCTATTATAATATGGGTCTCGTTTATTTTCAACAAGGCAATTATTTAAAGTCTGCTGATTATAATTTTAAAGCGCTCCCCTATTTTGAAAGGATGAAAGATACATTTAATACCATTTCTTCGCTACAGTCAATTGGATTTACATATATGAATTTAGATGACGTGCCCTCTTCTATAAAATTTTATACTAAAGCTCTTTCTTTGGCAAGGGCTTATAAAGATAAATATCAACTCGCCGGAATTTATATCGACCTTGCGGCAGCGCAGGGCACTGTGAATAAACCTGATTCTGAATTATATTACCTTGATCTTGCCCTTAAATTATCTTCTAAAGAAAAAGATGATTTTCATTTTACAATTGCGCTAAACAATAAAGCTGACCATTACCTGAGAGAAAAAAATTATTCGCAGGCCCTTATTTTGTCAAAGGAGGCCGAAAAATTAAATTTAAAAAACGATCGTAAATTAATGCTTTGCGAGGTTTATAGTAATATATCAAACGTATATTACCATTTGAATAAGTTTGACAGCGCTTTAAAATATGCCAATAAGGGCTATGTTATGGGCGTTGAGGTGCAGCAGGCAAAAATGGTACGTTTGTGTGCCAAAACTCTTGCTTTTATTTATGAGGGCAAGAAAAACTCCGATAGTGCTTTAAAATACTACAAAATGTATTCTGCATTTAACGATACGCTTAAAAAAGAAAGCCAGTTACGTGGCATTGCACAAAAAGAATTTTTACTCGAAAAACAAAACCAGGAAACGCTTCGCGCACAGGAAAAACTTTTAGCTGATACCCGCCTCGAAAAACAGAAACAAATAAACTTAATTGTAATTGTCGCCTCAATACTACTTACCATCTTTTTAATAATTGGTGTTGTTAATTACAGTCAAAAACAAAAAGCAAACGCTTTAGTATTAGCTCAAAAAAAATTACTCGAAGAAAAACAAAAAGAAATTTTGGATTCCATTAATTATGCAAGCCGCATTCAAAACAGCTTAATGCCAACCGATAAATATATAGAAAAGAGTTTGAAAAAGTTAAAGCCATGACAACATGCAAATTAAAACATTAGAAGAATATAAAACAGCTTACCAAAAAAGTGTAGATGCGCCGGAAGATTTTTGGGCCGAAATAGCTTCTGAATTTTTGTGGACAAAAAAATGGGATAAAGTTTTAGACTGGAATTTTACCGGGCCAAAAATAAACTGGTTCATTAATGGCAAATTAAATATTACCGAAAATTGTATTGACAGGCATTTAGAAAAGAACGGAAATAATACTGCTTTTATTTGGGAACCAAACGAACCGGGAGATAAGAACAGAACTATTACTTATAAAGAATTATCTGAAGAAGTAAACAGACTGGCCAACGTTTTAAAAAGTTTTAATATTAAAAAAGGCGACCGTGTTTGTATATACATGCCCATGATCCCTGAAGCGGTTTATGCAATGTTAGCCTGCGCGCGCGTTGGCGCCATTCACTCTGTGGTATTTGGTGGTTTTAGTGCGCAATCTATTCAGGACCGAATAAACGATTCGCAATGCAAAGTAGTGTTAACAAGCGATGGTGCTTATCGCGGCAATAAACAATTGCCTATGAAAGTTACTGTTGATGATGCGGTAAAAAATTGTCCTTCAATTACAAATGTTTTGGTTTACAAGCGCACAGGCGAAAAAGTAAATATGCAAAGCGGCAGGGACTTTGATTGGGAAACAGAATGCAAAAAACAATCAGTTGATTGTAAAGCTGAAATAATGGATAGCGAAGACCCCTTATTTATTCTTTATACTTCGGGTAGCACCGGCAAACCCAAAGGCGTTGTGCACAGTTGTGGCGGGTTTATGGTTTATACTGCTTATTCTTTTCAAAATGTTTTCCAGTATCAGCCACACGAATTGTATTGGTGCACCGCCGATGTTGGCTGGATAACCGGTCACTCTTATATTACTTATGGCCCGTTACTATCCGGTGCTACTTCTATTATTTTTGAAGGGGTTCCTAATTATCCCGATAGCGGACGGTTTTGGCAGGTAGTAGATAAACATAACGTAAATATTTTTTATACAGCGCCAACCGCAATTCGTGCGTTAGAAGCAGCGGGTTTGGATTTTGTAAAACCTTATAAACTTGATAGCCTTCGTGTTTTAGGAAGTGTGGGCGAACCAATAAACGAAGAAGCCTGGCAATGGTATCACAAAAATATTGGGAAAGAAAAATGCCCGATAGTTGATACCTGGTGGCAAACCGAAACCGGAGGTATTTTAATTTCTCCTTTGGCAAACATTACAGCATTAAAACCAGGCTTTGCAACATTGCCCTTGCCGGGTGTGCAGCCTATTTTGGTAGATGAAAAAGGAAAAGAAATTTTAGGTAATGGCGTAGAAGGAAATCTTTGTATTAAATTTCCATGGCCATCCATTATCCGCACAACTTATGGCGATCACGAGCGTTGCCGCACAACTTATTTTGCAACCTATCCCAATTTATATTTTACAGGTGATGGTTGCAGGCGCGACGAAGATGGTTATTACAGAATTACCGGCAGGGTTGATGATGTAATAAATGTTAGCGGTCACAGAATAGGAACTGCCGAAGTGGAAAGCGCTATTAACGAACAGGTAGATGTTGTTGAATCAGCTGTTGTTGGTTATCCGCACGATATAAAAGGACAAGGCCTTTATGCTTTTTGTATTGTTCCTAAAACAACAAAAACAAACGAGCAAATAAAAAAAGAAATTAATGATTGCGTTAACAAAATAATTGGGGCTATTGCAAAACCTGATAAAATTCAAATTGTAAGTGGCTTACCAAAAACACGGAGCGGAAAAATTATGCGCCGCATTTTACGAAAAGTTGCCGAAGGTGAATTGACGAATTTAGGTGACACTTCAACACTTTTAGATCCATCGGTAGTGGAAGAAATAATAAAAGGAAGGGTTTAATGGAAACGCTTATTTATAATTATTACAATTCTCCAATTGGTGAAATTGAATTAGCAGCTGATGATGAAGGGTTGCTGTGGGCAAAATTTTTGGAAACAGAAAAAAACAAAAAAACAAAACAAGCCGAAACAGATTCAGCGCTTTTTACAAAAGCCAAAGAACAGCTTACAAAATACTTTAACAACGAATTAGAAAATTTTGATCTTCCTTTAACTATTCACGGTACAGATTTTCAAAAAACCGTTTGGCAAAAATTAACGTTAATACCATATGGCAAAACAATAAGCTACTTAACTTTGAGCAAACAAATTGGCGATGTAAAGGCAATACGTGCTGTTGCATCTACAAATGGAAAAAATCGTTTTTGTATTATTATTCCCTGCCATAGAGTTATTGGAACAGATGGTTCTTTAACCGGTTATGCAGGAGACTTGTGGCGCAAAAAATGGTTGTTGGAACACGAATCAAAAAACAAAAATTTTCAAACAGATCTTTTTGCATGAAAAAATACATTGATAAATCTATTAACTATCAGGAATACATGGATATTCTTGATAAATTAATGTCTGAAGGAAAAACAACCGGCACAAACCAAAGTGAGGATTATTTAAATTATGCGAAGCTAAATTTAGCGCGCATGCACCGTTTAAATAAAACGGCAACTTTAACAAATGAATTAAAAACTGTTTTACAAAAAGTAAATTCGAAATTTATTTTTTTAGTGTTAACCGAAGGTTGGTGTGGCGATGCGGCACAAAACATTCCGATCTTGCATTTAATAGAACTCGAAAATAAAAACATAGAATTGAAATTAATTTTACGAGATGAAAACTTAGATCTGATGGATCAGTATTTAACAAATGGTGGAAGATCTATCCCCAAATTAATTTGTCTGGAAAAAGAAAGTCTGAAAGAGCTATTTACCTGGGGCCCCAGGCCCGAAGCTGTTCAACAAACTGTTCTTGAATTAAAAGAGAAGAATGTTTCGTTAATGGAAAAAGCAGAGATCGTTCACAAATGGTATGCTGTAGATAAAACGTTGAGCTTACAGGGAGAATTGAAAGCGTTGATCGAGCAACATTTGAGTTGAAATTGTTGTTGTTTACTTAAGCCAACTCGTACATCTTTCCAGGGCGGGATTTAATAAGGTAACTAAATTCTAATTGTAACAATAAAGCAGAGGTCTTGCCAACGGTAAACTCTGTTGCCTGGCAAATTTCATCTACATGCAAGATTGGTTTTTTAGCAAATACATCTATTACCTTTTTTTCTTCATCACTTAAATTTATTTGTAGCGGAACTTGTTTCGTTACTTGGGTTTTCTTTTCGGTTTCCTGCCATTGCATAGCATATAAAAGATCGGCAGCGTTTTCAATTAACACGGCGCGGTTTTGTTTTATTAAACCATTACAACCTTCGGCCAAGGGTTCACCTGCTCTCCCCGGAAAAGCAAACACATCTTTATTATAACTGTTTGCAATTGTTGCAGTAATTAAACTTCCGCCACCGCGTTTACTTTCAATTACAACTAAAGCATCGCACAAGCCCGCAACAATTCTATTTCGTTTGGGAAAATTAACCGCATCCGGATTTGTGCCACTCATAAAATCAGTCAGTATCCCTCCCTGCCCTATCATGCGTTTTGCAATTTTATCATGTATCTGTGGATATATCCTGTCAAGGCCATGCGCTACAACACCAACCGTTTTTAAATTATTGTTCAAAGCCGTTTTATGTGCAAGCACATCTACACCATACGCAAGGCCGCTTAAAATTAAAATGCCTGTATCTTTTATTTCAGAAATAAATTCTTCGGTTTTTTCCTTTCCGTAGCTACTGGGTTTTCGTGTGCCCACTACAGAAATTATTCTATCGTGGTTTAGATCGGCATTGCCTTTGTAATACATTAACACCGGACTATCGCTGCAATACTTTAATCGTGAGGGATAATCTTCATCGGTAAAGAACAAAGGTTGTATCTTATATTTTTGAATGAATTCAATTTCTTCTTCGGCTCTTTTTAATACGTTTTTACTGTTAACTATAGAGTTGGCCCAGATCGAACCGATGCCCGGAATTTTTAATAGGTGCGCCTGTTTTTGTTTAAACACTTCGCTTGCGCTGCCACAATACGCCAATAAAGATTTTGCATTAACATCCCCTATCCCTTCTATTAGGGTTAATCCGATCTGGTAAGGCAATTCGTCTAAATTCATTTATTGGGTATAAATTTTGTTTTAAAATAAAAAAACCATTTACTATATTGTAAATTTATTCTTAACTAAACATGAACAAATCTACGGCCAAACTTATAGTAGTTCTTGCTTTGTTTTGTAGTATTTTAAAAGCGCAAACCAACAGCGGTTCTATTAAAGGATTTGTTACCGATGCCAAAACCGGTGACACACTTATTGGCGCCATTGTGAGTGTTGATATTAAAAATGCAGTAGCAACCGATCTTCGTGGGTTTTTTGAATTAAAAATGCCTCCGGGTTCGTATACGCTGCAATGTAATATGGCTGGTTATGCTTTGTTTAAAAAACCAATACAGGTTAACGAAAATGAAACATTCGGTATTTTTATTTTAATGCAGGACGCCAATACTTCGCTTGATGAAGTGGTGATAAGTGCCGGAAAATTTGAGCAAAAATTAAGCGATGTTACTGTGAGTATGGATATTATAAAACCATCTTTAATAGAAAATAAAAATGCAACCAATCTTGATGTGATCATTAACCAGGTGCCCGGTGTTACCGTGTCCGACGGGCAAGCCAGCATACGGGGTGGCAGTGGTTTTAGTTATGGTGCCGGTAGCCGCGTGTTAATGTTGGTTGACGAAATGCCTATGATAAGTGCCGATGCCGGAGATATTAAATGGAATTATTTACCGCTAGAAAATATTGAACAGGTAGAGGTTATTAAAGGTGCTTCTTCTGCATTATTTGGTTCGAGTGCGCTTAACGGTGTAATTAATTTGCGCACCATTTATCCAAAAGACAAACCAATGACGAGCATTATTTCTTTTTTTGGAAGTTTTGATGCACCAAGTAAAACCTATAAATGGTGGCAGGGCACTACGCAATTTCAAAAAGGAATTAATCTTTCGCACGCGCAAAAAATTGGGAGGTTTGATCTTGTTTTGGGTGGACATCTTTTTACGGATGACGGATTTAGAATGTTGGAAACCGAAGAAAGAAAACGTTTTAATTGCAACTTAAAATATAATTTCAAAAAAATTCAAGGCCTTGCTGTTGGCGTAAATACAAACATGATGAATACCGTTGGCGGTTTATTTTTCTTATGGCAGAGTTATGATTCTGCTTACATTCCGCAAGGCCGTACCATACAAAAATATAATAACGATCGTTTTAATATTGACCCTTTTGTAACTTATTTTTGGAAGAACAATAAATTAAGTTTACGCAACCGATATTTTAAAACCGTTAATCGAAACGATAAAGGCCAGGGCAGCAGCGCCGAATTATATTATAGCGAATTGCAATATCAAAAACGTTTTGCCAATAATTTAAATATCACAACAGGTGCTGTGTATATGGAGCAACAAGTTTTGGGAGATTCATTGTACGGTAAACATAGCGGACAAAATATTGCAGGTTATGTGCAGGCCGATAAAAAATTCTTTGATAAGTTAACGGTCTCTGTTGGTTTAAGAGGCGAGTTTTATAAATTAGATACAGCAAAAACAAATGGCTATTTATTTCCGCACGATCGTAAAGTGCCATTGCCTTTTCAACCGGTTGCGCGTATTGGTTTAAATTATCATGCGTTTGAATATACTTTTTTCAGGGCATCGTTTGGGCAGGGTTATCGTTTTCCGAGTGTGGCCGAAAAATTTGTGAGCACGGCCGTAAGTTCATTAAAGATCTATCCCAACAGTTCTTTACAGCCTGAGCGCGGCTACAGCGCAGAAGTTGGAGTAAAGCAGGGTTTTAAATTAGGTGGCTTTAAAGGCTTTTTAGATCTTGCTGCGTTTTATACCAAATATGAAAGCATGGTAGAATTTGTATTTGATATTTATAAACCGGGTGGAGCAACAGGCATTTTTTACCAGGATATTGCTTATGCAGGTTTTAAATCGCAGAACATTGGCGAAGCGCAAATTACAGGTTACGAAGCTTCGGTAAGTGGTACAGGAAAAATTGGTCCCATAAAAGTCACTTTATTTTCCGGTTACACGTTTATGAATCCTATCAATCCAAATTTTGATCCTGCAAAAGATACACTTGGTTTGCCGGGTATAAATGTTTTAAAGTACCGAAGCAAGCATTTATTAAAGAACGATATACAATTAGATTATAAATTTCTTTCTTTAGGATACAGCACACGTTTTCAAAGCAAGACGGAAAATATTGACAGGCGTTTTACACAAAGTATTTTGCACGAGTATAACGATATTGCGAATGGTGTTAACTGGGATGAAGTAGATGCCACTTATATTTTGCCGGGCTTAAATAAAAATTTTGGCGAATTTCAAAAAAGCGTTTGGGTGCACGATGCGCGTATCTCTTGCAAAATAGGTAAATATGTAAAGATCTCTTTTATTATAAATAATTTTACCAACGTATCTTACCAGGCAAGGCCGGGCGATCTGCGAGCACCCACACAGTATGTGGGGCAGTTAGCCTTGAAGTTTTGATATTATCAACTCGATTTAAATATATGACTACAAATTCTAACCGTGAAATCTTTAGTTCGAGAGTATTAAATGCGCCGTTGGAAATATCCTATCAAGCGTTTGCTGATCCTCTACACTTAAAAAAATGGTGGGGGCCGGAAGGCTTTACTAATACTTTTCACGAATTTGACCTCCGGCCCGGGGGGAAGTGGATTCTTACAATGCATGGTCCTGAAAAAGGTAACTACGAAAACTCATCTATATTTAAACTTGTTGAACCAAAAAAATTAATTACGTGGACAAGAGTTTCCCAACCGTTGTTTGATATGGAAGTTGAATTTAAAAGACTTAACGAATCAAAAACTATTATATCATTCCGAATGATTTTTGATAAAACCGAAGAATGCGAGAAAATTAAACGTTTTGCGGGACCAAAAAATGAAGAAAACTTTGACAGGTTAGAAAGAGAACTTTTAAATATAATTAAATGAATACACGTTATAAAATAGAACCACAAGCCGCTAACGGCAACTTAGGTGTCATTTTTCGGGTTACTAATAAATCGCTGTTTTTTTGACAACCTGTCGAAAATCATACTTCTTACGATTCTTTTTATACAAATTAAGGTGGGCTTGGTTAGGAAATTAACTATCTTTGTTATATTAAAAAATCGTTTTCAATATTTCTTTTATCAATATTTTTGATTTCATCTACTGAATTAAATCAGTTGATGAAACTACCTTTGTTTGTAAAACACTTTATTGAACACAAAAGTATGGATTCACATTTATCTTTATCCGGCTTTATTGAAATGCATTATGCGCACAATGATACAAAGGATGCTGACAATGATGAGGATATGAAATTGCCTTTCAAAACACATGATGCTTGTTCGGGCATTACAGGTGTTTCTTTTATTTCTAATAACTTTGCCGACCTATCAATCCAACCTCTGCGTTCAGCAGAAAATTCTTACTCTAATTACCAGGAGAAATTTTTAACTCCCTCCTGCCTTTCTTCTATTTGGCAACCGCCTAAGACTTGTTGATTATAGTTTGATCGCTTGTATAATTGTACATATGCTTTTTAGCGTGTATAATATGGCGCCATTTTTAATTAACAATTTAATTCAAAATTATGCTAAATAAAATAATTGAGTTTTCCATTCGGAATAAACTCATCATTGGGCTGTTTGTGATAGGCCTTATTGGTTACGGCGCTTATGAAGTAACTAAGTTACCTATTGATGCAGTGCCTGATATTACTAACAATCAAGTGCAGGTAATAACAGTTGCTCCATCATTTGGCGCCACTGATATAGAAAGACTTGTTACCTTTCCCATTGAGCAAGCCAACACTAATATTTCAGGTTTAAAAGAGATCCGAAGTTTTTCGCGTTTTGGCTTGTCTTTAGTAACGCTTGTATTTGATGATGAAACAGATGTTTATTGGGCAAGACAACAAGTTGCCGAACGCTTGCAAAACATACAATCACAAATACCACAAAGTATTGGCACTCCTGAACTTGGACCGGTATCTACTGGTTTAGGAGAAATTTACCAATATGTAGTTAGGGCAAAAGAAGGCTACGAAAAAAAATACGATCAAACAGAACTAAGAACTATTCAGGATTGGCTGGTGCGAAGACAATTGTTAGGCATAAAAGGTGTGGCTGAAGTAAGTAGTTTTGGGGGTAAGCTAAAACAATTTGAAATTGCGATCGATCCGAATAAATTGCAATCCTATAATATTACCATCCATGATGTATTTAACGCTGTAGAAAAGAATAACCAAAATACTGGTGGAACGTATATCGAAAAAGGACCAACGGTTTTATTTATCAGAAGCGAAGGTTTAATTGGAAGTACAAAAGACATTGAAGACATCTCCATTAAAGCAATGGACGACGGACAGCCTTTATTTATAAGAGATGTTGCTGATGTTAAAATTGGTTTCGCAACGCGATATGGTGCCATGTGCTTTAATGATAAAGGCGAAGTTTCTGGCGCTGTTGTTATGATGCTAAAAGGCGCAAATAGCAGCGATGTAATTAAAAGCGTAAGGGAGCGGGTTGTTCAGATACAAAAAACTTTGCCCGAAGGCGTTATCATTGAACCTTTTTTAGACAGAACCAAGATGGTAAATAATGCCATTGGAACTGTGGAACAAAACCTTTTAGAAGGTGCGTTGATCGTAATTTTTGTACTAGTGCTTTTTTTAGGAAATGTCAGGGCAGGGTTATTAGTTGCCTCCGTAATTCCGCTCGCCATGCTGTTTGCAATTATTTTAATGAACACGTTTGGTGTAAGCGGAAATTTAATGAGTTTAGGCGCTTTAGATTTTGGTCTCATCGTAGACGGTGCCGTTATTATTGTGGAGGCGGTTATGCATCAACTCACGCATGGAAAAAAATTCAGAACAGTTTCTCAGTTAGATCAGGCGCAAATGGATAGTGAGGTGAAACTATCTGCCGGCAAAATGATGAATAGCGCTGTTTTTGGACAAGTGATTATTCTTGTCGTTTATTTGCCCATATTTACTTTGCAGGGTATTGAAGGAAAAATGTTTAAGCCTATGGCGCAAACAGTTGCCTTTGCTTTATTAGGAGCTTTTGTTTTGTCACTTACCTACATTCCAATGATGAGTGCCTTGTTTTTAAGTAAAAAAACCAAACATAAACCAAACATATCAGACAAATTGATGACACGAATTGAACGCGGGTATCAGCACGCTTTAGCAAAGGTGCTTCGTTATCCAAAAGTAGTGGTCTCCATCGTTATCCTTTTATTTGCTTCTGCTATTCTAACACTAACAACCTTAGGTGGTGAATTTATCCCCGCTTTGGAGGAAGGCGATTTTGCTCTTGAAATGCGTGTGTTACCAGGCAGTAATTTAAATACAACGATAGAAAGTGCTACAAAAGCAGCGGCTATTTTAAAACAAAAATTTCCTGAAGTTATAAAAGTTGTAACCAAAATTGGGAGTGGCGAAGTGCCAACAGATCCTATGCCGATTGACGCGGCAGATGTGATGATAATTCTAAAAGATAAATCGGAATGGACTTCGGCAAACTCTTTTTCTGAATTAGCCGAAAAAATGGGAAAAGAATTAGAGGTTGTATTAGGAACTACATTTAGTTTCCAATTTCCTGTCCAAATGCGGTTCAACGAATTGATGACTGGTGCCAAGCAAGATGTAGTGTGTAAAATTTTTGGCGAAAATTTAGATACACTGGCAACTTATGCTCAAAAGTTGGGCGAAATTGTAAATCATGTAGACGGTGCAAAAAACTTATATGTTGAGCCGGTAACAGGCATGCCACAAATTATTATTGATTATAACCGCGCCGCTATTGCCCAGTATAATTTAAATATATCCGACATCAATAAAGCCGTTAATACCGCTTTTTCCGGACAAAGTACGGGACAACTATTTGAAGGAGAAAAACGTTTTGAAGTTGTTGTAAGATTAAATACTGAAAAAAGAAAAGATCTGGAGGATGTAAAAAATCTACTGATCCCAACATCGCAAGGATCTCAAATTCCCTTGTATCAATTAGCTGACGTAAGTATTAAAAACGGACCAAATCAAATACAAAGAGAAGATGCCAAACGACGTATAGTAGTTGGCTTTAATGTAAGAGGACGAGATGTACAAACTATTGTAAATGAATTACAACAAAAAGTAGAGTCGCAGATCAAATTTCCTTCCGGCTATTATGTAACCTATGGAGGAGCCTTTGAGAACTTAAATGCGGCGAAGCAACGTTTAATGATAGCCGTTCCTGTTTCGCTAATATTAATTTTTCTTTTATTATTTTTTGCTTTTAATTCAGTTAGGCAGGGTTTACTTATCTACTCGGCTATTCCGCTTTCTGCTATCGGTGGGATCTTCTTTTTAGCACTGCGTGGAATGCCTTTTAGTATTAGTGCCGGCGTAGGTTTTATTGCTTTATTTGGAGTTGCTGTTTTAAACGGTATTGTACTTATTGCCGAATTTAACCGGTTAAAAAAAGAAGGAGCAAAAAATCTTCACCGAATAGTTTTGATGGGAACTAAAGTACGATTACGTCCGGTAATGATGACCGCTTTTGTTGCGTCTCTCGGATTTTTACCAATGGCTATTAGCAATGGAGCCGGTGCAGAAGTGCAGCGCCCGTTGGCAACAGTTGTGATTGGTGGTTTAATGATCGCCACTTTTCTAACCTTATTTGTACTTCCCATTCTTTACATTCTTTTTGAAAAAGGAGGGAAAACAAAATCAATAAGTAAACACAAATTTGCCAGTATTCTAATGGTTCCCTTTTTTATACTGTTGTATAATACCAGCAACGCTCAAGTGCCGATAAATTTACAAACTGCCATAGATACCGCACTTAAAAATAACCTGACAATTAAAAATGAAAAACTAAAAGCAGAGTATCAGAAAAAAATGATAAAATCTTCTGTCAACATTCCCCAGGCAACTGTTTTTGGTGAGTATGGCCAAATTAATAGTTATTACAGCGATAATCGTTTTGGCGCATCGCAGTCCTTTAACTTTCCAACAGTTTATACAAATCAAAAGCAATTACTTAATGAAGAGTTGAATACTTCATTGATAAATGTTTCGATGAAAGAAGCCGAAACAAAAAAAATGGTTTACGATATTTTTTACACGTTTATCTACCTAACCGAAAAAGAAAAGTTGCTTTTGAAGAATGATAGTATGTATTCTGTTTTTCTGGCAAAAACAATCTTAAGGCTTTCGAAAGGAGAAAGTAATATTCTGGAAAAAACAACGGCTGAATCCCAGCGTGGGGCTATTGCCATTCAATTAAAACAAGTGCAGCAAGATCTTGAATTTGTGAAACTACAATTTGCACTGACACTTAATACCACAACGAATTTTATCCCTACAGAGAACAGCATGAAACTAACGCTACTGGTTAGTGAAGCAACAACCAGCCTCGATCAACACCCTATGATTAAAATTATGGAACATCAGAAAAAAATATCGTTGCTTTCCAGCAAGCTTGAAAGAGCAAAACTTCTTCCTGATTTTAGTGTGGGCTATTACAACATGACAATGAAGGGCTCCGGTTCAGATAACAAGACTTACTCCTCCTCCACAAGGTTTCAATCTGTACAGTTGGGATTGGGGATCCCTTTATTTTTTGGCGCTCAAAAATCCAAAGTAAATGCGGCGCGAATAAATCAAACTATCGCCGATAACCTTTACCAACTTGAAAAGAACAAGCTTCAAAATCAATATCAATCACTACTCGTTAAACATCAGTCTAATTTGGCTACCATCAATTATTTTGAGTCTGTGGCTCTTAAAAACGCCCTGATAATTTTTGAAACATCTAACAAACAGTTTTTAAATGGCGATATTAATTATTTGGATTGGGTTATGCTTACCAATCAGGCAATAAATATTCAATCAAGTTACATCGATGCGGTTAGAAACTTAAATGAAACAATCATCCAAATTAATTATTTAAATACAAAATAACATTAGAGCAAATGAAAAACATAATTATTATAATAGCAGTGCTGTCGCTGGTTTTGTCATGTTCAACAAACAACAACGAAAAATCAGATACAGTAATAGTTAACGAGAGTGTTGTTACCCTTACAGATGAACAATACAAAAGTGCTAATATTCAAACAGAACCATTAAAAAGGCGTGAAATTTCGACGACTTTAAAATTGAATGGAAAAATTGATGTGCCACCTCAAAACATGGTATCGGTTAGTACACCATTTGGTGGCTTTTTAAACTCCTCTAAATTGTTGCCAGGAATGCACGTGAAAAAAGGAGAAATAGTGGCAACCATGCAAGACCAACAGTACATTCAATTGCAGCAGGATTATTTAACAGCGAAATCAAAATTAATTTATTCTGAAAACGAATACAATCGTCAGAAAGAATTAAATCAAAGCAAAGCAAGCAGTGATAAGGTTTTCCAGCAAACCGAAATGGATTACAAAACCCAAAGAATATCTGTAAGCGCCTTAGCTGAAAAACTGAGACTGATCAATATAGATCCTGAGTCTTTAAATGAAGCAAATATATCAAGGGCTATAAATGTGTATTCATCCATTGATGGCTTCGTTTCAAAAGTGAACATCAACATAGGTAAATACGTTAATCCATCAGATGTTATGTTTGAATTAATTAATCCGGAGGATATACACTTAAATTTAAAGGTATTCGAAAAAGACCTCGATAAAATTTCGATAGGCCAGAAACTCCTTGCGTTTAATAACAATCAGCCGGATAAAAAGCATCCCTGTGAGATTATCTTAATTAGCCAGGATCTATCCGCTGACAGAAGTGCCGACGTTCATTGCCATTTTGAGGATTACGATAAAACGCTACTACCAGGTATGTATATGAATGCAGAGGTGGAAATTAATTTAACGAATGCCTTAACTATCATTACAGAAGCGATTGTTAGTTTTGAAGGAAAAGACTTTGTATTTACTACAGACGATAAACGTAACTTCCGGTTAATGGAAATTTTAAAAGGAAGTTCCGCAAATGGATACACTGAGATTAATGCAATTGGTAGCGACTCATTAAAAAGTTTACCTATTGTTACTAAAGGAGCATATTCTTTATTAATGCAATTAAAAAATAAATCAGAATAATTTTTATTTCTTTGAAAAGTATTAACGATTTAATAAACAAATTAAAATCCGTTTTATGATAGACCTAAAAAATATACAAACAGAAGTTGATGCAGGTTTTTTGTATGGTTTACTTGCAGACCATGAAGAGGATGAGCATGTGGCTAACGTGTTTAGGCAAATGAGTGACATTGAAAAAAGCCACGCCATGGCGTTTTTAAAAAAGAATAACATAAATGATACTCAACTACCTCAACCGTCTAACAGGGCTAAAGTACTTAAAACAATAGGCAAAATATTTGGCTATAACTATGTGTTAGGCGTTTTATTAGATACAGAAAAGAGTATTTCAAATTCAATTGCAGGGGCGCGAAAAAAAAGCAAAACTTCTAATTCCATTTCCGATACGGCGCATGTTACTATTTTAAAGAATATATTAAACAGTAACACAAAAATCTCAGGCTCTAATCTGGCGCGTTTTGAAAAAAGACATCGCTCTGTTGGTGGAAATGCATTAAGGGCCGCAGTGCTTGGTGGTAACGATGGTTTGGTTTCAAATTTTAGTTTGGTAATGGGCGTCGCTGGCGCTACAAGTGGCCAAACAGGTGTTTTGCTGGCGGGCCTTGCAGGACTTTTGGCTGGTGCGTTATCTATGGCTTTAGGCGAGTGGATCTCTGTTAAAAGCTCGCAGGAACTTTATGAGAATCAAATGCAACTAGAGATGGATGAAATTGAAACAAATCCAGAAGGTGAAGAAAGAGAATTGGCATTGATCTACTTATCAAAAGGCATTAAAGAATCTCAAGCAAAAGAAATGGCAAAAGAAATTATGCTGAGTAAAGATCGCGCCCATGAAGTTTTAATAAAAGAAGAGTTAGGGATCAATCCTGAAGACCTAAAAGGCTCTGCTATGGAAGCCGCAATAACATCGTTTATTTTGTTTTCAGTTGGAGCTGTAATACCTGTTATTCCTTTCTTCTTTCTAAATGGAATAAAGGCTATTCTGCTAAGTACTCTATTAAGTGCTTGCGGCCTCTTTTTGATCGGGGCAGCAATTACTTTGTTTACAGGTAAAAGTGTTTGGTTTTCTGGCTTCAGGCAGGTGTTATTTGGTCTTTTAGCCGCAGCTATAACATTTGGTATTGGAAAATTAATAGGCGTATCGGTTAGCTAAAATACCACAAACCTTAATACGACTGGCTGTGGGTAAACCAAGCACATTTTGCAAAAATATAAAAAACAGTTATCTTTAAATTAAGCTTTTGGCAAATAACGTTTCATTAACCTTCCAAACGACAAGCCGCCAAACGTTATAGGTAATTTGAAATTAAAATTATGATCAAATCCGTCTTATTACTCTCTGTATTTTTTAGCGCGCTTACCATTTACTTTTTTAAAGGCCCGATCAAGGGTGTGCCGTACAATTCTAACGGTATTGCATCAACACCCACTGACACAATAATTAAAGTTGACCGAAACCCTGAATTAGGCTTTAATTTTCCCTATTACTTGCGAATCCCAAAAGGATTAAATCAAAATGAAATTCAGTATCTTCTTGTTGAGACAAATAATTCTGGTGTTAACGACACCTTACTGCATCACGAAAAGGAGACTTTTTTAGAAACAACCCGAAAATCCCTTGGCGGCAGTCTTTGTAGTAAACTTAAGACCCCATTTTTAATTCCTGTTTTTCCAAGGCCGGCAAAAGAATGGAGAATATATACTCATGCCTTTGACAGAGACGCCGCATGGATAAAAGAGGGTGAGATGAAAAGATTAGATCTGCAACTTATTGCAATGATAGAGAACGCGAAAATCGTATTAAAAAAATACGGTATAAATTCTAAAGATAAGTTTTTAATGAATGGCTTTTCTGCCTCTGGAACTTTTTGCAATAGATTTACTCTGATACATCCAACGCTGGTGGCCGCAACGGCTTGTGGAGGGATAAATGCTATTCCTATTTTATGCATTAATAAATTAGAAAAAACCGAATTAAAATATCCAATAGGAACCAGCGATTTTAAGTCGCTTTTTGGAACCGATGTTAACCTGGAAGAATATAAAAAAGTTCCACAATTTATCTACATGGGAGAAAATGATAAGAATGATGCGGTGTTATTTGATGATGCCTATAGCAACTCTGAAAGAAAAATAATTTTTAAGTTGTTGGGTAAGCAATTGATACCTGACAGGTTCAGCAAATGTGAGTCAATATATATTCAAAATAAAGTAAACAGCACTTTTAAAGTTTACCCTGGTATTGGACATGAAACCGACAAAAAGGTATGTGATGAGGTTGTTGAATTTTTCACCAAAATCATCTCGCAAAAATAAAAACATGTTTATAAACACAGAGGGGCTCTAAAAAAGGATGCCTGTTAAAACAATCAACGCGCATTTGTGGCTTCAAAAGGAGCGTTTCGCTACCCTGCTTTAACTAACGCTATTGGTACACCTATTGGCTAATTGGTGGTTTTTTACTTGTTGCAACACTTAATAAACCCCTTATGAACCAAGCGTTCGCTAAAATAAGTAGAATTAACGTTGTTCAGTAGAACAACTATGCTTAATTTAGATATATGAAGGGCTTTAATTTGCCGATAATTGGAACACCCGTTTTGAATGGAATAACCGTTTTTATTATAACGGCACTTTTAACCTTTGGAGTTGCTTACCAAAGTTATTTAATTAGCGAAAACGAAAAACAAAGCGAAGTCCTCAAAGAAATCAATTCCGTTAATTACAATTTAAAAACCGCTATAAGCAATGGCTTAACTGCTTCAAAAACGCTGGCTTTTATAATTAACAAGTATGGTGTTCCTCAGGATTTTGACAGTATTGCAAAGAAGATCTTAGAGAACAATAAATATATTGACGCGCTTGAGTTAACCAAAAAAGGGCTTATAACTAATGTTTATCCCTTAAAGGGTAATGAAGCTGCAATAGGCTTTGATGTTTTAGAAGATAGCATTGTAAGCAAAGAAGCTTACAAAACTATACAGAAAAAGGAACTTTATTTTGCTGGTCCCTTAAAGTTAAAACAAGGTGGCATGGCCGTGGTTGGAAGACTTCCCTTCTTTGTAGACGATAAATTTGAAGGGTTTTCTGTGGTTATAATAAAACTCTCAACGCTTCTAAAAGCTGCAGGCATATCACTTCAAAACAAGCAATTTGTTTACCAATTATCAAAAATTGACCCTACTACTTTGCAGGAAGATTTTTTTCTACCTGCGCCTTTTTCTTCCGATTCATCGCAATCAATTTCTGTAATGGTGCCTGATGGAGAGTGGAAATTATATGTAATGCAAAAAGAACAAGAAATACCATTTGAGATAATCGCGTTTTCTTTTCTTGGATTTATTTTTTCCCTAACCGCTGGATTATTTTCCTGGCATCTAACACGCCAGCCCAACAAGTTGAACAAATTAGTAGACAAAAAAACAGCAGAACTTATTAATATACAGAATAGTATTTCATATAGTGAAGCCCGATTAGCCGAAGCCCAGGAAGTTGCAAAAGTTGGTAGCTGGGAAACCGACCTTGTAACTTTAAACGTAAATTGGTCTAAAGAAACTTTTAGAATTTTTGAGGTTGAAGAATTAAATTACAAAACCTCACATCCAAATTTTTTGAAGTTTGTGCATCCAAAAGACCGCGAAAAGGTAGAAACGGCCTTTACAAAATCCTTAAACAAGAAGGGATTAAATAGCATAGAACATAGAATTGTAACGAGTGGGGGTCAGGTTAAATATGTAGAAGAGCGCTGGCGAATTTTTCAAAATGAAAAAGAAGAACCGGTAAGGGCAATAGGAACGTGCCAGGACATAACCGAACGCGTACAGGCAGAAAAAGCCTTAAAGGAAAGTGAAAAAAAATACAAGTACCTTTTTGAAAACAATCCTATGCCCATGTTGCTATGGGATTTTGAAACACTAAAAATTATTGACTGTAACATGGAAGCCTTAATAAAATATGGGTATTCGAGGGATGAGTTTTTAAGCCTGACCATGAAAGATATAAGGCCCCCTGAAGATATTCCGCTTATGGAAGACCAAGTGAAGTCTGAAGAGGTTTATGGCAAAATACATAAGAAGGTTTGGAGGCACAAGAAAAAAAACGGAGAGTTAATGTTTGTTAGTGTTAACGCACATATAATAGATTATGAAGGAAAAAGGGTTTCGTTAGTGATGATCGATGATGTGACTGAAAAGTTAAAAGCAGAAGCAGAACTTATTTCTTCATACAATCAGTTACAGGAGTTAACCGCCCATCTCCAGGTTATACGAGAGGAAGAGAGAACAAGAATTGCGCGTGAAATACATGATGAACTCGGACAGCAACTAACTGCATTAAAAATGGATACTTCAATGCTTAGTAAAAAAATAAATGTTGCTGATGAGCTTGTTACAGAAAAATTATCAAATATGATTAGCCTTATAGATGATACAGTTAAAACAGTAAGAAGAATCTCCTCCGATCTCCGTCCGGGAATCCTTGACGACCTTGGGCTAATTCCCGCGCTCGAATGGCAGGGAGAAGAATATGAGAAACGCACTGGTATTAAATTACTCTTTCAAACAAACATAAATGACCTGGTATTAGAACGGGAAATTTCAACTAATGTTTTTCGGATCTTCCAGGAAGCATTAACAAATATTATCCGGCACTCCAGTGCTACAGAAACAAACATTTTAATAGAAAAAAAAGAACAAGATCTTTTACTTATTATAAAAGACAACGGCCAAGGGTTTGAGGTGGATAACCTTAAAAAGAAACAGTCCTGGGGAATTGTTGGAATGAAAGAAAGAGCTATTCTTTTGAAAGGTGAGTTAATTATTGAAAGTAAAAAATTACAGGGTACTACAATAACGTTAAAAGTGCCAATACATTAAAAAACAGATGAAATTTTTAATAGCTGACGATCACGCCATTGTGCGAAAAGGATTAGTGCAGGTTTTGCTCGAAGAGTTTCCTGATGCAGAAATTACCGAAGTTGCAAACAGCGCAGAAGTATTTGATCAACTGAGCAAGCAAATATGGGATGTTATTTTATTGGATATCTCAATGCCAGGAAAAAATGGGCTTGAAATTCTGAAACAAGTAAGAACAAATGGAATTAAGGCCCCAATACTCATGATCAGCATGCACTCTGAGGAACAGTACGCGCTAAGAGCATTAAAGGCAGGTGCTTCAGGATTTTTAAATAAAGAAAGCGCGACCGAAGAGCTGTTAGCAGCTGTGCGCAAAGTACTCTCCGGAAAAAAATATATTTCAACCACCGTGGCCGAAAAATTAGCTGAAAATTTGGGAGCAAAACAAGGACACGAACTCCTTTCTGACAGGGAAATGGAGGTACTTCAACTCATCGCCTCGGGTAAAATTGTATCAGAAATTGCGGAAGAAATATCGCTTAGTGTAAACACCATTAGTACGTATCGTGCACGCATACTTGAAAAACTAAACCTGAACAATAATTCAGAGCTTACAAGATATGCTTTAGATAATAACCTCATCTAAATTTTAGTTTGTAGTACCAACCACTACAAGTTTTTGGCGCTTTAAACTATATTGTGCACAATTTCAAATTCGGTAATTTGTAAAAACAAATACCTTGAACCCAAATACAATTGCACCTTTCTTAAAAGTAGTAACAGTAGATGACTCGCCGCTTATAGCGGAACGGATGGCTTCCGTTCTCCTGGAAATTGAGGGCTTAGCGTTTTTAGGAAACGCCTTCAGCATTTCATCGGCACAAAATTTAATAACTACTGTTAATCCCGATGTTGTTATTCTTGACATTCATCTTGAACAAGATGAACAGGCCCCAACGGGAATAGACCTGCTCACGGAGATCCGTCAGAACTATCCCGAAATGAAGGTCATCATTTTTACCAATCATAACGAGTTGCATTACCGGCTTGCCTGTCTTGCAAAAGGTGCAAATTTCTTTTTCGACAAATCAAATGATTTGCACAAAATCTCTGAAATATTAAAACAATGGACAATCAGAAAATAAAAATTTTACTGCTTGAGGATAATCCGGACGATGCCCGGCAAATTTCCAACGTCTTAAAAAAAGACGGTCTTCAATTTGAACTCTCTTTAGTGGACACGAAAGCCCAATATACAAAGCAACTCACCGACTCATTTACAACCAGAATTAAAACCAATGCCCAAAAATCGTAGTTATGAATAACACAAGCGTTAAATACAAATACAACAATGTATTGCTAATTGATGACAGTGAACTGGATAATTTTATAAATGAAAAAATTGTTGAGGCCCATTGTTATGCCAGGCAGGTACATGTTAGTACCGATGGCAAAAGCGCGCTTGAGTTTATTAATAATCTTCTAATTACGGGCGGTTCGGATAATGGAACTTTCCCGGAAGTAATGTTTGTTGATCTTAACATGCCGATAATGGGTGGTTTCGAATTTATAGAACACTTCAAAAAAATAAACGATCCAAAAATACTGGCCTGTAAGCTTGTTATCTTAACGTCATCCATCAGTAATTCTGATAAAGTTAGGGCTCAAAAAATTGGAAATGATATTATTTTCTTAAATAAACCGCTCACTCATCAGAAACTCGATCAAATATAGTTGTACTCTAAACCTTGAAGCTGATCATATACAAATTTTGAATAATTTAATTATGGTTTAATTAATTTTTCTCAAATTTAAACTATTTGGCCTTGTTCCTATTCTTAGAACGCTCTGAAATTTTGGAGCGCATTGAAAAACAATTTTACATGCGTTTTTATATATTTGTAAAATAAAATCTACCGCATGAAAGTTACAATCACATCCATTGAATTAAAAGGCCCATTAAAATTCTTTGCGCTTTCTTCATCTGCGTTAAAAATACTTAAGCAGTTAAAAACAAGCAACAGCGTAGGTTTTAAAAAGAAAGGTATCTGGACAAAACATTACACCATGAGCCTTTGGAATAACGAAGAGGAAATGAGAGCGTTCGCTATGAGCGGCGCTCATTTGGAAGCCATGAAAACAAGTAAAAAAATTGCTAAAGAAATAAGGACCGTTACTATTGAAGCAGATAAACTCCCTGATTGGAAAACGGCGTTATCGCTTCTAGAAAAAGGGAAAGTGCTTAAGTTTTAATTATAGTTCATTCTATTATAATAATCTCAATCGGTTGAAAAAATCTTAGCCAGAAAAAAGCATTTTAATTTATCTATTTACTTAACATAACAAATGCACTCCAATAAAACGGTTCTTTATACTTAACTTTTAATTGTTTTATGGCGTCAGAAAAAGCCTGTTGTTTGTTTCCGCTTTTTGCATAGTTGGTATAAAACAAGGTCATTAATTCCATTGTTGCAGCATCGCTCACGCTCCATAAACTCATAATAATACTTTTTGCCCCTGCTATTAAAAAAGCGCGTTGTAACCCATAAACTCCTTCACCCTGCTTTACACTACCTAAGCCGGTTTCGCAAGCACTTAAAACTACAAGGTCTGTCTTATCTAAATTTAAACTCATGGCTTCATAGGCTGTTAAAATTCCATTCTCACTATTTGGTGATGGGTGAAAATCCTCGTCAAATACGTTCTCACAATTTGCTAAAAGTACACCGCTTCTTAATAACGGGTTCTCCTTTGCCGCAGAAACATCCACACCCAATACTTTAGTAGTTTCTAGTTTACTTAGATCCGCTAAAAAGTAACCGTGTGTGGCAATGTGTAAAATACTTGGTGAGCTAATATCTTTTACTTTTGCCTCGGTTGCGCTTGCCCCAAATAATGCCGTTGCTTTTACTTTGTAAGTGGTTAATAATTTAGTAATGTTCTTAACTTCGATCTCAGTACCCGGCAGCTGTTCAACAATACCGTTTTTTCCATATTTAGGATTGCCAATTAAAAACGCAGTAGTTGGTTTTTTAGAGGCGCTTTCGGTTTGCTTAACATCTAAAAGGTCTTTGGTGTTACCAGTAAATTGTAACGCATATTTATCTACCAGATATTTTCCTTCAACATCTTTTAAAGCGTTGATGCTTAATTGATGATAAGCACCATCCAAAGAAAGATACAACTTATTAACTCCCTTTATTTGTTCGTCCAAAACTTTCCAGGTAACAGCGTATGCTTCGTTCTCGGGCTGTTGGTCAATGGTCTTTTTCCTGAATTCACTAATGGCGTCGTTAATTGTTTTTACACTACCAAGGTCAATTATTCTCAGATCGTTAGTCGTTAAAAGTAAAGCCAGATAATTTCCGTTTGCTGTAAAACCATTTTTGTATTCGTTCAATTCTAAAATTTCAACCGCCGCTTCGCCGTCTTTTAATTGTTTCTGAATGGTTCCATAAGTAATGCTTTGCGCCGTGTTGCTTTCTTTAAACAAAGAGCTTTTTTGTGAGAGCTCGCGCTCTAATTCATTTGCCCTTGTTTTTAAACTATCAATGTTTAATTTTTCATTTGCTAATTCTTCTTTACTTAACTGATAAGCTTGATTTAAATTCTCTTTTGTCTCTAACCAATGTTTATAAGCTATTTTTAAAGACTGGTCATTACTTGCAGCAATAATATTCCTGATCTTGGAAGAGTTACTTAATAAAAAACCTTTTGTATTAATTACTGCATTATACAATTGTTTTGAAAGACTTGTATCTGTTGCCGAATTAGCATAAGCAAAAGAGTAAAAACGTTGCAAACGGTTATTTGTCTTTTCCCAATACAATGTTTTTTCATTATCATTTAACGAATTAAAAAAAGTAGTAATGTAGTTTAAGGTATTATCAATTACCGTTTTATAATTATCCCTGGCTTCTGTAATTTTTTGGTTTTGCCATTGCGCCAAAGCAAGATCTTCTAATGCCTGTGTGTAGTTTGGATGGCTCTCGCCATAAATTACTTTTTTTAGTTCAACCACTTTTAACATGAGCTCAAGTGCTTTTGTTGGATTATTGTTGAAGCGGTAAAAATTAGCAAGTTCTTGTTGTGTTGAAACCGTTGCGGGATTGTTGTTGCTGAGCTTGCGTTTATATATATCAATAGCGCTTAATAATAATTGTTCTACTTTACTATTCCGTCCGCCCATTTCCATATACAATTGCGCCAGACCGGTTTTTAGATGCGCCAGATCAGGGTGAGCTCCTAATTTTTTTTCTTTAATTTCAATAGCTTTTAAATATAATTTTTCTGATTCTTCATACTTTTTCTCGAAACGATAAATGTTTGCAAGATTAATTTGTAACTTAATATAATTGCTATAATAATCTTTTAATACAGTTGAGGCCTCTGTAATGCTTGTGTTCATTTGACTTTCTGCATCTTTTAATTTGTTCATGTCCAGATAGGTCATAGCAAGATTATTACAGATAAGGGCTTTTGCCAAAGGGTCGTTTTGTGTTTTTGCCAATTCTAAGGCTTTTTTAAGATCGCTTTCGGCTTCAGTATAAAAACCTGTTTCTTTTTTTAGAACAGCATTGTTGTTTATTGAAACGATAAGTTTGCCTTTATTTGAAAGCTTTTCGCGAAGCGCGATGGCTTCTTCACTATAGGATTTTGCTTTTATGAACCTTCCACCCGATTGATACACCAATGCAAGATCACTTATTGCCTGCGCGTAATTTTCTGAAGTATCCTTCCCGGCTTTTATATATAATTCTTTTGCCTGGAGAAAACATTGCTCGGCCAGGTTTAATTTATTACTCGCCATTAAGATCTCGCCATTTTTTAAATTAGTGTAGGCTCGTTCTTCTTTTGTTATTTCACCCGCCCTGGCAATTTTTGTAGCGCTTAATAAATTCCCGGTAAACGTTCCGCCTTTTTCTTCGGCCTCAAAAAGTCCGCTGTTATCTAAAAAAGAAATGGCGTAATTAAAGTTACTGGCATCATAATCCTGTTGTTGTTTTTCCCATACATCAGTGGTCTTTTCCCTGGTCTTTTCTCTTAATTTATCAGTCTTTTCTTTTAAGTATCCTCCCACATTGATCTGGGAAAAGCCATGCGTAGCATAAAAAACCAATATAAAAACGGTAAAAAGCTGCTTCTTCATGAGCCTAAAATTAGACATTAAATTTAGGAAATAATAGCCATAAGTAAAGGTAAGAAGCCTTTAAGAACTTATTTTTTAATATTTCAAATAATATTTTATATTTAGTGTTTTAATCTCCAAAGATGAAACATAACTATTATTTAGCCTTCCTGGTTTTTTTAATGTTTACAGCCCGCTCGCAGGACACTGTAAAAGTGGCGAGCAATCTAACCCCTGAGCAACTTGCCGAGCAGGATTACAACTCGGGTCTTGCGGCACTTAAAAAAAATGAATGCGCCGCAGCAGTTGAACTCTTTAATAAATCATTGTTAGCGAAACCAAATTTTGATAAAGCGCTTGCTAACCGTGCCATTGCCTATATACATTTAAAAAAACATTCAGAAGCTTTAAGTGATATTAACAGTGCCATTAAACTTAACCCACAAAATCCTGAATTTTATTTTAATAAAAGTTTGATCTTTTACGATCTGAGCCAAACAGACAGCCAAGCTGTAGCACTTGACAATTGTCTTAGAATAAATCCTGCTCATGCCGAAGGTTGTTATTACAAAGGTATTGCATTATATGGCTCTGCTGAGTATGATAAATCGGTGGAGTTCTTTACAAAAGCAATTACTGCCAATCCAAATTATGTGTACGCTTATAACGACAGGGCCAGCGCAAAACGAGCAAAGGCAGATTACGCAGGCGCTATTGCAGATTATGAAAAAGCCATTAGTCTTGACGCGTCGTTGGTTTTTATTCACAACAACCTTGGTTCTGCTTATCGTTTAAATAAAAATTATGCAAAGGCTATTGAGGCCTATACAAAGGCTTTACAGGCCAATCCAAATTATTTAGTGGCGTTAAATAACAGGGGTTCGGCAAATTTTGAGAACAATAATCTTAAAGCGGCACAAAGCGATTTTGAAGACGTGTTAAAAAAAGATCCGAAAAATTCTTTTGCCTATAACAACTTATCTTCTATTGCCATAAAAAATAAAGATTACAAAAAAGCAAAAGATATGGCCAACCGCTCTATAGAAAGCGATCCGAAAAATGGTCCTGCTTATTACAACCGTGGCATTGCCCGCCAAATGCTACGCGAAGAAGCAGATTGCTGCAACGATTGGAAAAAAGCTTATGAACTTGGTGTTAGTAACGCTAAAACATTTATTAACGCATCTTGCTTAGATTAATTTTATTTATTGATACTATGAAAAAATTATTACTTACAATAACCGTCCTTTACTTTTCTTTTTTATCATTTTCGCAATCGATAGAATTTGAAAAAGATAATTTTCCTGGTAAAAAAGATGAAATGAAAGCCGCACGAAAACTGTTAGATATTGGCACAGAATTTTATCTACAAGGCCGAAAAGAGTTTGATGATTTTAAAAAATCATATATGTCAGAGCACCGTTACTGCCCTGTAAGCCATTACGATTATCAAAAAGCGGGTTACCAGAATTTCAGAGATGCTCTTTCGCCATTATCAACAGCGCAGGCATTTAATCCAAACAATGCGCGTTTAAATTACATGTTGGGCTTTATTTCTTTTATTACAGATCCAACCACGCCACAAACATTAAAATATTTTGAGACAGCTTATAAGTTAGATCCCCTGGCGGAACCCGACATGGCTTTTTGGTTAGCCTGGAGTTATCATTTAAATAGTCGTTGGGATGACGCCATAAAATATTATCAGATCTATCTTCAAGCCGGTAAAAAAAACGCGATGGAAGCTGAAGATGTAAATAAAAAAATTGCAGAGTGCAACAGCGGTAAAAAATTTAGCGCCAATCCTGAACGTGTTTTTGTAGATAACCTTGGTACTGCTATTAATAGTAGTTTCCCTGAATACGGTCCGTCGATATCGGCCGATGAAGAAACGATCATCTTTACCGCAAGAAGGGATAACTCAACCGGTGCAAAGCGAGACGAAAATGATAACGGCTATTTTGAAGATGTTTATTCATCTGTAAAATTAAATGGCAAATGGCAACCCTCAAAACAATTAAGTAAAAATGTAAATACAGAAAATCATGATGCTGCAGCCGGACTTTCTTCTGATGGAAGCAAACTTTATGTTTATAGACATTCGGGCAAAGACGGTGGTGATCTTTACGAATCGGTTTTGTTTGGTGCCGACTGGGAAGAGCCGGTTCACATGAATAAATACATCAATACAAAATATCACGAATCGAGTGTAAGTTTAAGTTTTGATGGCAAGCGTTTATATTTTGTGAGTGATAAAGAATCTGGTCTTGGTGACAGGGATATTTATTACAGCGATATGGATGTAAAAGGCGAATGGGGTGTTTCAAAAAACATTGGCCCAATAGTAAATACAAAATATGGTGATGAAGCCGTGTTCATGCACCCTGATGGTGTTACTTTATATTTCAGTAGTAAAGGACACAATACCATGGGTGGTTACGATATTTTTAAAACCACTTTGGTTAACGGCGTTTGGTCGGCTCCTGAAAATTTAGGTTATCCAATTAACGGACCCGATGATGATGTGTTTTTTGTGGTGAGTGGTAGCGGTAGCCGTGCCTATTTTGCTTCTTCAAAAACAGGCGGCTTTGGCGAAAAAGATCTTTACAAAATTACTTTCTTAGGCCCCGAAAAACATCCTTTGTTAAATACACAGGATCAATTAATGGCGATGGCAGCAAACCCGGTAAGCAATTTAAAAGTTGAGAATGCGGTGGAAGTGGCCTCTGCAAAATTAACTATTTTAAAAGGTGTTGTTACAGATGCTAAAACCACACAACCGTTAGAGTCATCTATTGATTTGATAGATAACGATAAGAACATTGTGTTAGCTACCTTTAAATCAAACAGCAGCTCCGGAAAATATTTGGTAACATTGCCAAGCGGGAAAAACTATGGCATCGCTGTAAAACGTGATGGCTATTTATTTCACTCTGAGAATTTTAATATTCCTGATAACGCCGCCTTCCAGGAATTTACAAAAGACGTTGCCTTAAAGAAGATCGAAATTGGAAGTACCATCGTATTACGTAATATTTTCTTTGATTTTGATAAAGCAACTATTCGTCCCGAATCTGCTAATGAGTTAGAGCGTTTAATTAAATTATTGAATGATAATCCAACGCTTAAGATCGAGTTAGGTAGCCATACAGATAGCAAAGGTTCTGATGACTATAATATGAAGTTAAGTGATAGCCGTTCTAAATCGGTTGTTGATTATTTGATTGCCAAAGGCATCAACACATCGCGTTTAGTGGCAAAAGGTTATGGTGAAACAAAACCCATTGATACGAACGAAACAGACGATGGCCGTCAGAATAACAGGAGAACAGAATTTAAGATCTTAGAGAAATAATAATGAAAGAGTTTGCAAAACTTACACTTTTCACGTTGATCATTATAATCATCATCAGCGCGTATTTTGAATATTTCGTAAACAGGCCTATGAATATTTATATTCAATATGCGGCAACGGGTTTAGTAATTATTATTGCCGCTTTTTATTTAAACTACACCGTTAAAAAAATTATAAAATTATTAAATCCATAAGGCATGATATCACTTTATATTTTTCTTACTTTTTTATTAATAGCTCTTGCTATACTTTTTAGAACAAGAAAAAATTTTAATTTAAAAACGGAAGCGGGCAAATGGCTTGTTAAGCCAATACTGATTTTAGTTGTTGGTATTATTGTGAGTTTGGTAAACCCATTTAATTTAGAGCGCGTAGATGCGGGGCACATTGGCTTAAAAGTAAATTTAACCGGTGATGAGCGTGGTGTTTCTGATTACGTTTACAAAACAGGCTGGGTTGTTTTTAATTCGTGGACAGAAAAACTTTATGAATTTCCTACATTTCAACAGCACATTGACTACAATGTGCAAACCGTTATAACAAAAGGAGGCTTTAGCGCCGACATCAGGCCATCGTTTAATTATGCGCTGGTATCAACAACTGTTGGTGATATGTTTCAAAATCTTCGTTTACCAATAAAAGAGGTAGAGCAAGGCTGGTTAAAAACAGCAATTGTTGGCTCTGTAAATGATGTGGCAAACAAATGGGCGGTTGACAGTATTTTTAATCACCGCGAGTTATTTGAATCATCTATAATTATAGAATGTAATAAGCGTATTTCGAAATGGTTTACAGTAAGTCAGCTAAGAACAAATATAACACCACCCCCTGCTCTTCAATCAGCTATTGAGGCAAAAACAAAAGCATTGCAAGATGTTCAGGTTGCAGATAATCAAAAACAAGTTGCGGTAGCCGAAGCTCTTAGAAAAATTGCAATTGCCAGGGGCGATTCTGCACAAATGGTTATTGAAGCTTCGGGTGAAGCGGAAGCAATTAAAAGAAAACAGCTAACCTTAAGCAATATGTACATTGAATATTTAAAGATCCAGAAATGGGATGGCAAAAATCCAACTACAGTTTTAGGAAAAGAAGGAAGTACAATTATTTCGGTTAAATAATTAAAGTGCCAAATGTTTTGATCGCACTTCTTTGCCATAAAACAAAGTAGCCGCTTTATCAAAAGTTTCAGGTAGATCGGTCGTATAAAAACTAACGCTTTGCGACTTACTGCATTTTTTCTCCATCTCAGGATGGCGCTGTAAATAATCTTTAAGGCCTTGTGCAACAATTGTTCCTTGGGAAAGCAACTGAACATCGGCGGGTAAATATTTTTTTATTTTATCAATTATCAGGGGGTAATGTGTGCAACCTAAAATGATCGCGTCAATTTTCGGCTCTTGTTGCATTAAATTGGTAACATGCTTTTTAATGAAATAATCTGCGCCTTCATTATTATACTCGTTGTTCTCTATTAATGGCACCCACATAGGGCAGGCTTCCTGGTACACTTTTAAGTTGGGAAAGAATTTTTCTATCTCTACTAAATAAGATCCAGAACTAACGGTTCCGGCAGTGCCTAAAACACCAACGTTTCCTGTTTTACTGTAATTACCAATAATTTCTGTTGTTGGTCTTATTACCCCTAACACTCTTTTTGCCGGATCAATTTTTGGAAGATCTTTTTGTTGAATGGTTCTTAAAGCCTTTGCAGATGCTGTGTTACAGGCTAACACAACCAGTTCGCAACCCATTGCAAACAGATGATTAACACACTCTAATGTGTACTCATAAACAGTTTCAAAACTTCTTGAGCCGTAGGGCGCGCGGGCATTATCGCCTAAATATAAATAATCATATTGCGGCATTTCGCTTACAATTTCTTTTAAAACCGTTAAGCCGCCAAAACCGCTGTCAAAAACACCTATAGGTTTATATGAAGTTTTTTTATCCATACTCATCACAAATCTAATCAAAGATCAAACGCTTTATTTATGTTTTAAATTTATTTATGTTTCGTTTTCTCAAAAAAGGGCAAAAAATATGCTTTTTAACAGAAAAAGGCTCGGTTTTGACTGAAAATTGACAAAAAATGCATAAAAACGACTGGATTTTAAACATTCATAATCTCACATATTACTTCTTTTTAAAACAAAAGGGGCAATAAATCCGTTATTTTTACGTTTTACTATTTGATTTATTAAAAAGTGTCTCACATATTTATTATGCCTAACGGTTTTAAGTAATGTTGCGCAGCTAACAAAGCGTAATTTTCGTCAGCGCGAAATTGGGTTATTTGGAGGAGCCTCTTATTACATTGGTGATCTTAATCCGCGCGGACATTTTTTATTATCAAAACCGGCGGCGGGTATTTTTTTTAGATATACAACGCATTACCGTTATGCTTTTCGTTTTGGTTTTAATTATGGGAAAATAGCGGGCGACGACTCGCGAAGTAAAGACCTTGACCAATTAGAACGGAATGTAAATTTTACATCTTCTGTTTACGACCTTCATGCTATAGCAGAATTTAATTTTGTAGACTACAGGATCGGAAATGACAAACATTATTTTACCATGTTTATTTTTGCAGGCATAGGCGCGTTTCATTTTGATCCGAAATCTGGTGTTGGTCCAAACAGACCATCAGCAGCTAATTTACATGGTGGTGTTGTCATAAAAAGTTATCCAAGATACCAGGTAAACGTTCCTTATGGCCTTGGTTTAAAATGGCACCTTACCAGCATTTTTGGATTGGGTATAGAATGGAGCCCGCGTAAATTATTTACAGATTATTTAGATAATGTTAGTTCGGAATATGCTGACGGCTATATGCAAGGCAATCCGCGCACTAAAGATTGGTATTTCTTTTATGGAATGACCTTAACAATGAGACTGCCAAATCCGAACAGACCGTGTTTCCAAAACAATTAAGTTTAGATAAAAACAAAAAAGCCGTTTCAATATTCTTGAAACGGCTTTTTGATTTATAAAAAAATTACGCTTTGTTTTGCGTGAAACTTGCGCCTAAATATTCGCGGTTCATGCGCGCAATATTTTCTAACGAAATACTTTTTGGGCATTCTGCTTCGCAAGCACCAGTGTTCGTGCAGTTACCAAATCCCTCTTCGTCCATTTGTTTTACCATATTCAAAACACGGTCTTGTTTTTCGATCTTACCTTGTGGTAATAAAGATAATTGAGAAACTTTTGCGCTTACAAACAACATGGCACTTGAATTTTTACAAGCTGCAACGCAGGCGCCGCAACCAATACAGGCCGCTGCATCAAAAGCAGTATCAGCATCATCTTTAGGGATTAAAATATTATTTGCGTCTTTTGCATTACCTGTGTTTACAGAAACGAAACCACCGGCAGACATAATTCTGTCAAACGAAGAACGATCAACTGCAAGATCTTTAATTACAGGGAAAGCGGCGCTTCTCCATGGCTCTACAACAATTGTATCACCATTTTTAAAACTACGCATGTGTAACTGGCAAGTTGTAATGCCATCTTTTGGTCCGTGTGGACGGCCATTGATGTACATACTGCACATACCACAAATACCTTCGCGGCAATCGTGGTCAAATGCAATTGGTTCTTTACCACTGCTGATCAGTTGCTCGTTAACCACATCAAACATTTCTAAAAAACTCATGTCAGGCGAAATGCCTTTTGCGTCATACGTTTCAAAACGTCCTTTAGTATCTTTATTTTTTTGTTTCCAAACCTTTAAGGTCAGATTCATATTTCCGTGACTCATAGTATACTGTGTTTATGCGTAATTACGTTGTGCTAATTTAATATTTTCGAATTTTAATTCTTCTTTGTGCAATTCAAAATTGCTTTCGCCTTTGTATTCCCAAGCGGCAACGTAAGCAAAATTGTCATCATCGCGTAAAGCTTCGCCTTCAGCGGTTTGGTATTCTTCGCGGAAGTGACCGCCACAACTTTCATTACGGTTCAATGCATCTTTACACATTAATTCTCCCAGCTCAATAAAATCTGCAACACGATGCGCTTTTTCTAATTCTGTATTAAATTCATGTTGTTCTCCCGGCACACGAACATTGCTCCAGAAATCTTTTTTCAATTGTTGAATTTCTGTAATTGCTTCTGTTAAACCTTTTGCATTACGGGCCATACCACATTTTTCCCACATAATGCGGCCTAATGCTTTATGGAAATAATCTACAGATTTTGTTCCTTTAATAGAAAATAATTTATTTATGCGTTCCTGAACTTCAGCTTCTGCTTTTACAAAAGCTTCGTTATCGGTTGGAATTGCTTTGGTACGAATTTCTTCAGATAGATATTCGCCAATAGTGTAAGGAATTACAAAATAACCATCGGCCAAACCTTGCATTAATGCAGAAGCCCCTAAACGGTTAGCGCCGTGATCTGAAAAGTTTGCTTCACCTAAAGCATACAATCCCGGAACCGTTGTCATTAAGTTATAATCAACCCAAAGGCCACCCATTGTATAGTGAACAGCAGGATAGATACGCATTGGCATTTCATAAGGATCTTCATCGGTAATTTGTTTGTACATATCAAACAGGTTACCATATTTTTCTTTCACTACATCTTTTCCTAATGCGCGAATCGTTTCTTTAGTTGGATTATGTAGGTTTTTCTTGTTAGCTTCTATTTGTCCATAACGCATCATGTTGGCTTCAAAATCAAGATACACCGCCATTTTTGATGCTCCTACTCCGTAACCTGCATCGCAACGCTCTTTGGCTGCGCGGCTCGCAACGTCACGCGGCACTAAGTTACCAAATGCAGGATAACGTCTTTCCAAATAATAATCTCTTTCTTCCTCAGGAATATCTTTTGCTTTACGTTTATCGTCTTTTTGTTTTGGAACCCAAATCCTTCCATCATTACGCAATGATTCTGACATCAACGTTAACTTTGATTGGTGATCTCCTGAAACAGGAATACAGGTTGGGTGAATTTGTGTGTAACAAGGGTTTCCGAAAAAAGCGCCTTTTTTATGTGCTTTCCATGCAGCTGTAACATTACAGCCCATGGCGTTTGTAGATAAATAAAATACGTTACCATATCCACCGGTACATAATAAAACCGCGTGGCCAAAATGGCGTTGAAGTTTTCCGGTAACTAAGTCGCGGGCAATAATTCCGCGGGCTTTGCCATCAATAGTAACCACATCCATCATTTCGTGGCGTGCCATTAATGTAACAGCACCCATACCTACCTGGCGTTGTAACGCGCTATAAGCTCCTAATAATAATTGTTGTCCTGTTTGTCCGGCAGCGTAGAATGTACGTTGTACCTGGGTTCCACCAAATGAACGGTTACTTAACGTTCCGCCATATTCACGGGCAAATGGCACACCTTGTGCCACACACTGATCAATAATATTTCCCGAAACCTCAGCTAAGCGATGAACGTTGGCTTCGCGGGCACGGTAATCTCCACCTTTAATTGTATCGTAAAATAAACGGTAAACGCTGTCGCCATCGTTTTGATAATTTTTTGCGGCATTAACGCCACCCTGTGCTGCGATACTATGGGCACGACGTGGCGAATCCTGGAAACAAAATACTTTTACTTTATATCCCATTTCGGCTAATGATGCTGCGGCTGAAGAGCCTGCAAGCCCTGAACCCACAACAATAATTTCAAGGCTGCGTTTGTTGGCAGGGTTAACTAAGTGAACAGTAGAACGGTATTTTGTCCACTTATTCTCTAAGATACCTTCAGGAATTTTTGCATTTAATTTTGATGAAGAAGCCATAGTATTGTATTTACAATTTTTTAATTGACAATTATTTTATTATTCCTAAGAACATAGTTATTGGCATTGCAGCAAATAAAGCGCAAACAATAATAGAGAACCAAATACCGGTTTTTTTAATTAGAGGAGTATACTTTTTGTGATTTAATCCTAAAGACTGAAACGCCGATTGGAAGCCGTGTAACAAGTGATACAACAAACTTATTACTCCAACCAAATAAATAACAACAAAATACCATTGAGCAAACACTTCTTTCATACCAGCAAATGTATTGTGCTCGGTGTGGTTAAACACCGCTATTTTTGTTGGTACCCAAAAGTTACTTAAATGCACGACTAAGAATAATAAAAGTAAAGATCCTAAAATGCCCATAGAGCGGGAATACCAGCTGCTGTTAGCGCCGCCGTTAACTACTTCGTAAGGTGTTGGGCGGGCTTTGCGATTCTCCATAGTTAAAAGCAACGCCTGGAAAATGTGCAATAGCAAGCCTGCAAATAAACCAATTTCCAATATTCTTATAACAGGGTTGTGTGCCATAAAATCAGCACCCGCATTATAGCTTACGCCACCGTCGTTAAAGAAAATAAAGCTGTTTAAAGTTACGTGTATTACTAAAAATGAAACAAGGAATAAGCCGGTTAGTCCCATTAAAAATTTTTTCCCGATCGAGGAAGATAAAAATCCTGTTTTTTTACTCATAATGGTATAAAATAAATACTTGAAATTGTGCGTCAAAGGTATTAAGCAAAACACTCACAATCAAGTTTTAAAGTAAATGTTTTCAACTTTTATAAAACCAAGGTTGACCCCAAGTCGCTCATTAGTAGTGTTAAGGCGAAAAACCCTTATTTAGAAACGTTTTAAATATCTGTTTACTCTTATACTCGAAAGCCCAGCACGGTAACATCATCAACCTGGCCCAGTTTTCCTTTCCAGCCCGTAAAGTTGTCTTTTACCACATTAAACTGTTTATCGGTGGGTAATTCTGCAATATCTATGAAAAGTTTTTGCATGTTCTTTTTCATCATTTTTTTCCCTCTTTCGCCGCCAAACTGATCGGCATAACCATCGGTTCCCATGTAGATCATGTCATTCTTCTCAACCTTAACTATTTGCTGTGTGAATTTATAATTGCTTTCGAATGCCATTTTCCCTAGCCCCATTTTATCGGGTTTTAGTTCTATCAGTATTTTATTTCTTACAATATAAATAGATGTGTTTGCTGCACCAAAATGCAATTCCATTTTTGAAGGATAAAAAACACAAATAGCAAGGTCCATGCCATCCGATGCTGTTTTTTGTGATATGTTCTGCTTTAAAGAAAAATAGAGTTCTGTATTTAATTCCTGCAAAATTTGAGAGGGCTGGTTTAGTTTTTTTTCGCGCACCACTTTATTTAAAAGATTATTAGCTACCATGCTCATGATTGCCCCTGGTACTCCATGGCCCGTACAGTCAACAACAGAAACAACAACAGAATCATCTGCTTTTTCAATAAAATAAAAATCACCGCTTACAATATCTTTAGGTTCAAAATATATAAAAAAAGCCGGCAAGGCTTGCTTAAATTCTTCTTCGGCTGGTAATAAAATTTGCTGTAGACGTTGTGCGTAATTAATACTATCAATAATATCTTTATTTTTTTCTTCGATAATAGAGCTTTGCTCTTCTACTTTTTTATTTTTAATGTTTAATTCCGAATTAATAAGTTTGTTTACTCTTAAGCTTTTTAAAATAAAAAACACAAACACAGCTATTAACAGAACAATAACAACAAGGCCATAATTAAAAAAACGTTGTCGTTTTATTTCGAGATCTTTTATTGCCTGATTCTTTTGAAGTAACTCAAGATCTTTTTTTCGGTTTTGGTTCGAGATATCGTTCTCCATTTTTGAGATCTTTTCTGAGAGGTCTGTAGAAAAAATGGAATCGTTAAGTCTATATTTTTCTTCGTACAACTCAAGGGCCTCTTTAAAATTACCGCCCGATTTAAGAAAATCTACTTTTAAATTTAATAGTGCTAACCTGGTTTTTGTATCCTTGTTTTTTGATAAATTTTGCACTGCTAAATTATAATATTTGTCTGCAAGAAATTCCTTACCCCATTGTTTATAAAGCAGGGCAAGGCTTTCATACATAGATGCCAAAACAGATTGGTTGCCGATCTCTGATTCAAATTCAAACCTTTTTAAATAATATTGTTCGGCCTTTGGATAGTTTTTTTCGTGAAAATAGATCCCGGCAATAATTTCGTATAAATTAAACGCTCCACTATTTTTAGAACCATTAAGCTCAATTATCTTTTGAGTGTGTATTCCAAGGATTTTAGCCTCTTCGTATTTACCAAATTCTTTTAGTGCGGTACATGTATTAACATTATTTTTAATTATGCCCGCTGTATCTTTTAAAATTTGATACAGAGAATCGCAGCTTTTATAATAATCCAAGGCGCGTTTAGGGTTTTTTAAATTCCGGTACACAATTCCAATATTCATATAAATTGTGGCATACCTCCCCTTATCTTTTTCTTTATCTAAGGGCTCTATTGCTTTGTAATAATATTCTAGTGATTTAATAAAGTTGTTCCTGTTCTTTTCTAAAATACCAAGGCCGTTATATGCTAAAGAAATACCGCGTTTGTCATTTATTTTTTGATACAGTTTTAATCCTGCCTTTTGGTACTTCTCGCAAGAATCATATTCTTTAATGTTTTTATAGGTAGTGCCAATTACACACAACATGCCAGCATAAATTTTTTCCGTCCGCTTATCACTTGGTTTAATGCTGAGTGCTTTGTCTTTAAACTCTAAAATAAGTTTTTCGTTCTTACCGTTAAGAGCCCTAAAATAGTCTTCGTAAAGCTTAAGCTTTACACTGTCTTCTTTTTCCTGCGAAATGTTTTGAAACATCTGCGCTGTAATTTCGTTTTGTGAATAAGTATTAAACGAAAAAAGGAGAAAAATTACAGCGTAAAAAGTAACTCTAAAAGATCGAATATTTATATAGTAAATAATAGTTGTTAAAGTTACTAAAATTAAAGGTTATTAAACGAAAATGTCTTTAACACTTCCCACTTTTTTTCGAGTTTTAACAATGAGAAATTGCTGCAGGTAAATGTTCCTGAAAGTTTTTCGTCCTCGAAATAATTTTTAAGTTCAAAGAACAAAGGTTTTTTAAGATCGCGCGAAGCAACCGTTATATGTGGATGATAACCGCGCGAATCATTTACTTCATTAAACAACTTTAACTCTTTTTTAGCATGCATTTTTAAAGCATCATGCAAGGCTAAAAGCTGGTTATTGGGCAAAACATCTACATAAATAACCCGTGGTTCGAAAAAAGAAAAATTGTTAAGTTCAATATTAAAATCAGGCGAAAAATTAAACACATTTAGTTGTTCAATCAATACATTTTCTTTTTCTTCTTTCCATTCAAACGGTCTGTGTAATGTAATGTGGGCAGGGCTTCTAAGAGCCCCTTTTAAATCATGTTGCACAAACAGGTTCTGTTTAACCGCCTCCACCTTTTCAAATAATGGTGTTGGAATTACAATAGCCAAAAAGTATTTTTTAACGGTCATTTTCCCCATTTACATCAGTAAATTATGCTATTTTTGTGAGATTATAAAATTATATGCAAATTATTATACCTATGGCTGGTAAGGGTAAGCGCATGCGCCCTCACACATTAACCACCGCAAAACCTTTAATACCAGTGGCCGGCAAGCCCATCGTGCAACGCCTGGTAGAAGATATTACGAAGGTTTGTGGACAAAAAGTGAACGAAATTGCTTTTATTATTGGCCCTGATTTTGGCGCTGAAGTGGAGCAGAATTTAATAAAAGTAGCCGAAAGTCAGGGTGCTAAAGGAAGCATTTATTACCAGGATGTTGCCTTAGGAACCGCGCACGCCATAATGTGTGCTAAAGATGCTATAAAAGGCAAAACGGTTGTAGCATTTGCTGATACTTTATTTAAAGCAGATTTTGTAATGGATACAGAACAAGAAGGCGTTATATGGGTACAAAAAATTGATGATCCCAGCCAGTTTGGTGTTGTAAAATTAGACAGTAATGGTGCGATCACAGACTTTGTAGAAAAACCGCAAACTTTTATTAGTGATCTTGCTATTATTGGTATTTATTATTTTAAAGATGGCGATTATTTAAAAAGCGAGTTACAATATTTATTGGATAACAAGATCACCGAAAAAGGAGAGTACCAACTTACCAATGCTTTAGAAAACATGAAAAGCAAGGGCACTAAATTTATGCCGGGCCAGGTAACAGAATGGTTGGATTGCGGAAACAAAAACGCCACTGTTTATACCAACCAACGTGTATTAGAATTTGATAAAGGAAAAACGCATCTTAAAGAAAATAACATTAAAAACAATAACAGTATAATTATTGAGCCGTGTTATATTGGCGAGAATGTAGAATTAACTAATTCAATAATTGGTCCGCACGCCAGCATTGGCGGTAACTCAAAAGTTAAGAACAGTATTGTTCAAAACTCCATCGTTCAAAAAGAATCTAAAATAAATAACGCTAACATTTCAAACAGCATGCTTGGCATTGGTGCCGAAGTAACAGGCAAGGCATTGGACTTGAGTATTAGCGATTACACACAATTATTTGTTTAAACCTATAAAATATTTTTTTGCATTACTAACGGTTACCGGATTGGTTACTGCTGTTTCCTGCAAAAGTAAAAAACAAACGGTTTCAACACCAAGTATTAAAGATTTTGGCGATCCTACAAAACCAAGCGCACAAGCAAACGAAATAAAATTTACAAGTCTTTTTATTGATGGCTGCGCGGCCTTGCAACCTCAAAAACAAAACTTACAGGAAGCCTTACGGTTGTTTACTGAGTGTAAAAAAATAGATCCAACTAATATTCCACTTAAATACGAGTTAGGTAAAACCTACAAACTTATGGGTGCCTATGAGCTTGCCATTCAAAATGCGAAGGCATGTGCAGAGGCCAACCCAAAAAACGAGTGGTATCAATTATTGCTTATTGAATGTTATGCATCTATAAAACAATACAATCAATCTATTAAATTAAGAGAACAACTTGTAAAGAACTTTCCGGGAAAAGCAGAGTTTAAAGAAGACCTGGCTATTGAATATTCTATTATTGGTGAGTACGATAAATCGTATAAAATTTATGATGAACTGGAACTTACTTATGGCATTAACGAACAAATAACTTTAAACAAAATAAAACTTTTAAAAAGTCAGAAAAAATATAAAGAGACCGAAGAAGAGCTTTTAAGATTATCTGGTTCTAATAAAAATGAGCCCAGATATTATGCTTACCTGGCCGACTTTTATATTGAACAGAACAAACTGGATAAAGCAAAAGAAATGTACGATAAGATCTTAACGATCGATCCGAACAATCCTTCTATTAATTTAGCGCTACACGATTATTATAGCGCCCAGGGGAAAAATGACGAAGCTTTTGATTGTTTGAAAAAAGCATTCCAAAACCCGGATCTTGAAGTAGAATATAAAATTGATGCCGCCAGATATTATTTTGCCCGCGCCGAAAAACAACCCGAGTCAAATTTTTATTCGCGCGGTATGGAATTGTGTGAGTTGCTTGTTAAAGTTCATCCAAAAGAAGCAAGAGGCAACGAAGTATATGCGGATTTTTTATTGTTGGGAGGTAAACTTAAAGAAGCGTCACTCTTTTATTACAAAGCCGCTTTAAACGAATCTATCGACTACAAGATATGGAGCCAACTATTATTTACCGATAGCGAATTAAAACAATACGACTCTTTAGAACATCATAGCGCAAAAGCGATCGAGCTTTTTCCAAGCCAGGCCATCCCTTATTTTTTTAATGGCGTGGCAAATATGCAATTGAGAAATCATAAAAAGGCGGCACAATCTTTAAAGGACGGCTTAGAGTTTGTTACAGATAATAAGGCTCTGATGATGGATTTTTATACAAACCTGGGCGACGCATACTTTTATGCTAAAGATTATGGAAAGTCTGACAAAGCTTTTGACGATGCTTTAAAAATTGACGCGGATAATACCTATGTTTTAAACAATTACGCTTATTACTTGTCATTACGAAATGAAAGCCTGGATAAGGCGGAAAAACTTTCGAGAAAAGCAAATGAGTTAGTGCATGATAACCGTAACTATATGGATACTTATGGCTGGATATTGTATCAGCAAAAAAAGTATAAAGAAGCGGAAGAGTGGTTGTCGAACGCCGCTAAAATGGGACCTCCAAAAGCAGATATCTTAGAACATTATGGTGATGTATTATACAAACTAAATAAAGTAGATGAAGCAATAGCTCAATGGACCCTTGCAAGACAAGCGGGGGGAAACTCAGAAGCTTTATTGACGAAACTTAAATTGAAAAAATTAAATGATTAAATCCGCATCAGCAATAAAAATTTTCTCTTTTGTTCTTTTGCTGCTGTGCCTGTTCTCGGTATCCTGCAAACAAAAAAAGAAGATCCAGCGCACTCAAACAGAAGTTATAGTTAGTGATACCTTAGCCGGGCGTTGCAGGTTAGATTTTAAAAGTGCAAAAACGTTAAGCCGCAATGTAAAAGAAAACGAGTTTAGTTTTATTTGGCTTACTGCAAAAGCAAATGTAGAAACGCTTATTGATGGTAAAGAAGAAAGTTTTGATATTAAGGTAAATATCCGTAAGGATAGTGCTATGCTTATTACCATACAATACCTATTAGGTTTGCAGGTAGCCAAGATCTTAATTACCAAAGATTCGGTTAAAATGGTCAACTACATTCAAAAGAATTATTTTAAGGGCGATTTTAATTACATAAACGATATGTTAAATGCCGACCTGGATTTTAACGTATTACAGGCTGTTTTGTTTGGAAACAGTGCCGAATTTTATGAAGACGACGATTTAAAGTTAAAACCTGTAACCGATAGGCAAAATTGTCATTATTTACTTAGTACCGAAAGAAAACGAAGATTAAAGCGCTTACAGGCCGGTGATAACGGGCTTAAAAAGGCCTTACAGATACTTACATTAAATCCGGATAACTATAAGATCATTAAAAATGAGTTCTCCGATCCTGCAACCAACCGTACTTTTATAGCCAATTATAAAAACTTTACTCAAAAAGACAGTGTTTATGCACCATACCATGTTGATATTGATATAGTGGCAGAGAAAAAAGCAACCGTGAAAATTGACTATGTTCGCATAGAGAAAAATACACCTCAAAAACTTAGCTTAAATATACCGGCAAAATATGAACCTTTGGAAATACAAAAAAAATAAACTGTCGCTCGTTTTTGCGCTATTATTTTCTATTGTATTAATTCCTTCTTTTTATTCGCAAACGGGTTCAAAAAATTCCAAAAAAGATCTCGAAAACAAAAAGAAAAAAATTAACGACGAGATCAACGAGATCAACTCTATGTTGAGCGAAACAAAAGCCAACAAAAGATCTTCAATTGGTGCTTTAGTAAATATTAATATGAAGCTGGAAAAACGCCAGGACCTTATTAATACCATTAATGCCGAGATACAGGAATTGAACCGTGACATTAAACAAAACGAAAAACAAGTTACGCAGCTTAAAACCAATTTAGAAAAGCTAAAAGGAGATTACGCGCGCATGATAATTTTTGCACAGCGCAATCAGGATGCTTATAGTAAAATAATGTTTGTGTTTGCGGCCGATAATTTTAACCAGGCCTATGCGCGTTTAAAATACATGCAACAGTATTCTGAATTCCGGAAAAAACAAGCAGTAGAAATAATTGCAACACAAACAAATCTAATAGCTAAATTAAAAGAGCTAAAAGACCAGCGTCATGAAAAAAATCTGTTGTTAGGTAACGAAGAGGTTGAAAAAGAAAACCTCAGCAGCGAAAAACAAGAACAGGAACAAGTGTTGACCGAGCTTCAGAAGAAAGAAAAAGAATTAAAGGTTGAATTGGATAAAAAGAAACAAGACGCAATTGAATTACAATTGGCTATTAAACGTTTAATTGAAGCAGAGATAAAACGTAAATTGGAAGAAGCAAGAAAAGCAGAAGAAGCTGCTATTGCAGCTAAAAAAGCCAAAGAAGAAAAAGAGGCTAAAGAAAATAAAACAAAAACGCCAAAAGAAAAAACGCCAAAAGAAAAAATTATTGTGGCCGATCTTAAGCCAGAAAAAGTAAAAAAGGAAAATTTATTTATGCCAGCATTAACCGAAGAAACGGAAGCCTTAAGTGCTGATTTTTCTAACAACCGTGGTAAATTACCATGGCCTGTGGGTAAAGGCGTTATTTGTGAAACTTATGGCGAACATGAGCATCCTGCAATTAAAGGCTTTATGATGTTCAATAACGGCGTTGAGATTTGCGCTACAAAAGGTACTCAGGCACGTGCTGTTTTTGATGGTGAAGTAACAGGTATTGCCGTATCGCCAACCGGTGGTAAATTGGTTATTATCCGTCATGGTGAATATTTAAGTGTTTACAGTAACCTTACAGATGTGCTTGTAAAAACAGGGCAAAAAGTAAAGGTTAAACAGGTTATAGGAACCGTTGCCCACGATGAGGAAGAGGGAAAAACATCCATGAATCTGCAGATCTGGAAAGGCCAAAAAACAATGGATCCCAGCGGTTGGTTATATAACGCGCATTAGCGCTTTAACATTTACATTTATAGACTGTTAAATATCAATTATTTCTTTGTCCCCGCTTAAGAACTCCGTAATTTTAATAAAGAATGAAAAACATAAAATTTATTTTTCTTTTTTTTACAGCGTTTCTTTTTTTATCGTTTACCCCCGAAGATAAATATGTGCGCCAGGCTTTAAGACAATTAGAAAAAGGTAATTTAAGAGAAGCCAAATCACTTTACCTAAAAGCCATAGAAAAAAATCCGGATCATTTTAAAGCCAATGTTGGTATTGGATTATTATTTTCTGAACTGCTTGATAATTATACAAGCGCCTTACCATATCTCGAAAAAGCATATAACATTACAAAGAAAGATACATTGATACAATTAATGTATTCGCTCGCAAAATGTTACCAGCATAATGGCCAATACGAAAAGGCCATTGGATTCTTTGATCGCCTTAACGGTTATGAAGATCTTGAAGAGGAGTTTGATTTTTCGAAAGATGTAAAAAAAAGAAAAGAAGATTGTCAGTATGCCATGGCACATAGTGCTTATGCTCCGGCAACGGGCTGGTATATTGTTAATGCTGGTAAAACTATTAATACAGACATGCCCGAATACGTTCCGGTATTAACACCACAAAATGAATTGATATTTACATCGCGCAGGCAAGACGATAAAAAAGAACAATTAAGTTATTTGGACGGTAAATATTTTGAAAGTATGTACATCTCAAAAATTGAGAATGGGAATTTTAATGCGCCAAGGCGATATACACTTCCTGATCAATTAATGAGATCACATTATTTAAAGAAACACGAATCGGTGGTATCTATGAGTCCGGATGGTAAAAAATTATTCACCTTTCGCGATAATAAAATTTACGAGATCAATATGGACGAACGCGCTTCCAAAAAACCAAAAAAACTATTAAAGACAATTAATTTCGATTTTTACCAGGATCATGCCTTTGTAACCAAAGACGGAAACACGCTTTATTTTACAAGTGAGGCCGATGGTGGAATTGGCGGAATTGACATTTACTATGCAACTAAAATTAAAGAAGGCGAATGGAGCAAGCCCGTAAACATTGGCGCGCCTATAAATACAGAGTTTGACGAAGACGCTCCTTTTATTTCTGATGATGGCAAGACCATGTATTTTGCGAGTAAAGGGCACGAGGGTTATGGTAATTTTGATATTTACAAAAGCGAACTGGTGAATGGCAAATGGACGAAGCCTGAAAATCTTGGTCAGCCAATAAATTCATCGGGGCATGATATTTTTATGGTGAAAGATAGTAAACAAACTGTTGGATACTTTTCTTCATCGCGTAATGGTGGTTATGGCGATATGGATATTTATAAAATAAATTATCTTGATGATTTGAATAAAGAATGTCCTACAGAAAAAACGACATTGTTTTCTCTTAATATTAATGACTCAGAGCCGTACGATCTTAAAAACAAGGTTGAAGTAAAGGTCCCCGAAAACTTTAAAGTACTTTCGTATTCGTGGAAGGTAAATGATCTAAATGTTGACAACCCTGGCGCTACCTTTGATTACGATTATAAACAACAGGGCAATTATACTGTATCATCAAAAGTTATTGCTTATTGTGATACTTGTTTGTCGGTGGTGGTTGCCTGCAACAGTATTGAAAACAGATTTGATAAATTGAAATTAAACGTTGATACAACCACTGCAACAGTAATTAAATCAACTGTAGTTCCTGCGGTTGACCTCAGCAAGGTAAAAGGCGAGTTAAGTAATGAACAATTAGCGGCTATTGGTTTTAACACCACTCCAATTCTTTTTGATTTTGATAAAAGTAATTTAAGAGAAGATGCTGAAGAGATCTTAAAAACAAATAATGAAGTATTAAAAAAATACCCAAGCCTTAAAGTAGAAATTATAGGTTACACCGATTCGAGGGGAACCGAAAATCACAACATAGCACTTTCTGCACAACGTGCTAAAACTGTAAAAAATTATCTGGCTAAAGCAAAAGTAAAAAGCTCGCAATTAAAATTCACTATAGGAAAAGGCTCCAGCAATCTTGTTAATGATTGCGATAAAGGTAAAGACTGCGATAATTATATGCACTTGCAAAACAGAAGGGTTGTTTTTAAAGTGTACAATAAATAAAACAAAAAAGCCGTTCTTGTTGGAACGGCTTTTTTTATTAGTTGGTTTTTTTCTTATGCTTTAAAGAAATCTTCGTAGCTCACTTCTTTTGTTTGAAGCGTACATTTTTCTTTAATAAGATCTAATACTTTTTTGCTGTAAAGATTTTCGAAAATACGTTGCGCTTCTTTTTCTTTACTTAAAATATCTTTTGAGATCTTCTCTAAGTCTTCTTCTGTAGCTGCTTGTCCGTAACGGGCATATTCGCTTTTAATAAACGCTTTTGCTTCTTCTTTAGCTTCATCGGCATTTACTTTAATTTCGTTATCCTTAATGATCTTGTTCTCTATTAATTTCCATTTCATAGATTTAGAATAGTTTGGATAATCTTTTTCTAATTCCTCTTGTGTAATTGGTTTTTCGTTAGCCATCATTAACCAACGTTTTAAGAACGAATCTGGCAATTGAATGTTTACTTTTTCAACTAAATTATTTTCTACTTCTGTTCTTAAGAATTTTTCGGAATCAGCATTAAACATCAACCCTAATTCTTCACGGATTTTATTTCTGAATTCTTCTTCGCTGGTAACTTTTCCTTCACCATAAACTTTATCAAACAATTCCTGGTTAAGTTCTGCATCTTCTAAACGCGCAATGTTTTTTACGATCAGTTGTAAGTTACAGTCAATTGTTTCTGCCGTTTCTTTATCAATACCTAACGATACACTTTTATCCAAGGCATTATCATATAAAGCATTTACATTTAAAACTAATTTATCTTCTTTTTTAACGCCTAATATTTTTGTTTTTGCGTCTTCGTTCTTTAAGCGCTCGTAGCTTATGCTCGTGCTTTTAAAGATGCCGCCCGGCTTAATGTTTCCGCTTGCATCTAATTCATTAATATCAACAAACACAACGTCTTTTTCGCCGGCTACATCAGGGTTTAATGGTTTGCCAAAATTACGCTTAACATCCTTCACATATTTTTCAACTAACTCATCATCAATTTTCACTGTTTTGTAAGTGAAGGTATGTTTATCGTTAAGATCGATATTGAATTTAGGAGCTAAACCAACCTGGTAAATAAATTCAAAATCTTTTTGATTCTCAAAATCTACTTTTTCCTGATCTTTCGGTAATGGGTTACCTAAGATCTCTATATTGTTTTCCTGTATGTAATTATAAATCGTTGAATCCAATAATTTATTTAGTTCGTCCACTAAGATCTGGGTACCATATTGTTTTTTTACTAAACCCACAGGTACTTTACCTGGTCTGAAACCCGGCATAGAAATTTGCTTTTGCGCTTTTTTTAAAGCATCTGTTACTTTTGTTTCGTAATCAGCTGGTGTTACAGAAATCGAGATCTCTGCGTTCAGGCTATCAATATCTTTCTTAATAATGTTCATTCTTCTAAAATTTTGGACTGCGAAAATAGGGATTTTTCTTTGTTTTTCATAGAAAAATGGCTCAAAAAAAGCTTGAAAAACAGGCAATTAACTAAAAATAAGAGAAAACTGTGCTGTAAACTCTGAGTTTGCGGCCAATTGAATGACCCCGTGCTTTTTGAGTAATTCGTTGGTTGAATTTTCATGGTCGGTAATTCCATACCAGGGCTCCAGACAAACAAATTGTTGGTTACCTTTTTTTGTCCAGATGCCAAAATATGGCCAGCCTTTACAATGCATTGTTATCTTATGTTTTGAAACAGATGAACAAAGACTAACGGTGTTTATTTGTCGATCCTCAAAAACCAGGGCGTCCTTATCAAAAATTTCTTTTGTGAGAAACAGTTTTTGGTCTTTTAATTTTAAATTAGTTTTTGCGTCAGTTCGTAAACCGTTATTTAATTGGGTTTGAAAAAAAGAACCGGTTTCAAATTCTAAATAATAATTCTCAAAGGTTTCGTTTGGCAATAACGGACAATTAAAGCCCGGGTGAGCGCCAACACTAAAATAAATTATTTTGCCGGAGGGATTAATTATTTTGTACTGTGTTTCTAATCTATTCTCAATGACCGAATAGTTTATTTGTAATTTAAACTCAAAGGGAAATTTTGCTTTTGTTTCGTTATTTGATACTAACTGAAATGTACTGGAGTTGTCGTTTTGTTCTATCGCCTCAAACTCCATATCGCGCGCAAAACCATGCTGGGGCAATTCATACCTTTTTCCTTCGTGAACAAAAAAATTATCTTTTAGTTTTCCTACAATAGGAAAAAGAACAGGCGTGTGTCTGGCCCAAACGTCTTTGTTGGCTTGCCAGATAAATTCAACGCCATTATTGTTTTTAACGCTACAAACCTCAGCGCCAAAGGAGTTGATCTTAACTGAAAGTAAATTTGATCCGATCTCTGTTTGCATAACAGAACTTATAAGAAGAGGATTCCTTTTATGTTAGAAGCTTTTTTATACACTTCCATTATTTCTTCTACGTTAACAACTACCTGCATGCCCGTAATACTTGTGTATTTACCGTTGCCGCTTTCTTTAGTGTGAATGTCTGTTTCGGGATCGAAAAGGTTTTCTACTAAAGCGATCGACCTGTTCTCGCTTGGCACAATAAATTTAAACATGTACACACTTGGGAAAGTTGTAGTCTCAACGATCTTTTCTTTAAATTTTCTAAGTTCTTCTTCTGTCATGCGTGATCAAAAAAATGCTTGTAAATAAGTACTACTCCAAAAACAACCAATAGGCTGCCTGTAATTATATTTACCGCACGCATTGTTTTTGGTGTTAAAATTTGTTTTAATTTATTTGCAGCAGAAACTTTTCCTAATTCCACCAAAAGCACAAGGCTCAACGTGATACTAAAATAAAGGATCATATATGGGATAGAGTAATACAATGTTTTACTAACTATGGCTACGTTACCCAACCACAATATCCAAACGGCGGGATTTAAACTATTAAGGAAAAATCCTTTAAAGATCATGGCGCTTGCCGACGGCACTTTGATCTCAATAGTTGCGTCCTTACTTTTATCAACAGGCTCTCTAAAATGCAACACACCAAAAACTATTAAAATAATGCCGGCAATAATGCCCATAAAGCGCTGGCTTTTTTCGTCTTGTATAAAATTAGTAGCGCCGTAATGGGCTAAAAAGATAATGAGTATACAAACAATAAAATCGCTTAATACAACACCAACCGCTAATAACGAAGCGGTTTTATATCCATGTCTGATGCCGGTATTTATTAAAGCAAAAAAGGCCGGCCCAAACGAAAAGGTGAGTAGTAAAACAATTACAAACGTTTGATATATTAAGGTTCCTATCAGAAAATTATTTTTTATAGGTTTCTAAAAATGCCAGCCACTCGTTTAATTGTTTACCTTTTAAAACCCGCGGAAATTTACTTTGGCCCCCCAATTTATTTTTGCTCCCTAAAAAATCTATAAAGGCCTGGTTGGGCAATAATGTAACAAGCACATCATTTAAAGCGTGATTACGTTCAGTCGCATAATCATCATTTAATTGTTTTAAATAACCATCCAGTTTTTCTACAACAATTTTTTGATCAATTTCTTTATCAGTACCAATATACCAATGATGAGCAAATAAACCTTTGTTTGGTTTACCAACAACACAATATTCATTAATGTTCAGATCAAGATCTTTAGCGGTTAATCTAATGGCCTTGTTCATATTATCTACGCTTAAATGTTCGCCACACAAACTCAAAAAATGTTTTGTTCTACCCGTTACAATAATTTCGCAACGCTTAAGATCTGTAAATTTTATAGTGTCGCCAATTAAATAACGCCAGGCGCCGGCACAATTTGTTATAAGTAATGCGTATTCCTGGTTTAATTTTACTTCTGTAATATCAATTGCCTTAGCGTTTGGTTTTACGTTTCCATCGCCGTCAAAATTCTCCTCATTAAACGGAATGAACTCGAAGAACATAGAATTGTCGGTTAACAATTTCATGGCTTGTTGATCGTTCGGTCTTTCCTGATAGGCTATAAAGCCCTCGGAGGCCATATAAGTATCCAGGAATATTAATTTTTTTGCACAAAGTGCATTAATACTATTCTTATATGGTTGCACCGAAACGCCGCCGTGTACAAACACAGCCAGGTTGGGCCATACATCATGAATGGTTTTTACATTATAATGTTTTATAATACGTTCAAACAAAATTTGGATCCATGCAGGTACGCCACAAATAAATCCAACATTCCATTTTTTAGCATTCACCACAAGATCCTCCAGCTTTTGTTCCCAATTAGATTGAGAACGGATCTCCGGACCCGGCAATGTAAAATTCTGGAACCAGCGCGGCTGGGTGCCTGTAGTAATGCCGCTCAGGTCGCCACTAAAATAAGTCCCGTTGTAATTTAAGTTCGTGCTTCCGCCAACAAACAAAGCCTCTGTTTCGTATTGTTCTTCCGAAAAATCAAAATGTTTTGTAGACAGGATCTGCCTTATGGTTCCTTTCTGAATGGCCTTGATCATCTCTTTTGTAACGGGAATATGTTTACTTGCCGATTCGGATGTGCCAGAGCTTAAAGCAAAGTAATTTATTTTTCCGGGCCAGCAAACATCTTTCTCGCCCTGAAGTGCGCGATACCACCATAATTCAAAAATAGATTGGTAATCGTTAATGGGTACTTTATTTTTAAATGCAGTTATTACATTTTCGCTTAATAAGATCTCGCTAAAATCGTATTGCGTTCCAAAAGAAGTAAATTGTGCTTTGCTTAAAAGTTTATTAAGCTGTTTTATTTGTTGCTTATAAACATTCTTCCGTGCAGGTATTCTTCCACGGATGGTAATTGCTTGTTTTATGATAGAGCCCAGTATGGCCATTGTTTAGTTTTAGATTTATGAAATTAGGTTTAAGATCTATTTTAAATATCTGAAATCCTGGTTATTCTTAATTGCTTTTATACTGTGATAAATTAATTTTATTACTTCTTCAACATCTTGTTTATGCACACTCTCAACGGTAGTATGCATATAACGCAGTGGCAGAGAAATTAATGCCGATGCAATTCCGTCTGTTGCGTAAGCAAAAGCGTCTGTGTCTGTTCCCGTAGCCCTTGATGCGGCGAGACGTTGAAAGGTAATTTTATTTTTCTTGGCTGCCTCAACAATTAATTTTAATAAATTGTTTTGCACTGCAGGGGCGTAACTTAATACTGGTCCGGCACCACAAGAAAGATCGCCACTTACAATCTTACTCATCATAGGCGTTTGTGTATCGTGACAAACGTCGGTAACAATGGCCACATTAGGGTTTATTTTGCGTGCTATCATTGTTGCGCCATTTAAACCAACTTCTTCCTGAACGGCATTTACAATATATAAACCAAATGGTAATTTATCTTTATTCTCTTTTAGCAAACGCGCCACTTCTGCTATCATGAAGCCTCCTATCCTGTTATCCAGTGCGCGGCCAACATAATAACGGTCGTTTAACTCCATTAACTCATCTTCGTATGTAACCACACAACCCACATGCACGCCAAGCGCTTCAACTTCTTTATCGGATTTACAACCGAGATCTAAAAATATATTCTTTAAACTTGGGCTTTCTTCTTTAGCAGCATCGCGCACGTGAATGGCCGGCCAGCCAAAAACAGCTTTTACTATGCCTTTGTCGGTATGAATATTAACGCGCATTGATGGCGCTATCTGGTGATCGCTGCCGCCATTACGCTTTAAATAAATAAAACCATCTTTTGTAATATAGCTCACAAACCAACTTATCTCATCGGCGTGGGCCTCAATAACAACTTTGAATTCTGCTTTTGGGTTAATAACACCAACAACCGTTCCATAAGTATCTACAAAATAATCGTCTATGTATGGTTTTAAGTAGTTTAACCAGATCTTTTGGCCTGAACTTTCGAAGCCGGTTGGAGAAGCGTTGTTTAAGTATTCGTATAAAAAATCGGTAGATCTTTTGTTTAATATAGATTTAGTTTTAGCCATATTTAATAATTAAAGAACTTTAAAGCTACTAATTTTTACGAATAATTACTACCAATCTCTACGAAAATTACGAATTAATAGACTACCAATCTCTACGAAAATTACGAATTGATACAAATCCGAACAAACAAAACCCAGGCTAGAAATTATTTCGCCTTTTTGGCTTTTTCTTTTTGCCAGGTTTTATATTCATCCTGCTGCTGAGGCCTAAAGGCGGGTATCCTTCGTAATGGTTCACAAGGTTTTAGCGTTGCATAACAATCCGCTGGTAATTGCTGATACAGTTTTGTGCCTTTGGTTTTCCAGGCTATCATATCGTCGCTTACGTCTTTTATTGGCTTTGCGGGGTTGCCAACCACAACTTTTCTTTTTTCAATAATGGTATCCGCTGCAACAAATGACAATGCGCCTATAATACACTCATCGCCAACAACAACATTATCCATAATAACAGAGTTCATACCCACTAAAACATTTTTCCCAATGGTGGCGCCGTGTATAATTGCCCCATGGCCAACGTGCGCGTTTTCTTTTAATAATACCGTTGTGCCCGGAAACATGTGAATGGT